>JAZRIX010000022.1:0-35451 GCA_045645485.1 Clostridia bacterium | reverse complement strand
AAGGATTAGTTGCGGGAGTAGTTATTGGAGCAACAATTACAGGAGGAGTGGTGTTTGCAACAACAGGTACAAAAACTATTGAAGTTTTTTACAACAATATTAAGGTTTATAAGGATAATGTTTTGTGCGAATTAAAAGATGCGAATGGAACAGTAATTGAGCCGTTTATTTACAATGGAACAACTTATATGCCCGTTAGAGGAACGGCTAATCTTGCTGGTATGGACGTAACTTGGGACGGAAATACAAAAAGCGTTTATTTGTGGGATGAGGCTCCAGCAGATGGTACGTATTTATTAGATGTGTGTCCACCGTATGAGACAAGCAGATATTGCGAGCTTTTTTCATCATTTAAAGGTGAAAATTTTGAAATGGCGGGAGAAAAATATAGCAATGGCATAAAACTTGGTGTTCATGGATGGTATGCTTTATTCAATCTTAACAGTAAATATTCATCTATTGAATGCACAGTCGGCCACGCAACAGATAATCAATTGGAAAAAACAGTTTATTTTTATGTCGACGGAAAACTTGTTAAAGAAATAACCCTTGGTGCAGAAGAATTACCCAAAAAGATTTCTATTCCTGTTAGGTATGGTCTGCAATTAAAAATTATGTCAGACAAGGAAGATGAAAGCGGTTATATCGGTATTGGAAACATAACAGTAAAATAATTTGCCCGGTACTGTAACAAGCAGGGAAGATGTATAGCATCTTCCGAAATGTTTAGGATAATCCTAAAACCTTATGAACGGGACGATGTGGGCATCGTCCCCTACGATAAAAGCCCTACGATAAAAGGCAGAAACGAAATCGAGCGTTTCTGCCTTTTAAATTTACTGTCCTTACGAGCACACTCCATAACAGCAACTGTTTTTTTCATATATATATTCCGATACGCCTTTTGATTTATCCAATCACCTAGTATCTTTTGCTTTTTTTAGTATCCGCAAGGTCTCGCCAAGCCGTTTGTTAAAACTGGGCTTTGTGTCATATTTCTCACCGCAAATACATTCTGTAAAAAACGAAAAATTATAAACACTCTCTTCTTTCACAGACAACAAAGGATTGTCACATTCCCGACAACAACATACTCCGTTTACCACTTTCGGCATTCTGTTCAAATGCTGTGAAATGCCATTTTTGTGACCGTCTCTTATTATTTCCACACGACCGCACATACCGCAAGTACAAATGAAAATAAAGTTTATATATCTGTATCCGCTTTTGTTTATGCTACCAACAACTTTCTCACAGTTTTCGCAAAACACCAGACTGCCGTTGGGTGCAAGTAATTTTGCACCGTTCAGCTTTTTCACGGTTTTTTTTGCCATTATTTCACAGGCGCAACATTCTTGTCCTTGAGAACAACGTCGTGTGCTCCGCCCTCAATAATACTGGTCGCAGAAACAAGAGTCATCTTTGCGTTCTTCTGGAGCTCAGGAATGGAAAGAACACCGCAGTTACACATTGTTGACTTCACCTTGTTCAGTGTCAACGCAACATTATCCTTGAGTGAACCTGCATAGGGAACATACGAATCAACACCTTCTTCAAAAGAAAGCTTCTGAGCACCGCCCATATCGTATCTCTGCCAGTTTCTTGCACGTGCTGAACCTTCGCCCCAGTATTCTTTCATATAGTTTCCGTTTACAGAAACCTTGTTTGAAGGGCTTTCATCAAAACGGGCAAAATATCTGCCAAGCATTACAAAGTCAGAACCCATTGCAAGAGCAAGTGTAATGTGATAATCGTGAACAATACCGCCATCAGAACAGATGGGAATATAAATACCTGTTTTTTCAAAGTATTCATCACGTGCTGCAGCAACCTCCTGAACTGCTGTTGCCTGACCGCGGCCTATACCCTTCTGTTCACGTGTAATACAGATTGACCCGCCGCCTATACCGATTTTTATAAAGTCAGCACCTGCTTCAGCAAGGAACATAAAGCCTTCTCGGTCAACAACATTGCCTGCACCAACCTTAACTGTATCACCGTACTTGTCACGGATAAACTTGAGTGTTCTTGCCTGCCACTCTGAAAAACCTTCGGATGAGTCAATACAAAGAACATCTGCACCTGCTTCAACAAGTGCGGGAACTCTCTGTTCGTAGTCACGTGTGTTGATACCTGCACCAACCACATATCTCTTTGATGAATCAAGAAGCTCTGTGGGGTTTTCCTTGTGTGCATCGTAGTCCTTTCTGAATACAAAGGCAACAAGCTTTCTGTTTTTATCAATAATGGGAAGAGAATTCAGCTTGTTATCCCAGATTATGTCATTTGCTTCTTTGAGGCTTGTGCCCTCAGGAGCATAAATAAGCTTGTCAAAAGGAGTCATAAACTCTTTAACAGGTGTATTGTGGTCCATACGGCTCACGCGGTAATCACGGGGTGTAACAATACCGAGAAGAACTCCTTCTGCTGTTCCGTCTTCTGTAACTGCAACCGTGTTATGTCCTGTAGCTTTTCTCAGTTCAAGAAGTTCAGCAAGAGTCTGGTCAGGTCTGATATTTGAATCACTTGCCACAAAACCTGCTTTGTGGTTCTTGACACGTCTGACCATTGCAGCCTCGTCTTCAATTGTCTGTGAACCGTAGATAAAAGACACTCCGCCTTCTTTTGCAAGAGCAATCGCAAGCTTTTCGCCTGAAACAGACTGCATAATTGCAGAAACCATAGGAATGTTCATTGTAATCGCAGGCTCCTCACCCTTCTTGAATTTCACAAGGGGGGTTCTGAGACTTACGTTACTTGTCATACACTCCGCTGATGAATAACCGGGAACAAGCAAATACTCGCTGAAAGTATGTGAAGGTTCATTGAAATAATAAGCCATATTCTATTCTCCTATCTTTGTTTAATATATAATAGATTATTATATAACACTTTACTGCAAAAAGCAAGGCAAAAACCAAACTTTTTACAAATTTATTCAATCTATACAACCGTACAGAATTATTTTGAGTCTCGGTTTGACAAACGTTCCCTGACAGTTTGTCATGTCAAAGCCTGGAATTTTGCCGTTTCTCAATTCAAATACTTTTTTTGCCTTTGTAATATACCACAGCAGAGTTTCCGGGAATACGCCACGCTGTCAGCCAATCCACAAATTCTTTCAGTTTTGTAAAATCCATCAGACAGTCTTCTATGCTTCAACACATTTATATATAATGTTTCTGATTCTTGGCTGAACATATTCCGAGAAACCTTCCATAATATGTTCAAGATAAAAGAATGAAAGCTCGCTGTCGGGATCCATAATAGTATAACAACCTGCCGCACCATCCCATCCAAATTCACCCAACGAACTGTTTGAACCGGAGCACGCCTTATCCACAAGTGTTCTCACACCAAGTCCGTATTCATAGCCACGAAGTCTGTGCATATTATCAAACCATTGTCTTGCTTCGGGAACATTCTGAGAAGTCCTCATGAGATTAACCGTACCTGATGACAGAATTCGTTCACCGTTAGGACACTTGCCAAGATTCGCCATTGCATTTGCAAAAGCCGCATACGCTTCGGTTGTTATAACCATTCCTGCACCGCCGGATTCGTGGTTGGTGGTCAGAGCATATATACAGTCCTTCCCAATATTTTTCCATTTGGTCTGTCCGTTGGGAGACAGAAGTATGTTTTCTTTTTCGTCATCTCCTGCAAAAGTATACTGTTCAGCCATTTTTTTATATATTTCGGGAGTTCTTTTATACGTAAATTCATTTTCAAAGCCTAAAGGTGCAAATATATTCTTTTTCATATATTCACCAAAGCTTATACCCGATATAACTTCAACCAAAGCCGCAAGAACATCGTGACACAGACTGTATGCATAACGTGAACCGGGTTCAAATTGTAACGGATCTTTTGCAATGTATTTCGCAACAGTAACGGTATCTGCATCAGGATGTTCCTTTTGAAGAAGCTTTATCCCATCGCTTTCAAGGTCATATGTCAATCCTGCAGACATTGTAAACAAATGACGGAATGTTATGGGCTTATTACATTTTCTGATATTTCCATCAACATCCTTCACATACATTTCTCCGAATTCGGGAATATATTCCGAAATCGGATCGTCAAGAAGAAACAATCCTCTTTCAAACAGCTGAAGTGCTGCGGCACAAGTCACAGGCTTTGAACAGGAATAAATATTTACCCATTCATCACCCTTCATCTTTATCTTTTTTTCAACATCCGCATAACCCGAACTGTATCTGAAAACCTCATTTCCCTTGTAATTCACAATAATTGAATTCGCTGGAATTTTCCACTCCGTCAGCTTGTCCATAAAATCCTTTAAATTTTGAAAATTCATTTCTGCACCTCTGTTGTATTAAAATTTATCGCCACACCGCGAAAAGCCCCTATAGGTAACTTTTTTTCTGAGTATACGCACCAAGCCATTCCACCGCCGCATACGGGAGCAATTGACGCAAATAAATCAGATCTTGCCATAGCAGTAAATCCTGCTACGTAACCGCCCATAATCAATCCCGTCAGATATACCCTGTCCGTATCAGCTTTATATTCCTTAATCAACTGTTCAATATAAATACACCCACCTTAAAATTAATATATGTAGATGTACCTTCTATGAATTCATAGTAACACACACAACACACCTTGTCAATAAAACAGGAACTGTTTCAAACAGTTCCTGCCACTATATTTTATTTCCATTGTATAAAGCCGTAACTTTCAAGAACCTGAAAGAACTGGGCAAGTCTGGGATAAAGAGGCTCAGCAGCTTCGCCAAACCGTTTCTTTACCCGCTCTCCGATTTCTATTATATTCTTTTCCCCGTCAATCAAAGACCACACAAAGCTTCCGTTTTCGTCCAGATGAATATAAGTTACGGGAGGCTTCCTCAAAAACTTCTGTGCAAGTCTGTTAAACAAACCTTTGTTCGGAATATTAAGGGTCACCGTTCCTTTTTCATCTGTTGTCCACTCAAGACCTTCCTTACGGATGGGAATTCGTTCAAGATAATTCTCCTGTGTTTGCTTTTTCATTTTACTTCGCGCCACGCTTTTTCCAAAGTGAGAACTTGAGAAGTGATGCCACAATCAAACCGAAGACAACTATACTGCCTATGTTAGAAGCCCATGAAGGCAGATTGAGCAATCTGGAAATATCAAGCACCTTGTCAAAACCAAATATAGCAAGAACAGCCAGTACAATACCAATCAATCCTTCTCCGGCAATCATACCTGAGCAGAAAAGAATACCATCATTAACGATTGCTGTCTTTTCCTCTTCCTTTTTCTTGAGCTTGTCAAAGACAAGACGCACAATACCGCCCACCATAATGCAGGCATTAAGGTGAATGGGAAGGTATGTGCCGATAGCAAAAGGAAGTACGGGAATACCAACAAGCTCTACCGCTACCGCAATAAATGCACCTATAATAACCAGATTCCATGGCAGGTTGCCTTCCATAACCCCCTCAACAATCATCTTCATAAGTGTTGCCTGAGGTGCGGCAATTTCTGCAGAGCCAAAACCGTAAGCACCGTCAAGAAGATACATTGTGCCGCCTATAGCAAGTGCCGCCGCAATAACACCGATAATCTCACCAATCTGCTGTTTCTTTGGTGTTGCACCAAGAAGATAACCTGTCTTCAAGTCCTGCGAGGTATCACCTGAAATTGCACATACAATACAGATAATCGATCCGATTGCAATTGCAGCGTGCATTCCTCCGCCTCCGCCTTCGCCTGTTAGTTTAAGAATAAGGGTTGCAAGCAGGAGAGTTGCTATTGCCATACCTGAAACGGGATTGTTGCTGCTTCCCACAAGACCGACCATGCGTGAAGAAACTGTCGCAAAGAAGAACCCAAATACCACAACAATAACAGCACCGATAAGTGAAACCGGAACTGCAGGAACAAGCCATACCAAAAGGGTAAGAACAACAATCGCACCAATAACAAATATCATATTTATATCCTGCTCGGTACGCAGATTGGCACTCTTGCCCGAACCTGT
Source organism: Clostridia bacterium (assembly GCA_045645485.1). Lineage (GTDB taxonomy): Bacteria > Bacillota > Clostridia > Monoglobales > Monoglobaceae > SIG440. Next base: position 29,457 of record JAZRIX010000022.1, on the reverse strand, counting down.
CATACTTTTGATTGCTCCCGCAAAGGTTTTGATAATAAGCGGCAAGGATTTTACAAGACTGATTATTCCACCTGCCGCAAGAGCACCCGCTCCGATATAACGAATATATGTTCCCCATATTCCATAAGCTCCGTCTGCTGCAAAAATCGCACCGATGGTATCAGTTCCGGGAGCAAGAATTGTATTCTCACCGAAAAGCAGTATCATAGGAATTGCAACAAGCCAGCTAAAAACACCGCCTGCAAACATATAAGAAGAAATTCTCGGTCCGCAGATATAACCAACGCTCATTACCGCAGGATAAATCTGAGTACCGATTGTTCCTGCAAAGCCTTTGAAGGTATGCGAAATTTCACCCGGTACTGCCTTGATGCCGTCGATTATAAACTTAAAAACTGCTGCAAAGCCCATACCTGCAAAAACCGTTGACGCATTTGCACCGCCTTTTTCGCCCGCAAGAAGAACCTCTGCACAGGCTGTTCCTTCAGGATACGGAAGAATACCATGTTCTTTTACTATCAAGGCATTTCTGAGAGGCACCATAAAGAACACGCCAAGAAGACCGCCCAAAAGAGCAATAATTGTTATTTCAACTATTCCAGGCTTTCCCATCTTGCCTTCAGCCGCCCACAAAAACAATGCAGGCAAAGTGAATATTGCACCTGCAGCAACCGATTCACCGGCTGAACCGATTGTCTGAACTATATTACTCTCAAGAATAGAATTCTTTCTCATCATAACACGGATAACACCCATAGCAATAACCGCTGCAGGAATTGATGCCGAAACAGTCATTCCCACACGGAGTCCAAGGTATGCATTTGCGGCACCAAAAATAATCGCAAGCAAAATGCCTATGATAACAGATGTCACCGTCAGCTCCGAAGTTACCTTACTTGCCGGAACATAAGGTTTAAAGTTGTTGTTTTCCATTATTTTTCTCCTATCCTATTAAGCCGAGCCATACGACTTTTTTTGCTTTTTAGAGTTTACCACATCATTAGTCAAAAATCAAGACTTTTCTTTAAATATTGTTAAATTTCTCACAAACTTTTCAGCCTATTCTTTTCATCAAAATTTTTATATACAACATTTTATCCAATTTCGACATAAAATACGTTATAGAACTCTATCCGCAAGTCAGAGGGTATGTCCGCCGGACATTTTTATCACTGGTCCTTTAAGCATTCTTGCCTGCTCGCTTGCTAAAAACAAAATAGTTAGCATTCATTCACTTTAGTTTGCTTTCTACAACATCTTCATTTCCTTCATTTGCCTCGTAATATCTTTCTGCCCCATTTCTATCAATCTTATTCTTATCAAACTGCCTTGGCACTTTCTTATATATCAAAATCACCTTTGCCCCTTCACGTGCAAAAGCAAAAGCTGTCGTGGCTATGATTTCCTGTGGGTTATTTGCTCCTGTAATCAAAGCCACTATATTATTTAATCCATAACAGGAAATTTATCTTTCCCCCTCAGATTCATATTTCTCTTTTTTACTGGATTTTAAAATCAAAACTTACGTTCAAAGAATCTGAATTTTGTGCCACCGTCTTCATTATAATATTCAAGGGAAAAACCATAGTTGCAGGCATCTGCAATTGCCGAATACAGTGTTCTTGTCTGCTCTATGTAATAAGGGCTTGGCTCCTGATTGAGGCTCCGCATAAATTCTATAACGGGGCTTTTGTCAACGGTCACGGTAAGGGATTTTTCATTTATTTCAGTATGGAGTACATCACTTGCCTCCTCCACCTCATAGGTGTGTTCAATCCACTCTTTGAGGGCTATCAAGCCACGTTCTTTTGCATCCTCAATCTGTGGTGCGTAGTATCGCTTTGCGTAGGTTGCAAGGAAGTCACGGACACAGTTTTCGCCGTAGTTCTTTCCCGTATACCGAAGCACATGGTCTCCGCTCAAGTGAAAATCCTTATGCAGATATTTGTTGTCTTCAGCTTTGATATCCATAAGGTACGCAGGGTCGCTAACCTCCTTCACCTCGTCACCGGGCATAGGGTCGCAGGCACGATACATAACAATTGCACATTCTGCATTGTGAATTTTTGAGGTATCACGGACTCTTGTAATTCCGTATTCACCTAGTGCCTTGTTGTAAATCACATCACAATGACTGCAATAATCCCAGTAAGGCTCAATATGCTTTAATGAATTGAGCATACCTCTTGACGGACAGTGGCGAAGATGTGTATATCCCGTCTTTTTCACAGGGTCATAAACGCGGTAAACATCGCACGCCTCTTCTGTCAGTGACATTGACCAGTAATTCCACGCTCCGTCAATGCCGTCACGTTCAAGATAGGCAAGAAGGCTCTTTGGGTTTGACTTGTCGCCGATACTTTTTTCGCCCAAATACTCCCAGTAACGGATAACCGCATCGTGTCCGCCCTTGGATTCAAGAAATGTAAAAAATTCGCTGTAAAGAGGTATAAACTCTGTGCATGAAATCATAATATTCGCCCCTTTTATGTAACTTTTTCTTAATACTGATTTTATATCAAAAGATATCTTTTGTCAATAAAAAGGTGTTTGATATACCCACCTTTATTGCAAAAGATTTTTCGGCTCTCATTTGCTCATCTCAGAATGATTGTCAAATTCAAACCTTGCCCCAACCGTCACCCTGATCCTGTCGAAGGGTCTTTCCAAAAAACTTAGCCCTGCAATACAATTATTGCAGGGCTAAGTTTTTTGTATAATAGGAATTTACTACTTATCAATACCAAATTCTATACACGAAATTATTGTATTTTCCTCCGACTAGAATTTTCGCTCAAAAAATATAAACCTTGTTCCGCCGTCCTCGTTATAGTATTCAAGGTTAAAACCGAAGTTGCAGGCATCTGCAATTGCCGAATAAAGCGTTCTTGTTTCTTCAATATAATACTTGCCCGGTTTCTGATTAAGACCGTGCATATATTCGATTACAGGACTCTTGTCGATAGTTACTGTAAGGCTGTCGTCCTTCAAATCAAAGTGAACAAGCTCAATTGCTTCTTCAACGGTATAGACCTTTTCAATCCATTCCTTGATTGCAACCAAACCTCTTTCGTTTATGTCCTTAATCTGGGGTGAATAGTAGTTATTTGCATAGGTGGTAAGGAAGTCCTTAACCGCATTGTCACCAAAGTTCTCACCGCAGTATGAAAGTGCATTATCCCCAAGAAGATGGAAATCACGGTGTAGATACTTGTTATCCTCTGTTTTGAGGTCAACAACCGAAACCTGACCGTCATCGGTTGCAAGACTGTGGATTTCTTCATCGGTAATATTCTTCCAGTCAATATCGGGCATATTTCCGGTTTCAAACAGAAGTGAACGACATTCAGCATTATCAACCTTTGAATGGTCACGCACAAATTCAATGCCGTAATTTTTGAGAACACGGCTGTATATTACGTTGCAGTGTTCGCAGTAGTTGTGATAGGGTTCAACATGTTCAAAATCGTTTAGCATTCCCTTTGAGGGGCAATGACGCATATGGCTGAGAATAAAGTTACGGTTGTAATCATAAAGCTTGATAAAGTCGCAGGCTTCTTCTGTCAGGGTATGTCCCCAATAAGCCTTTGCACCCCCAAACCCGCCAAAAAGTTCACACTTTGATGCAAGGCTGTTGGGGTTTGTTTTGTCACCTATACTTGTGTCAGAAATATGTATCCAATAATCCATAACGGCATTTTCGCCGCCGTGTGCCTCCAGATACTTGAAAAATTCGCTGTAAAGCGGAATAAATTCTGTACATGAAATCATAATAAATTACCTACCTTTCAAGACGTATTGTATCACCGTCTTTTGTTGTTGTAAATGTACTTTTGTGACATATTTTTCACAGTAGTGAATATAAGTACAGCTTTTGCAGATTACTTTATTCATCTGCAAAAGTTGTTTGTTTTATTCAGAACAACGATAGTTGTTCGTTTTCTGTATCCTCCGGCTTTATCACAGCACCTTTTGCCGGAATGTTCTTTGTTCTGTAATGCTTTACATCCTTGATTCCCGATTGTTCAACAGTCTTAACGTCAGCAAGCTTGCTGTTTTTGGTGGGGAGCATTACGTTCACGCCCTGAGAATTCTTTGTTGTCTTCAGAGCAATTTGCTCGGTTTTAAAAATAAGAGCCTTTCCGATATTGCTTATGGCAACCAGCTCTGTTTCTTCTGTAAGATAAAGAATTTTCACCAACGGAGATGTCATAGAATATGCATTTATCAGTTTTTTTCGGTTCTGCTTGGTTTCATATCCGCGGATATCAACCTTTGCCACTTTTCCGTTTTCAAAGCAGAACAAAATATTTCCCGTATACTCCTTTGTAATTACAATTCCCACAACCTTTTCGCCTTCGCCCATAGACAAAAGATTGGGCATATATTCACCCAAAAGACTCGCTTTTGTATCGGGAATCTCATGGGCACGTGTTTTGTATACCTCACCCGAGCTTGAGAATACAAGAACTTCTGCTGTATTGTCAGTATCCACGCACTGAATAATTTCATCGTTCTCCTTCACCTTCTGTTCACCGCTGGTGCGAAGTGCCTGATGTGAAATCTTCTTTACGTAACCGTCTTTTGTCACAAACATCATAACAGGATAGTTTTCTATCTGTTCTTCAAAAACATCTGCAATATTTTCTGTACCATACACAATTGTACTTTTGCGTTCTGTACCGTACTTCTTTATAATTTCTTTCAGCTGCTTTTCAATAATCTTTTCGATTTTTTTGTTCTTGTCAAGAGTATCCTTGAGCTCAGCAATAGTTTCTTCAAGCTCTTTGATTTCAGCAGTGTGCTTCAGAATATATTCTTTGTTCAGGTTGCGGAGCTTTATTTCTGCCACAAATTCTGCCTGAATTTCGTCTATTCCGAATCCGTCCATAAGATTGGGAACAACCATTGCTTCTTCTTCCGTTTCGCGGATAATCTTTATAGCCTTGTCAATATCAAGAAGAATTTTTTCAAGACCTTCAAGAAGATGAAGCTTTGCACTCTTCTTGTCAATATCAAATCGAATACCTCTTTTTATACAGCTTTTTCTGAATCTGAGCCATTCACTGATAATATCCTTCACACCAAGAACCATAGGCGAACCTTCAACCAAAATATTAAAGTTGCATCCAAAGCTGTCCTGCAAGGGAGTCATCTTGAAAAGCTTTGCCATCAGCTTTTCAGGGTCGGTTCCTCGCTTTATGTCAATGGTAATTTTCAAGCCCTTCAAATCGGTTTCATCACGGATATCCGATATTTCTTTCAGCTTTCCGCCCTTGATAAGCTCAATTATCTTTTCAATTATTGCTTCTACAGTTGTAGTGTACGGAATTTCTTTTATGTCAATGCAATGCTGTTTTTTGTCGTATTCGTACTTTGCACGGATTTTAAAGGAGCCTCTGCCCGTTTCATAAATCTCACGCATCACTTCTTCTTCAAAGATAATTTCACCGCCGGTAGAAAAGTCAGGAGCCTTTAGAACATCCAGAATATCCCCGTCAGGCTCTTTCATCATTTTTATGGCAGCTTCGCAAATCTCTGACAGATTGAAGCTGCAAATATTTGATGCCATACCTACAGCAATACCCTGATTGGGATTTACCAGAATATTCGGGAAGCTGACGGGAAGCAGTGTGGGTTCCTTGAGAGTCCCGTCATAGTTATCCACCAGGTCAACGGTTTCCTTGTCAATATCCTTGAATACCTCACCGCAAATCTTTGATAACTTTACTTCTGTATATCTTGACGCAGCATATGCCATATCTCTTGAATACTGACGTCCAAAGTTACCCTTTGAATCAACAAGAGGGTGCAAAAGCGCCTGATGCCCTTCGGTAAGACGCACCATTGTTTCATAAATCGCCGCATCGCCGTGAGGGTTCAGCTTCATTGTCTGACCCACAACGTTGGCTGATTTCGTTCTTCCACCGTTTATCAGTCCCATTTTGTACATGGTATAAAGCAGCTTTCTGTGAGCCGGCTTAAAGCCGTCTATTTCAGGAATAGCTCTTGATACGATAACACTCATTGCATATGGCATATAGTTGGTTTCAAGAGTTTCTGTTATATTCTGAAGTTCAATAACCGGATTCTTTGCCAATACTATTTCCTCCTCCAATCAAGGGATTTCTCTCCCTGATTTTTTTACATTACATCAATAAGGTCAATATATTCATGACCGTGTTCCGCAATATGTTCTTTTCTGCCCGCAAGATTGTCACCCAGCAAAAGTTCAAAAACCTCCTTGGTGCGTTCAACATCTTCAGGCATAACCTTTATCAGTCTGCGGGTTTCGGGATTCATTGTTGTTTCCCACATCATTTCGGGCTGGTTTTCACCAAGTCCCTTGCTTCGCTGAATGGTAAACTTCTTTCCCTCCAGTTTTGTTATTATATCTGATTTTTCCTTTTCGTCAAAAGCAAAATATGTCTTGTCCTTGCAGGTGATTTCATAAAGCGGTGATTCTGCAATATACACATAGCCTTCATTTATGAGCGTTGGCGTAAGTCTGTATAGCATGGTAAGCACCAGAGTTCTTATCTGAAAACCGTCCACATCCGCATCTGTACAAATTATAACCTTGTTCCAACGCAGATTGTTTATGTCAAAGGAACTAAGCTCCTTATTCTGTTTTGCATTGATTTCAACACCGCAGCCCAGAACCTTCAGAAGGTCAACAATAACATCACTCTTAAATATTCTGTCATAGTCCGCTTTGAGGCAATTGAGAATTTTACCTCTTATTGCCATAATCGCCTGAAAATCACTGTCACGTCCCAGCTTACAGGAACCAAGTGCCGAATCACCCTCCACGATATAGACCTCACGGCGGTCAATATCCTTGCTTCTGCAATCAACAAACTTCTTTACGCGGTTGACTGCATCCATTTTTACATCAAGCTTTTTCTTCAGGGTTGTTCGTGTTTTTTCAGCTGTTTCACGGCTTCGCTTGTTGATAAGCACCTGTTCAGAAATTTTCTCTGCATCTATCTTGTTTTCTATGAAATAAATATCGAGCTGCTCTCTCAGGAACTCAGTCATTGCTTCCTGAATAAATTTGTTTGTAATAGCCTTCTTTGTCTGGTTCTCATAACTGGTCATGGTTGAGAATGAGTTACTGATAAGACAAAGGCTGTCCTGAACATCTGCAAACAAAATCTTTGATTCATTCTTTACGTATTTGTTATTTGCCTTCAGGTACTTGTCTATGGCATAGACAAAAGCATTCTTAACCGCCTTGTCAGGTGAACCGCCATATTCCAGAAAGCTTGAGTTATGATAATATTCAATGACATTCACATCATTATTAAAGCAAAAGGCAAAGCTCATTTTCACCTTGTAATCTTCTTTGTCATCACGGTCACGGCCTCGGCGTTCCGCCTCTATATAATATGGAGCCGTTTTCTCTTTTCCGTCCGAAAGCTCCTTGAGGTAGTCAATTATTCCGTTGTCATAATAGAATTCATACTGTTCAAACTTTCCTGGAGCAACCTCATTATACAGAACAAATTTAACACCCGAATTCACCACTGCCTGTTTTTTCAGTACATCAAGGTAATACTCAAGCGGAATATCAATGTCTGTAAAAACCTCGCTATCCGGCTTCCATTTTATTTTTGAGCCTGTATATCTGTGCTTGAACGGTGTTTTGGTAAGACCGCCTACATTCTCACCCTTTTCAAAATGAAGCTCAAACTTGTGCCCGTCACGCAGGATTTCTACATCCATATATTCAGAGCTGTATTGGGTCGCACAAGTACCAAGTCCGTTGAGACCCAGACTGAATTCATAGTTTTCTCCTGAGTTATTGGCATATTTACCCCCTGCATACATTTCACAAAAAACAAGCTCCCAGTTGAACCGTTCTTCTCTCTGGTTGTAGTCAACGGGAATACCTCTTCCCTGATCCTCAACCTCTACCGACAAATCAAGAAAACGGCGCACCGTAATAAGCTTGCCGTGACCTTCTCTTGCCTCGTCAATAGAGTTTGAAAGTATTTCAAATACCGAATGCTGACAGCCTTCTATTCCGTCAGAACCGAATATAACCGCCGGACGCTTTCTTACTCTGTCGGCACCCTTCAGCGAGACAATACTGTCATCGTTATAACTCTTTGCACACACTTTTGCAGATACCTCCGTTTTATAATTGCTGAATCACTACATATAGTCAAATTATTTATATTTTTCCACAAAATACAGTATAACAAAAAAAATTTGCAATGTAAAGTGTATTTTTGCAAATTTTTTTGTATATATTCATTTTGTAAGTCAAAAAAGACAATATTTCTGCCGCTTTGTACCGTTCAGCATAATGCTCATTTTTATGAAATTCCGTTATACATACCCTTGTCACAAAAAGCTTTCATAGCATCAGACACAATATCCTTATCCTCACGGTATGTCATACCGTACCAACGGTCAGGACTGTGAAGAACCTTAACCTTAGCTTCACCTTTTTTTATAAGAATATCCACAACTATAGGAATGAGGAACTCATCCTTCATAATATCCTTTTCCTGCTTGAAAATTTCAAACTCTCGTTCCAGATAATCAAAAATTTCTGTACCAAAGCCCCACATATTCATAGAAACCACACTGTCTTCAGGCAAAGTATGAACACTTTTTCCGTCTTCGCAGTATGTAAATCCTATAATTCCTTTTGTTTCACGAATTGCTGTCAGATATCCGTCTTCAATCTGACAAACACCACGGGTCACTCCACCGTTTTCACTTGTCGTCTGAGCAAGCTCATATCCGACCAGTGACATCTCATTCTCAGGCATATTTTTCAGCCATTTATTGACTTCAATATATGCTTTTTTGCCGTAATAATCATCTGCATTGATAATAGCAAAAGGAGTCTTCACCTTATCCTTGCAGCAAAGAATGGCATGCCCTGTTCCCCACGGCTTCACTCTCCCATCAGGAAGGCTTTCCATTTCCTGAAACACGTACTCAACATCCATATACTTTTTCACACGGTTGGCAACTATACGTGTAAAATCCTCTTCCATTTCCTTCTTAATAACAAAAACAACCTTAGAAAAGCCTGCTTCCTTGGCATCATATGCCGAAAAATCCATAAGGAACTCGCCATTGGGTCCAATAGGCTCCATCTGCTTGAGACCGCCATATCTGCTTCCCATACCTGCCGCCATTACTACAAGTGTTGTATCCATATTACACCTCATAAAAAATTATTTTTTAAAAACCCCGGACGCACGTTCAAGAATGCCTGAAAGATACGCAAGAATTACACCGTAATTCGTAACCGGAATTCCTTTTTCTTCAAAAACTTCAAGTCTGTTTTGCACAGTTTTTTTGTTTATCATACATCCGCCGCACTGAATAACAAGCTTATACCTTTCCAAATCATCAGGAAAATCATATCCCGAAAGATGTGTAAACCGAAACGTCTTTCCCGTCTTTTTCTGCAGGAGAGCCGGAATCTTTACTTTTCCTATATCATCGTGAGTTGTGTTGTGGGTACATGCCTCCAGCATCAGAACCTCATCACCGTCTTCCAATGCAGAAATTACCCTTGTGCCTTCTATCAGCTGTTCAATACGTCCCTTTTGATTTGCAAGAAGCATAGAAAAGGACGTGAGAGGAACATTTGTGGGTACAATACGGCTTACATCCGAAAAAATCTGTGAATCAGTTACAACAAGATTTACCCCGTGTATATCCGAAAGCGTCTGCTCTAGCATATCCGCTGTAACAACTACCGCGCGTATGTTATGGTCAAGACAGTCTCTCAGCGTCTGCACCTGAGGCAAAATAAGTCTTCCCTTGGGTGCAGCCTTGTCAATGGGAATAACCAGCACCACAGTACCGTATTCATGAACAAGATTCCCCAGAAGAGTTTCACTTTCCGCTTCCATTGAATTAAGCATATCAACCATTACGTTTTTCAGCTTTTTCAGTTCTTCCTCACCGTACCCATACAACAGCACGGCTTCAGGCTCTTTTTTATGTACTTCCTCGATTTTTTCCGCAGAGGCAATATCACATTTCGTATATACCGTAAGCTTCGGTACCTTTCCAAAATCAAATTCAAGCTTCTTTTCTGATGTAATATCGCAAACCAGCAAAACAAGATCGGTTCTGCTGAGAATGTCCTTTGTTTTCTTTTCTCTTGCCTCACCAAGCTCCGATGCATCACCCAACCCCGCTGTATCCACAAGGGCAACGGGACCATATGGAATAAGCTCCATTGATTTGATTACAGGATCAGTGGTTGTTCCCGAAACATCCGAAACAATGGACACGTCCTGACCCAGAATTGCATTAAACAAGGTAGACTTTCCTGCATTGGTTAAACCAAAAATAGATATATGCTTTCTCAATGACAAAGGCGTTTTTTCCATCTGTACATCACATCCTTTGCTGTTTTATTCAACCTTTGCCGTCATAAGAGACACTGCCTGCTTCTCTGTTGTTATCTCGGCCGCAAAAACATTGCCGCCGAATTCACCATCCAGTGTCCACGGAACTTCTTCTTCAGAAACAAAAGCTATTTTATCTGTCCTGAAGGTCACAAACGCATCCGAAGATAAATCCTGCATAAGAAGTCTCGAAAGAATATCCTGTGTTTCGATTACATTTTTCGGGTTCTTTACCAGAACTACTTCAAAAAGACCATCATTCAGCTGTGCTCTGAAAGCCTTTTCAGCCTTGAAGCCTCCCAGATAATTGGTATTTGATACCATTCCATAAATAAAATCGCCTTCTATTTCCTCGTCACTGTATCGTATATGCATATGATAAGGCTTCAATCCCGGAAGCTTTTTTGCTCCCTCAAGGACATACGCCATATGCCCCATAACGTTTTTGCTCTGCTGTGAGGTCTCATATGCAACATCCGTAAAAGCACCAAATGCCGCAATATAAATGAAGTTCTTATAATTAAACAAACCTATATCACATTTAAACTCAATACCGTCAACAATATTCCGTGCCGCTTTTTTCATATTTTTCGGTATCTTCATATTTGATGCAAAGTCATTTGTGGTACCTGCCGGAATATAACCGATTTTCGGTCGTTTTTCTTCTTCAATACACATTACACCTCGAATTACCTGATTAAGAGTTCCGTCACCGCCCGAAACCGCAATAAGTTCAAACTTTTCTCCATTTTCACGCACATACTCAAAGGCATCCTTGGCATTCTGAGTGGGTCGTACCGAGACATCCCATCCACCCTTTACAAATATATCAACAATACTCAACAGATGTGTTTTGATGTTTCCTTTTCCGGACATAGGATTAAAAACAAACAACATTTTTTTGCTCATATCAAACCATCCTTCAATTAAATCCCGAATATCTTTTCAAGTGCTGATGCGACACCGGCATCATCAACATTTGCAGTTGTCATATCCGCAATACTTTTCAGCTCAGGAATTGCATTTCCCATAGCGACCCCTATTCCGGCTTTTTCTATCATATCATAATCATTCATACTGTCACCCATTGCAACAGAATTTTGTGTGGGGATTCCCAGCTTCTCCAGTACAAAATACATTGCCTTAGACTTGCTGCAAGCCCGTTGTATTACTTCGGCATATTCTTTGTGCTGAATAACAACAAAAGCTTCGCCCATAACATCTGAAATTCGCGGGTCAACAATTCCCGTAACAGCAAACTTTTCAATTTCGGTATTTTCATCGATAAAATCATAAGCATTTTCATAGGTTAAATGTATGCATCGTTGACATTCTATGCGGTCATCACCGAAACTGAACATATTTTTTGTTCCCTCAAGTATACTCTGATTCGGCTTGTCATGAGAAAACTCACAAAAACGCTTTATGGAATCAAAATCTACCAGACTGCAAAAAACAACTTGTCCGTGTATTGTTATCCTCGCTCCCGCTCCGGTAATCACTCCGTCAAAATTTTTTTCATAATCAATCATTTCTGGCAAATACGCTGCAGATCTTCCTGTACATATAAATACCTTATGTCCAAGAGCTCTGACCTTTTGTATGATGCTTATGTTCTTTTTCAAAGCATCGTGCGAAGTTCCCAGCAAGGTTCCGTCAATATCAAGAAAAACTCCATATCTGCCTTCATTCATTCTGTATCCTCTTTTCTTGTTTATCTAATATAAATTTATCACATACATCGGTTTTTGTCAACAGGGTATTCCCCTCTGTAATCAGACAAACTTGCACTTTCCAAAATAAAACATATTTTCGAAAGCTTGTGCATAGTAATGTAACAAAATAATCGATAAAAACCCAAGGAGGAAAAATAATGCTGGAATACAATATCTACAACGATATCGCAAAACGCTCGGGCGGCGATGTTTATCTGGGAGTGGTGGGTCCCGTAAGAACAGGAAAATCCACCTTCATTAAAAACTTTATGAATCTTATGGTTATTCCTAATATCGAAAACGAACATAAACGTGAACGGGCAATGGACGAACTTCCTCAAAGTGCAGGCGGCAGAATGATTATGACAACCGAGCCCAAATTTATTCCCAACGAAGCCGTGGAAATAAAACTCGATGACAGTACATCCTTCCGAATCCGACTCATTGACTGTGTCGGCTATATTGTCGAAAGTGCCCTTGGATATATTGAAGACGATAATCCCAGAATGGTTATGACCCCATGGTCCAAAAATCCCATGCCCTTTTCAGAGGCAGCCGAAATCGGAACCAAAAAGGTCATCTGTGAACACTCAACCGTAGGACTTGTTGTTACAACAGACGGCAGCATAACGGACATAGACAAGGAAGATTATGCACCTGCTGAGGAACAGGTTGTCAGAGAACTTCAGAGCTTGGGAAAACCGTTCATAATAATCCTCAATACTTTGAACCCCTATGCCGAAACCACAAGAGAGCACAAAGAATACCTTGAAGAAAAATACAATGCCTGTGTCCTTCCCATGAACTGTATGGAGCTTTCGCCCGAAGATATTACCGAAATTATGAAAAATCTGCTACTGGCTTTTCCTGTTACAGAAATAGGCATTACAATGCCCGGATGGGCCGATGCATTGGAACGGGGACACTGGCTGAAAGCAGCACTTCAAAAGTTTGTGGCAGAATCCATTCCTGATTCACCCAAGCTTTCTGATGCAAAAAACCTTGCGACTGTTTTTCTGGAAAACGAATTCATAACCGATGCAGTTGTATCAAATATAGATATGACAAACGGTACATTATCACTCACACTTACCTTGCCTGAGGCACTATATTACAAAATTATCGAAGAGATGACCGGATTCGAAATCAAAAATGAAGAAGCTCTCATTCATCTTCTGAAGGACCTTTCTGTTGTCAAAACCCGTTACGACAAGGTTGCTGCAGCTCTTGAAGAGGTAAACCGCAAGGGGTACGGTATCGTGTCACCCTCCATCGACGAGCTTGCTCTCGAAGAACCCGAAATTGTCAAGCAGGGTAGCCGCTTTGGTGTCCGCCTGAAAGCTTCTGCTCCGTCAATACATATGATACGGGCAGATATAGAAACCGAAGTTTCGCCAATTGTCGGCACTGAAAAGCAATCCGAAGAACTTGTTCACTATCTTCTCAATGAATTCGAGGTTGACCCTAAAAAGATTTGGGAATCAAACATTTTCGGCAAGTCTCTTCACGAGCTTGTTAACGAGGGGCTTCACAACAAACTCTGCCGTATGCCCGATGATGCACAAATGAAGCTTCAGGAAACTCTACAGAAAATTATTAACGAAGGATCTGGCGGTCTAATTTGTATCATACTGTAGTATGGTCATCATAATAATAGTCGGTGGAATGCTTACGCGTTTCACCGACTATCATGATAATTAATGTATTTTAGGGAAAGACTTTTCACGACAGCAAATTCTTTGCTGTAGCTGAATAGCGTATTTACGCTATTCAGCTACAGTACACTCGTTATAGTTTTATGCACATCTCACTCTCACAGAAAGCACAGTCATATCATCCTTTACCTGACCGTCGTTTTGTTTTATTGCCTGCTGAAGAATTTCTTCAGCAAGGTTGCTGTCACCGCTTTCTCCTCCTATACCGCTTATAAACTCACCAACCCACATGCTTCCGCTATCACGAGTTTCCACACCGTCTGTAACCATAACAATTACATCCCCGTCGCGTACAGTTTTAGATGCTATTTCTGCTTCCATTTCAGCAATAACGCCTACGGGCAATGACGCCACTTTTACTGTATCTACGGTATTTGACCGAATAATAAAGCTGGGTTCCGCACCTGTTTTTATAAATTCAGCCTCACCTGTATACAAATCAATTATACATATATCCATAGTCACAAATGAATCTTCCTCTGACTTCAGAAGCATTATTGAATTCAGAAACTTTACAGCCATACGGCTTTCAAACCCGGCACGCAAAAAGCTGTCAAGAAGCTCAAGCATTGCCTCACTTTCCTTTGCCGCTCTGATACCTTTTCCCATACCGTCACTGAGAGCAATAACATATTTCCCTCCCCTTATATAAGAAAAACGATAACTGTCCCCGTTTGCACCGGATACTGCTTTTTCTGCAAAATTTGTTTCAACCACAAACTTTTCAGCATCACAAAATTCTATTGTTGCAAAATACTCATTACCTTCGCTTTTCTCTCTTACGGTTATCTCTCCCTGAAACAGTTCTTTCATTACTTTAATTGTATCACGCATTATCACTTCATTCCACAGTCTCCGTCTTATGCAGATTTCCACCCGTTGTCTTCCTTGCTGTTCTGCCAGAACTTTGACCTTGTAAACATCTATTTCTTTTTCGCGAAGCTTTTCTTCAACCTCTTTTACAGATATACTGTGAAATGCCATGTCGCTCTCAATATCTGCCGAGAGTCCGTCAATAACCTTTGACACACCCGAAAGCTGTTCACCCATAAGACTTCGGCTTTCATCCACCTTGCTTTGCCATACACATTTCACCTGATTAAGATCAAGCTGATGGTTCAGCTCAGCCACCAGTCTTGAAAAATTAATACACTCTGACTGAAACCTCTCGTTCACATCATAAGGGCCAACTGTGCCTTTCCTATCCATAGCCTTCATCATTTCAAAAAGCGAATGATAGGTAAAGTCAAAATCCTTTTGCCAGCATACCGAGACTCTTCTGCAACGTTTGCACACCTTGTCCGCCGCCATATCAAAAACTGTGGCAATATCAGTTATGTTTTTCCTGCTGTGCTTTTCCGAAAAACCCTCCATTGCTTTTGCCATTGTTTCAAGTGATACTGCAATGGCACCCAGTCGTTCCTTCAATGACTCCTTTATTTTTCGTATACCTGCTCTTTCTGCCGCATCAAGACAAATAATATCGCCAACCAGTGTGATTGTCCGCTTCTTTACAAACATAAACACAACCGCTGCAAACATAATCTCATACAGATTCAGAACAGACTCCATTGCTTCATTATTATACACAGCCAGCATTGCATTCGCAAGAACTGTACCTGCAACAACTCCGCCTCTTCCGAACTTCGAGAACATTCCCGACATAAAGCCGCAAAAACCAAAAGTACCCAGCACAGGCAGAAAATCATCACTTCCTATTCCGCAAATAACGCCCAGAATCACACCAGCACCTGTAGAGTATGCAGACCCGCAGCCTGCCGCAACAATCAGAAGTAATACCACTGCAACCATACTCATAATAGAAAAAACACTTCCGATATAAAGCTCCTTCAGACCCAGAACCAAAAGAGCCAGTGTCACTGTCAGACTTATTTTTTCCTCTGTGTCAATGCTTCTCATATCAGGCTTTTCCAGTTTCATAAGCCTAATACCCTTTTCCAGCACAAAAGCTCCGGCTACAACAGCTGCAGATTCACATAACAAAAGCAAAAAATCACCAAAATTAAATCCCTGCCAGAAAATCGTTACAATACCCGAAACAAAAACACACATCCCCGCCGCAAGAGCTGCAGCTGCGGATTTGAGCTTTACTCCTCTGTCAAGAACAAAAAGCACCGCAAGGTAAATCAATCCGGAACATATATATTTTGCCGCATTCAGTCTGTCACAAACAAGCCAGCTTCCCATTGCCGTTGCCAAAAAAACAAAAACAGCACCCAAAGACAACTCACGCTCCTGAGCAAGAAATGAAACACCAAAGGGAGCCAGCCTTCCGTAAGGCATTGCCATTGCCAGAAAAAATCCCAACAACCTGAACGGTGACTTATTTTTCAAAAGCTTGTCCGATAAATTCCTTCGATTTGTTTTTCTGTTTCCCGTGGATTTTTGCGGTATGTATCCCAATTCCGCCATTATTCCTCCTCCTTCTCTTTTGCCAAATTTTTCCATTTAGTTCATTATACAACATATCATGCAAAAGAATTGTCGAAACCAATAATAACGGCAATTTTTTGAGATAGAACAAAGTGGCTTTGCCGCTCGCCGCAGGCGGCGGTCGAAGCATATACGCTTTGTTTGCCTATGTGCATTTCGGCAAAGCCGAAAATTTTGCACGGGCTATTTAATATTTTTTGTATAATAGGAAATCGTAATTTCCTATTATACAAAAAAGAGCTGTCTGAAACAACGTCCCAAACAGCTCCATTTAACTTTCAAAATTTAATCTATTTCAAATTAAACCATGCATCCATCCCAGGATAAACAGCACTATCCTGCAATTCTTCTTCTATTCTCAACAATCTGTTATATTTTGCTGTTCTGTCCGTCCTTGAAGGTGCACCGGTCTTGATTTGTCCGGAGTTTACCGCAACGGCTATATCCGCAATGGTAGTGTCCTCGGTTTCACCGCTTCTGTGAGAGGTTACTGCAGTATATCCCGCTCTATTTGCAAGTTCTACTGCATCCAGAGTTTCGGTCAGGGTTCCTATTTGATTCAGTTTAATCAAAATAGAATTAGCAACCTCAAGCTTTATTCCCTTCTTGAGTCGTTCTGTATTTGTTACAAAAAGGTCATCGCCCACAAGCTGAACCTTGCCGCCCAGTCTTTTGGTAAGCATATCCCAGCCTTCCCAGTCTTCTTCAGCCATACCGTCTTCTATTGAAATAATAGGATATTTGTTGACCCAATCAGCCCAGAACTCCACCATTTCCTCACGAGACAGCATCTTGTCGGTTTTCCAGAAATAATATTTTCCGTTTTCGCCCTTTTTCTTTGCCTCTTCATACATTTCGGTAGATGCAGGGTCAAGAGCAATTCTGAAGTCATCATAAGGTTTGAAGCCTGCCGCACCGATTGCCTCTACAATAAGCTTTACCGCATCCTCGTCGGATTCCAGATTTGGAGCAAAGCCGCCTTCATCACCTACAGCAGTTGAATATCCCCGCTCCTTCAGCAGCTTTTTCAGCTTGTGAAAAACCTCTGAGCACCAACGAAGTGCCTCGCGAAAAGATTTTGCACCAACGGGCATAATCATAAACTCCTGACAGCTCACAGAATTATCAGCATGCTTTCCGCCATTAATAATATTCATCATAGGCACAGGCAGTGTCTTTCCATTTACTCCGCCGATATAGTTATAAAGACTGATTCCCAGAGCAGAAGCCGCCGCTTTTGCACAGGCAAGAGAAACCGCAAGCATTGCATTTGCACCCAGTCTGGATTTGTTGGGTGTTCCATCCAGTCTGATAAGCTCGCTGTCTATGGCAGGCTGTTCAAGAAGATTAAACCCTAATAAAGCATCACAAATCTCGGTATTTACATTTTCAACAGCCCTGAGTACCCCCTGACCCATATAACGGTTTTCATCACCATCACGCAGTTCACAGGCTTCAAAAGCTCCTGTTGAAGCTCCTGACGGAACAGCGGCACGCCCCACACTTCCGTCCTCACCAAAAACCTCAACCTCAACAGTTGGATTACCTCTTGAATCCAATATTTCTCTGGCAACCATTCCTTCAATAGCAATGTAATCTTTCATTTTCAACCTCCTGAAAAACTTTTGCTATCATTATGTCCAAAAGTTGCTTATTTTACACAAAGAACATTCTTTTTCTGTTTTTGAATCAATTTGGATAAAAATGAATTTTTCTGCTCAAAACGGAAAAACTGAATATACAGCCTGACAAAACTATGCGGCTAATCCCAAAATATACAAAAGGAAGGAAAAAAATTATGGTTGAACACGATACAATAGAACTTTTGAAGGAATGTAATGCAGGAATCAAAATGGGTGTAACATCAATTGACGAAGTCATCGACAGAGTAAAGGACGAAAATTTCAAGAAAATTCTTCACCGCTCAAAAGAAGAGCATCAGGAGCTTGGAAGCAAAACTCACGAATTGCTCAACAGCTTTGACGAAGAAGGAAAGGATCCCAACATTATGGCTCAGGGAATGTCCTGGCTGAAGACCAATGTTATGATTGCTATGGAACACACCGACAAGGTTATTGCAGATTTAATTACCGACGGTTGTGATATGGGAACAAAGTCTCTGAATAAATACCTCAATCAATACAAAGCGGCATCAGAAGAGGCAAAGGATATCACCAAACGTCTTATCAAGGTAGAAGACGACCTTGCTGCAGAGATAAGAGCATTTCTATGAAAAAGACAAAACGCCATCCCCGAAAAGGGATGGCGTTTCTTGTATCATAAAACGTCAGAAATTTAACACCTTGCTTCGGTACTTGACATTGAGCACAAGACCTATGGCAATCATATTTGTCAGAAGGGATGAACCTCCATAACTGAAAAACGGCAGCGGAATACCCGTAACAGGCATAATTCCGATACACATTCCCACGTTTTCAACCACGTGAAAGCAAAACAACGCCGCAACACCAAAGCAAATATACATACCAAGATTGTTTTTGGCATTAATTCCTATGATAATACATCTGACTATTATAGCTACCAAAAATGCAATCACAAGAAGTGCACCAATAAAGCCTAACTCCTCACATACTACCGAAAAAATAAAGTCAGTATGGCGTTCAGGAAGAAAATTACTGTGCTGACTTCCGCCCTGATACAAACCGCTTCCGAAAAGTCTGCCTGAACCGATTGCCATTTTTGACTGTGCCACCTGATAGCCTGTACCTGTGGGGTCATTTTCAGGATTAAACAGATTTATAATTCTTTCCTTCTGGTAATCCTTCAGAACAAACCACCATGCAAGAGGCACGACCGCCGCAACACCTGCAACACCGCAACCGATGTACTTCCAGCTTATTTTCGCAACAAAAAGCATTGTTATCATAATGCATCCAAAAACCACCGATGTACCAAAGTCAGGCTGAAGAAGAATCAAGCCAATAAAAAGTCCTGCGTGTATAAGCAAAAACAGTACATTTCTGGGTCTGTTTATCAGATCATCTACTGCGGACAAATGCTTTGCAAAGGTTATAATAAACACAAGCTTTACTATTTCTGCAGGCTGAAAGCCTATAAGCGAACCAAATCTTATCCAGCTTCGTGCACCGTTATCATATGTTCCTATTCCCGGAATAAGTACCAGAATCAGCAAAATCAACGAACCGATATACATGTATCCGGCAATGCTTCCAAGATATTCATAATCTATTACAATCAAAACTCCAACAGCAACAAGCCCCAGAAGAAGAGCCGCTGTCTGAACAAAAACATGCCTTCCCGGTGTGGGCGAAGCACTTGAGATCATAAGAATTCCAAACACAGCAGTTGCCAGTGTCAAAAAGAACAGAAGAAAGTCAAAATTCTTTTTAAAATCCTTATGTGTACTCAGATTATCACCTTGCATTATCATTTGACTTCATCTCCTTAAAGCTCAGTGCAACACCGTCACCTATGGGCAACAAGGCTGTGGCGTAGTTTTCATTTTCCTTCAGCATCTCAAGATATTTTCTCAGTCTGCGGACAATTGTAATTTTCCGTCTTACCACCAGCTCGTCGGTAGCAGTCATCCCTTTGTACAAAACATTGTCCGAAACCAGAATACCGCCTTTCTTCAACAATCGGTCACAGTGAGAGAAAAACTCCATGTACTGTCCCTTTGCGGCATCAACAAAAATCACATCAAAGCACTCTTCGCCTTCCATATCTGCAACTACCTGACGTGCATCACCTCTCAAAAGTGTCACCTTTTCACTTACTCCTGCCTTTTGAAAGTTGCGTTCAGCCTCATCCGCCATTTCCTCAGAAAGTTCAACCGTCACAATTTCAGCTCCGCAGGCTTTTGTCATTCTTATTGCTGAATAGCCGATAGCAGTTCCAATTTCCAGAACACGCTTTGCCCCTGCAATTTTCAGCAAGACCTCCATAAAACGAATGCTTTCAGGCTGAGAAATAGGAACATCGTGTTCCTTGGCATAGAGTTCCATTTCAGCAATATGCCCTGTACTTTCTGGTATTGTATCTCTGATATATCTTATAATGTATTCATAATTTATATTATCTTCTTCAATCCATGCTTTCATAACTCAAATCCTTATGCACGCTATTTACCTTGCAAAATCTGTACATTTCTCAAATGTTCTTCACCCGTACGGGCAAAGACATTTTCACTGCCGTCAGCACGTGCCGCAAAATAATAATAATCCGTATCCTCTGGATACAAGGTCGCCTTTACAGAGTTAACCCCCGGAGATGCAATTGGTCCCACGGGAAGTCCCTTGTTAATATACGTATTGTAATCAGACTTTATCTGTATGTCCGCATTGCTGAGCACCGGTTTTCTTTCCTTCAGAATATACTGAACCGTAGCACAGGAGCTAAGTGTCATATCAGCCTCAATACGATTGTAAAAAACAGATGAAATCTTTCCGCGTTCCGAATCATTTGCCGCCTCACGTTCCACAATGGACGCAAAGGTAATAATCTCATCCAAAGAAGCTTCTGTATTTGCTTGATTGTAAAGGGGCAAAATGTTAGCTTCAAATGCTTCAAGCATTTTTATAATAATTTCACGTTCGCTCTCGAAAACCGAAAACTCATAAGTAGCGGGAAAAAGATATCCCTCAAGTCGGTTTTCTTTTCTTTTGATGCCTGAAAGAAATTCAAAATCAAACTCGCCTTCGTCAAGTTCTCTCAAAAAATCTTCCTTTTTCACCAGTCCGTGTTTTTCCAGTGTCTCTGCAATCTGCCATGCTTCATACCCTTCGGGAATAAGCACATTCACTGTTTCATCATAATTCACATCGGGGGTTTGAGTCATTTCTTTAGCGAGGTTTTCATAACTCATACTTTTTCCCAACCGATGTCCTCCACGCTGAAAAACATAATCTACGTGTGAAAGCCTTACATACAGCTTGAACAAAAAAGGAAATCTTATCACTCCGTCTTTCCTGAGAGTCTTTGAAATATTATCAATAGTGTCTCCGGCTTCAACCGAAACAAGAACTTCTTCACCGCGACCGGGAAATATGCCAAAAACATCAACGCATATAACCGCAAGAAGACTGACTGCAACAAATACCGCTATCAGCTTCAGTATCAAACGCCTGTCCATTTTTCTGTTTTCATTTAACTGCTTTTTCATATCAATTCACTCACATTTTTATCAAAAGATACCTTACCACAGCAACCACTATACTGAGAATCAAAGGCAGACTGAAGATACTGGAAATAACTAATTTTCTTCCTTTGAAATGTCTGTTAACCGAAACTCTGTTTTTTTGCATCAGCAAAACCATAAACAATATAACAAACAAAACCGCCGCAACAGCAAAAACCAACCAAATATAATCTATCATACCGGGAAGCACAAGTCCAAGAACCAAAGCTGTAAAATTGCTGAAAGCGTGATAAATCATAGCCGCATACAGTGAACTGCATTTGATAAGAACAACCGATGCCACAATTCCCATTAGAAGGAAGCCCACCATCTCACTGATACGCATATGAAGCAATGCAAAGGTCAGACTTGTGAAAAATATTGCAGCAAAGGTATTGCTTTTGTTATATGCACTGAAAATAATTCCACGCATCCAGAATTCTTCCAGAACGGCAGGAATAATAACAACTGCAAACAAGCCAAAAAAAACCTCCATGCCGCTGAACGCCATAGGTATAGCATCCTCCTGTTTATGTCCCAGAATCTCTTGAATATAATAGTTTGCCGGCATATTAAACAGAATCATCACAAACTGACCGCAGATTCCCAAAAGTGCTGCAATCAAAAGCATAGAAGGCTTGCAGGGATTCAGCCAGAATTCTTTTTTTGCATGCTGTACACCGCCGCTCCACACCGACCTTGCATAAACCATTATGGGCACACCAATAGCCAAAAACTCCACAATGGCAATAAGAATATATTCGTGCGGAGGCTTGTCCATAAAACTGACAATTGCTTCAACCGCAATTTCAGCCGCAAGCTGTGCCAGAACGACCCAAAAAATCATCCAGCGAACACTCTTTATTTGCTTTCTTAGTTCATATTTTTTTTCCTTCATCAATTCACAGTCCCAAATAAAGTATCTTCAATTAGTTCACATCAAAACGAAAGCATCACAAATTCCGTATTAAATGCCTGAAATATGAGGATGCTGCATCATATCAAGAACATCCTGCCCTGCTCCCGCCTTGAACCAATCCGCAATTCTTGCACCAAAGAGCATAGATGCACCGGCACCCTTTGCCGTCACAATATTTCCATCAATAGCTACAAAGGAATTTTCTATTTCTGCACCTTCCAAAAACTCCTCAAAGCCGGGATAACAAGTAGCCTTTTTCCCTTTCAGTATTCCCATTTTCCCGAGAATCATAGGTGCTGCACAGATAGCCGCCACCAGCTTTCCGTTCTCGGCACAATACTCAATAGCATTAATAACACTTTCATTCGCCTGAAGGTTCAATGTTCCAGGCATTCCTCCCGGAAGAATTACACCGTCTATGGCATCATAATCAATCTGTCCTTCCTCAATATCTGCAATCACAGATATACCGTGACTTCCTGTTATTTTCTTTCCCCCGATACCAACTGTCTGGGTTTGTATTTCTGCCCTTCTGAGCACGTCAAGACATCCAATTGCTTCGGTTTCTTCAAAACCGTCAGCAAGAAACATATAAACTATCATTTTTTATAAAACCTTTCATCAAATGCTTTTTTTCTTTTTAAATTTTATTACTTCAATCACAAACTTCGGAAGAGCTGCAAACCTGCCGATTCTCGAAGGATTCTTGAGCAGTCTGTACACCCACTCCATATTCAGCTTTATAAAAATTTTCGGGGCACGCTTTGCAGTTCCCGCAAAAACATCAAGAGTTCCTCCGACACCCATACACAGATTCACACCAAGCTTCTCTTTGTTGGTAAAAATCCATTTTTCCTGTTTGGGTGCCCCAAGACATACCAAAAGCAGTTTTGCTCCCGAAGCATTTATTTTCTCTATAATTTCATCCTCATCCTCAGGCTTGAAGTAACCGTCATTACAGCCCGAAACAACAAGACCTGGATACTTTTGTTCCATCTTTGCTTTTGCAGTCTCAGCAACACCTGGTTTTGCGCCAAACAGAAATACTCCCTCTCCTGTCTGTGACAACTTTTCCAGCAAAGCACATACAACATCAAAGCCTGCAACACGCTCTGGAACAGGTTGTTTAAGTATCTTTGATGCATATACTACACCAATTCCGTCAGCAGTGCACAAATCCGCAGAATTAAGAATCTTTTTCATTTCTGCATCCTCTTTTGCACACATTATAATTTCGGGATTAGGTGTAAAAATCATGGAAACTCCTTGAGTCTTTACCAGCTTTTCTGCTTTTTCCAACGCCTCATAAAAGGTAACACTGTCCACATTTACACCAAGAATATCTATTGTTTTTCTTTCCATTCTCTACCTCCGTAAATCTTATCAATCCAGTGACCAGTCAACTCCGTTTTTTCCAAACTCATTCAGATATGCGTTTGCCTTTGAAAAATGCTTACAGCCAAAAAATCCGTTGTAAGCAGAAAGAGGACTTGGATGAACGGTTTCAAGAATTTTGTGTACGGGATTGGTAATAAGCCTCTTCTTAGCTCTTGCATTTCCGCCCCAAAGCAGAAAAACCATAGGGTCATTCCGTCTATTCAACAGCTCGATAACTCTGTCAGTAAATATTTCCCAACCCAGATTTTTGTGACTGTTTGCTTCACCTGCACGTACCGTCAATACCGCATTGAGAAGAAGAACCCCCTGCGATGCCCACTTTATCAGTTCGCCGTGGGACGGCACATCGCAACCGATATCGTCATGGATTTCCTTGAAAATATTCTTCAGTGACGGTGGTGGCTCAATCCCCTTTTTTACCGAAAAGCTAAGTCCATGAGCCTGTCCCGGACCGTGATATGGATCCTGCCCGATAATGACAACCTTTACATCACTGTACGAAGTATACCTCAATGCATTGAAAATATCATGCATATCAGGGTATACCGTTCGGGTCTTGTATTCACGTGCAAGAAAAGAGCGAAGCTTAAGATAATATTCTTTGTCAAATTCACCGTCAAGCAAATCATCCCATTCATTCCCTATATTAACCACACCAACTTCGCTCCTCTCTTTTGTTTTTTACAAGTATGGACCTGAAGACCCTTCGACAAGCTCAGGGTGACTTGGGTTTTTAATTAACAGTTTTACACTAAATCATTACAATGCGAGTGCGCAAAAACATACAAAATGGTTTTTCCCACTCATACCTCAGATAGCATAATTTTTTACCTCAGATTGTGCGATTTCAAGCACGAGGCTATACTTTGTGTATGCGAGTGCGCAAAAATCGTGCAAGATGAGTGAAAAATTTGTTATCTGGTGTAACGCTTTATCTTTTTTGTTGTAGTCTTTTCAAATTCTGTATCACGAAAAGAAATTCTCTTTATCTGCTTCATGGGCGGGAGAATAGCATTGAGGTCCTGAACATCCTTTTTGATTCTTTCCTTTTCTTCAGGGGTTTCGGTGTATATTTCTGCACAGATCACGTCATCTTCGCCGTATACAACGATTTCGTTTACCCCTTCAACCTTTTGAAGAACTACTGTTTCAATTTCTTCGGGATAGACATTTTTACCGTTGCTGAGAATAATAATATTCTTTATTCTTCCGGTTATGTGAACAAATCCGTCTTCGTCAATTGTTCCGATATCACCGGTGCGGAACCAACCGTCAACGAAGGCAGCTTCGGTGGCTTCGGGATTGTTGTAGTAACCCATCATTACGTGGTCACCCTTGACGATTATTTCGCCTTCGCCATCCTCATTGGGATTGTAAATTTCAATCTGAGTACCGGGAACAGGAATTCCTGCCGCACCAAATTTGTACTTTTTGTTTCTGTCCAGAGACACGATAGGCGAGCATTCTGTTATGCCATAACCGTTTATGAGCGAAATACCCAAATCCTCAAAGCCTTTTGCATATTTGAGGTCAAGAGGTGCACCGCCCGCAATAATCATTTCAAGATTTCCGCCAAAGCCGTCTTTAACAGACTGGAACAAAACCTTTCTGAGGTCTATTCCCACCTTGCGGAGAGCATTGCTTATTTTTATCATAGTTTTAAGGAGCTTTTCTTTTTTCTGTTTTCTAACCGTCTTCCAAAGACTTTTGTAAAAGGTTTCAACAAAAAGCGGAACCACACAGATATGCGCAGGCTTTGCCTTCTTTATATCACTGAGCACGTTTCTGAGATTGCTGTTGATATAAACCGGATAGCCTCTGTGAATCTGGCAGAGAATACCTGCCATAAAACCAAAGGTGTGGTGAAATGGAAGTACAACCACCGTGCCGGGAGGCTCCAGAAATGTACGACAGCTGTGAACCATATCATAAGCAAGGTTTCTCTGACACAGCATTACACCCTTGGGAGTTCCCGTTGTTCCCGAAGTATAAATAAGAGTACAAAGAGCATTTACGTCAATAACATTATTCTCAAATTCGTCATTTCCGCCATCAATCATTTCATTGCCCTTTGCAATTATATCTCCAAAATCAGTCATCGGAACATAAAACTCAACAGAAGGCATCATTTCTTTTGCTTCTTCAATAATCTTGCTCTTTGAATCAGCATAAACAAAAGCCTTTGCCTCACAGCTTTTTATGAGGTTTGCAATCTCTGCCGCACCAAGCTCCTTGTCAATGGGAACAATAACTTTAGAACCATTGACAGCCGCAAAATATGTCACAATCCATTCATAGCTGTTTTCACCGATAACGGCTATTTTTTCACCTTTTTTCATTCCAAGACTGTAAAAATATGTGCCCAAAGCATAAATATCATTTTTAAGCTGAATAAAATCAACAGTAATATCCTCACCGTTTCTTTCAAAAGTGAAAGCAGGAGCCTCACCGTAATTCTCAGCCGCATACTCAATAAGATGTCTGAGATTTTCAATCATTGGGGCATCATACCATGGATATTCTTTAATCATAAAAACACACCTTTCATTTCGTACCAAATATTAATATCTATATAATTATTTTTCATTATTTTTCATACGTAAAAATTTTCTCATTACTCTGTGAGCAACAAAGTTTTTCAAAAGTCCCGTAAATCCCGGGAAAACAAAAACTGCAAGCAAAGCATAACAGGTCCAGTAGCCCGACGACGCAGCCAGGAACGGAACTCCGAATCCAAGAACAACTAACGAAGCATTAATTAACACTGTAACAGCAGCCACAAGAACATTTGAGGGCAAAGCTCCCACTGCAAGAAGAAATGCATTTTTAAACACATCCTTCAGCTTGAGTTCGTAGGTTATCATAAGAGGATAAATATAAATATGCATAAGAGTATATGCTAAAGCAACAAATGCAATAACATACTTTACCACCTGTAGAGTACCTTCTGCTGATGCATAAAAGAAAAATGCATAAACTGTCAGTGCAAAAACCAGACAATCCAATATCCATACCACCACAGACTGTCTGAAATTTTTCCGTATTTGTTCAATAAAATCCGCCCATGGCCAGGCATGCTCTTCGCGGGCATAATTCCGGAGAATGTAGGTATACCCTGTCGTTACGGGTCCAAGTCCCCAAAGAGCCGATATTCCCAACGCAATAACCGCCCTTGCCAATATGTCAAAAATTCCAATATACGCCTGCAACAAATTTGTGTCAACACTTCCTTCATTTGAAAGTATTGCTGCAAAATGAACCTCCAGAACAATGACAATATGACCTGAAATCAATCCTGACAACACCATTGCCAATACAAAGGCAGGTATTCCGCACAATGAATGAAAAAGAGTCACCTGACACAGATTCCAGAACTTTCTGCTGTAAATACTGAAAAAAAGTACAAAGGGATGTTTCTTTTCACTATCCCCTTTTTCTACACCCTTTCCCTCTTTGGAAAGAGCACCTTTAAATAACGCCATTTCAAATACTCCTCAAAAGTTTATTTAACGCAAATCATAGGCCGAAGCTTTTCAAAAGTTTTTTCACCAATTCCGTCAACATTCAAAATATCTTCAACGGACAGAAATCCGCCCATTTCTTCACGAAGTTTTATAATAGCCTTGGCTTTTTCTTCGCCTATACCGGGTAGGGAATCCAATTGTTCCATAGTTGCGGAATTTATATCAATTGTATTTTCATTTGCTGTTTCATTTATGGTTGATTGTTTATTTGCCGTTTCAGGTTCACCGGACTCATATAAGGAACGTTGACTTGCCCGGGCATCATCGGCAGCTTTTAACTCAAAAACAGCCATTTCTTTTCCTGCTGTAAAATTATATGCAATGATAAAAAGAGAAACTACGATAACCGTAACAGGCAAGAACATAATTCTGGAATAAATTTCATCACTTCGAAATCTTTTTTTTTGTTTTTTCATCATCTTTTCCAGTTCAGTAAGCTGTCCTGAGAATCTCATATATCAGTTTTTTCTCCTTCACATCCAGCAATGCACAATTATCCTATTTTATCTAAATAATTATATCACATAATTTTTTCAAATACAACCTTTTTTACAAAAAGTTTATATTTTTTGCACAGAACAAAGCGGCTACGCCGCTCGCCACGGGCGACGGTCGTAGCATTTACGTTTTCGGTTGTCTATGTGCGTTTCTTCCATCGGCAGAAAATGAATTGATGACAAAAAACAAAGTTTTTCTATTATTACCGGTGCTCTCGCACCTCAATCCCACCTAAAAACGTGCCACTGGCACCTTTTTTACGGTGTGACGGACTATTTAATCTTATTTTTATATACTAGGAAATACACAAGTTCCTAGTATATAAAAACAGAAGCCGATAGAACTACCGACTTCTGTAAAAAACTTTTTAGAACAACCCGCTGATTACGCCGTTTTCGTCAACGTCAATCTTTTCAGCCGCAGGAACCTTGGGAAGTCCGGGCATTGTCATAATATCGCCCGTAAGTGCCACTATGAAGCCTGCACCTGCAGAAACTTTTACATTTCTTACTGTTACAACAAAATCTTCGGGTGCTCCGATTTTTGTCATATCATCAGAGAAGCTGTACTGGGTCTTTGCCATACAAATCGGGAGCTTGTCATATCCCAGCTCATTGAGCTTTGCAATCTCCTTCTTTGCCGCAGGAGTGAATGCCGCACCTTTTCCGCGATATACTCTCTTTACGATTGTGTCAATCTTGTTTTCAATGGTATCATCAAGTTCATAGCTGAACGAGAAGTCATTTGGCTGTTCACAAAGACGAACAACCTCCTCTGCCATCTCAATACCGCCGTTGCCGCCCTCTGCCCATACATTTGAAAGAACAACATTAACGCCGAGAGCCTTACATTCGTCAATTACAACCTGAACCTCTGCATCGGTATCGGTTGGGAAACGGTTAACAGCAACAACCGACGGAAGCTTGTAAACCTCCTTGATGTTTGCAATATGACGAAGAAGATTTGGAATACCCTTTTTGAGAGCATCCAGGTTTTCGCCGCCAAGTTCTGTTTTGGGAACACCGCCATGCATTTTGAGAGCACGGATTGTTGCAACCATAACAACCGCATCAGGCTTTAACCTAGCATAACGGCACTTGATATCAAGGAACTTCTGAGCACCAAGGTCTGCACCAAAGCCTGCTTCGGTAATAACATAATCCCCGAATCTCATTGCCATTTCGGTTGCGATAACCGAATTACAGCCGTGAGCAATATTTGCAAAAGGACCACCGTGAACAAATGCAGGAGTACCTTCCAATGTCTGTACAAGGTTGGGTTTGAGTGCATCCTTAAGGAGTGCTGTCATTGCACCTGCGGCACCGATTTCACCTGCTGTTACTGGCTTTTCATCGTAAGTGTAGCCCACAACAATTCTCGAAAGTCTTTCCTTCAAGTCTGTGATTGAAGAAGCAAGACAAAGAACCGCCATAACTTCCGATGCAACAGTAATATCATAGCCGTCTTCACGGGGAACACCGTTAACTCTGCCACCAAGGCCGTCGGTCACAAATCTAAGCTGTCGGTCGTTCATGTCAACACATCTGTGCCATGTGATACGGCGAGGATCGATACCAAGCGAATTACCCTGATAAATATGGTTATCAAGCATTGCTGCGAGAAGATTGTTTGCTGCGCCTATTGCATGGAAGTCTCCGGTGAAGTGAAGATTGATGTCCTCCATA
>JAZRIX010000021.1:0-42403 GCA_045645485.1 Clostridia bacterium | reverse complement strand
TCACAGCAGATTTTTTTATTGCCTCAAGTTGCACATTAAGATTTTCAACAGAGTCAGGCGCCGGTTTCAGATTTGGCATAGAGCATACAGTTGTGTAACCGCCGTGCGCTGATGCCTTTGTGCCGGTTTCGATATTTTCCTTATACAAAAAACCCGGCTCTCTTAGATGAACATGAACATCTGTAAAACCGGGGAAAATATATTTACCGTCAAAGGGAATAACCTGAAAATCAAAAAAAAGAGGACTGCGTTCAAAGGTAACTGTACCGTTAACAATGAAAACATCCTTTTTTGTGAATTCTCTATTTACATAAACCGTTGCGTTTTTTAATATGCAGTTCATCGTGGTTTCCTTTCTGACATTTTCATATATTTTATCATTTTTTGAATGTCGTGTCAATAGAAAATTGACAGAAAAATATATTTTATTAATTATATATATATGTTGCGACTTTGCACATTGAAGTTTAAACAGTTTTTTATAAAAATTATACTATTAAATACAAAATATAAATAAAGATACTTTACAATTATTATAGTATGTTATAGAGTAATTATGCGGGGCAATTCTATATCAATCGAAAAATGAAGAAAAATCAAAAAAATACTTGACATAAGCGGTTTTGAGTGCTATAATAGCATTATTATTTTCTAAAAAGCTTTGACGAAGAAGGTACGAGGCGTGGCGGCTTTGAGAGAGTCGGTGGTTGGTGCGAACCGATAGGGTCAGCTTCAATGTACCCCTCACTTCCGAGCTGAAGGTCAGAAAGCGGTGTTACTGTGAGTAGATACCTTCCGTGATTGCTGCGTAAAGGCATGAGGATTGTTGGATCCCGATGAGTGGCGGAGGCGAGCTTCGCAATTTGAGTGGTACCGCGAGTGTTTTCACCCGTCTCAAAGGCTTTTTGAGATGGGTGTTTTTATGTATAGGGGATGAATGTGACTATGAATTATAATTTCAAAAGAATTACCCTTCTTGCCGGACATTACGGCAGCGGAAAAACTAATATTGCCGTAAATATGGCGTTTGAACTTAAAAAGAGTTTTGACAAGGTTTCAATTGCAGATATTGATATTGTAAACCCTTATTTCAGAACAAAAGACAGTCAGTCAGACCTTGAAGCGGCAGGCATAAAGCTTATATGCTCCGAGTATGCAAATTCAAATGTGGATATTCCCGCACTTCCTCAGGATATTTATTCAATAATTGATGACAAAGAAATGGTGTCAATTGTGGATATCGGCGGTGATGACAGAGGCGCCTATGCCCTTGGCAGATATGCTCCGGGAATTACCGAAGAAAACAACTATGATATGTTATTTGTGGTGAACAAATTTCGACCGCTCACACCCGATGCTGAATCAACCGTTGAAATTATGCACGAAATTGAAGAGGCGGGACAGATTAAATTTACGGGAATAATTAATAATTCCAATATAGGTAATGAAACAACAGCAGATGATGTTCTGAACTCGCTGAACTATGCAGAAGAAATTTCACGTATTGCAAACTTGCCCGTTGTTATGACAACGGTTATGACAGAAATTTATGATGCACTGGACGGCAAAATTCCCAACTTATTTGCATTAAAATTACAAAAAAAGTTAAAGGAGATGTTATAATATGGCAAAACTTACTTTCAAAACAGATAACTGCAAGGGCTGCGGACTTTGTGTTGATGCTTGCCCCAAAGCGGTTCTCATCCTTGCAAAAGACAAAATCAACAAAAAAGGTCATCATCCGGTTGAAGCGGCAAATCCTGATGCCTGCATCGGTTGTGCATTCTGTGCAACAATGTGTCCGGATTGCATTATCACAGTAGAAAGGTAGGTACATAAAATGGCAGATAAAGTTTTGATGAAAGGCAACGAGGCGATTGCCGAAGCTGCTATTATTGCAGGATGCCGTCACTACTTCGGTTATCCTATCACACCACAGACAGAAATTGCCGCTTATATGGCAAAGAGAATGCCCAAAATCGGCGGTACATTCCTTCAGGCAGAAAGTGAAATTGCCGCAATCAATATGGTTTACGGCGTTTCAGCAACAGGCAAGAGAGTTATGACATCATCTTCAAGCCCCGGTATTTCACTGAAGGGCGAAGGTCTTTCATACTTAGCCGGTGCAGACCTTCCTGCTCTTGTAATCAACGTTCAGCGTGGCGGTCCCGGTCTTGGCGGTATTCAGCCTTCACAGTCTGACTACTTCCAGGCAACAAAGGGCGGTGCACACGGTGACTTCCGTATGATTGTTCTTGCACCAAGCTCAGTTCAGGAAATGGCTGATATGACAGTTAAGGGTTTTGAACTTGCTGACAAGTACAGAATGACAGCAATGGTTCTGGCTGACGGTACAATGGGACAGATGATGGAACCCGTTTCACTTGATTATGAGGTTTCTGAGAATGTTGAAAAGCCCTGGGCAACCAACGGCACAAAGATGGAAAGAGAACACAATATTGTGAACTCTCTGTTCCTTGTTCCCGACGAACTTGAAAAGTCAAACTTTGAAAGATACGAAAGATATAAGTACATCGAAGAAAACGAATGTATGTACGAAGAATATATGATGGACGATGCAGAAATCTGCGTTACAGCTTTCGGTATTGCCGCACGTGTTTCAAAGAATGCAATTAATGCCGCACGTGAAATGGGTATCAAGGTTGGTCTTATCCGTCCTATCACACTCTGGCCATTCCCTGTTGCTCCTTATAAGAAGGCAGCTGACAAGGTTAAGGAAATCATTTCTGTTGAATTGTCAATGGGTCAGATGATTGAAGATGTTAAGCTTGCATCAGAATGCAAGGTTCCCGTTACACTCTGCAACCGTGTGGGCGGTATGATTCCCTCGCCCGAGCAGGTGCTTGACGCAATTAAGAATGCAGCAAACGGAGGTGCGAAATAATGGTAGTATTTGAAAAACCAAAGGCTCTGGCAGATGTCCAGATGCATTATTGCCCCGGCTGTACACACGGTATTGTTCACCGTCTTGTAGCTGAGGTTATCGACGAGCTTGGTATTGAAGGCAGAACAATCGGTGTTGCTCCGGTTGGTTGCTCGGTTATGGCTTATAACTATTTTAACTGTGATATGATTGAAGCGGCTCACGGACGTGCTCCGGCTGTTGCAACAGGTGTAAAGCGTTCAGACCCCGAAAACAATATTGTTTTCACATATCAGGGCGACGGTGACCTTGCGTCAATCGGTATGGCAGAAACTGTTCACAGTGCCGCAAGAAACGAAAATATCACTATTATCTTCATTAACAATGCGATTTATGGTATGACAGGCGGACAGATGGCACCTACATCACTTCCCGGTCAGGTTACACAGACATCACCTTACGGACGTGATACTGATGCCTGCGGTTTCCCTATCCGTGTCTGCGAAATGCTGTCAACTCTTGACGGCCCTGAATATCTTGAGAGAGTTACAGTGAATAACGTAAAGAACGTTAAAAACGCAAAGAAGGCTATCAAGAAGGCTTTCCAGAATCAGATTGACGGCAAGGGCTTCTCTCTTGTTGAGGTTGTTTCAAGCTGTCCTACAAACTGGGGTATGACTCCTCAGGATGCTCTCAAGTGGATTGACGAGAAAATGCTTCCTTACTATCCTCTTGGTGTTTATAAAGACAGATCAGCTGCAGAAAAGGAGGAGAAATAAATGAGTGCTACACAGATGTTGATTGCCGGATTTGGTGGTCAGGGTATTCTTTTTACAGGAAAGTTCCTTGCATACAAGGGTCTTGTTGAAGGCAAGGAAGTCAGCTGGCTTCCCTCATACGGTCCCGAAATGAGAGGCGGTACTGCAAGCTGTAGTGTTATCCTCAGTGACGAACCTGTTGGTTCTCCTATTGTTTCAACTCCCGATATTCTGGTTGCAATGAATCTTCCCTCACTTGACAAGTACGAAGATACAGTTGCTCCCGGCGGAATTATCATTGTTGACTCAACTCTCATTGAGAGAGAAGTTAAACGTGACGATGTTACTGTTTATTATGTTCCTGCAACAAAGCTTGCATCAGACAATGATATGCCAACACTTGCAAATATGATTATTGCAGGTAAGCTCTTGATGGCAACTGACGGCTTTTCGGAAGAAGGCGTTGATGCGGCTCTTAAGAAGGTTATTTCAGCAAAGCGTGCTGATATGCTTGATGTAAATAAAAAGGCAATGCAGATTGGTGCAGATTGCTAAAAATTGATTGATAAGGAGACTATCTGAAATGGATATCAAAATCACAAAGACAACTTGTCCAAAGGAAAAGCCCGAAGCCTCAACTCTTGGTTTTGGTAAGTTTTTCTCGGACCATATGTTCATTATGGACTACTCTCGAGAAGAAGGATGGCATGATGCAAGAATAGTACCCTTCGGTCCATTCGAAATTCATCCTGCATCAACTGTTCTTCACTACGGTTCTGAAATCTTTGAAGGTCTCAAGGCTTACCGCCGTGCAGACGGAAAGGTTCAGATGTTCAGACCCATCGAAAATATCCGCAGAATGAACAGTTCTGCAGAAAGACTTTGTCTTCCTCAGATTGACGAGGATATGGAAATGGAAATCCTCAAGACTTTTGTTAAGTGCGAAGAGGATTGGACACCTTCAGCTCCCGGAACATCACTTTATCTCCGTCCCTTTATGTACGGTAATGATGAAACTCTCGGTGTTCACGCGGTTCACAATGCAAGATTTATGATTATTGCATCTCCTGTTGGAAGCTACTACAAAGAAGGTATCAATCCAGTTAAGATTATGATTGAAGACCAGGATGTCCGTGCAGTTCGCGGCGGTACAGGTTATGCAAAGTGCGGCGGTAACTATGCTGCAAGTAACAGAGCCGGCGAAAGAGCAGAACAGAAGGGTTATTCTCAGGTTCTCTGGCTTGACGGTGTTGAAAGAAAGTATATTGAAGAAGTTGGTGCAATGAACGTTATGTTCAAAATCAACGGTGAAATCATTACACCTGCCCTTACCGGTTCAATTCTTCCCGGTATCACAAGAAAGTCATGTATTGAAGTTCTCAAAAGTGAGGGCTACAAGGTTACAGAACGTCTTCTCAGCATTGATGAGCTTGAAAAAGCAATGGCTGACGGCACACTGGAAGAAGCTTGGGGCTGCGGTACAGCCGCAGTTGTATCACCTATTGGTGAACTCAGCTACAAGGGTGAGGTTTTCACAGTAAACGCAGGTAAAATCGGCGAAGTTACACAGAAGCTTTATGATACACTCACAGGAATTCAGTGGGGCACTGTTGAAGATAACTTTGGTTGGATTTGTCCATTGGACTAATTGGTATATAAAATATAGGAGGAAAACAAGAAATGAAAAAAGTTAGTGTTGCGGATATGACTCTCTGCCGTAAAAACGGTTTGAGCTTCAAGGAAAAAATAGAAATCGTGAGACAGCTTGAAAAACTAAGTATTTCTGCAATTGAACTACCTGCAATTGAGAATAAAAAGAGCGATGTTCTACTGGTCCGCACAATTTCTTCATTTGTTGAGAGCGGTATTATTTCTGTTGCTTCAGGTATGACAGAAGAGGGTGTTGATTACGCAATAGAGGCTCTTTCTGCGGCAAAGAATCCACGTGTACGTGTTGAACTACCCGTTTCTCCTGTTGGTATGGAATACACATGCCACAAAAAAGCACCAAAAATGGTTGAATTGATAAGAGCACTTGTTTCAAAGGCAAAAGCTTCATGTGCAGATGTTGAATTCTGTGCTGTTGACGCAACAAGAGCCGAAGAAAAGGTTCTGGCTGAGTTTATTAAAACAGCTGTCGAAAGCGGAGCTACACTGATTACTGTTTGTGATACGGCGGGCGAAATGATGCCTGATGAATTTGCAGGCTTTGTTGATGATTTGAAAGCAAATATTCCTGAACTTGAAAATGTTAAACTGGGTGTTTCCTGTGAAAACAAAAACGGAATGGCAAACGCAGCTGCTGTAATGATAATCAGAGACAGTGCAGATACTGTAAAAACTGCTGTTTCGAATGATGCAGTATCACTCGAAAGATTTGCACAGACCGTAAAAAATTGCGGTGCAAATTGCGGAATATCAACCGATATCAAATATACAGAGCTTAACCGCATCATTTGTCAGGTTTCAAGAATTCTTGGCGATACCGATTCAGTTACGGCAAGTGATTATATTGAAAAATTTGATGACAGTATGCTTATTCTTGATAAGAGTGACGATGTGAATGCTGTAAATGCAATGACTCAGAAGCTTGGTTATGATTTGAATGAAGAGGATACTGAAAAAGTATTCAAGGAGTTCAAAAAGCTTGCTGAGAAGAAGGAAAAGGTAAGTGCAAAAGAGCTTGACGCCATTGTTGCGGCCGTTGCACTTCAGGTTCCGCCTACATATGAGCTTATCAGTTATATTATCAATACAGGTAACATTATCACAGCTTCTGCGCAGATAAAGCTGTTCAAGCAAAACAGCGGAGAAGTGGAGGGCGTTGCTATGGGTGACGGACCCGTTGATGCGGCATTCCGTGCCATTGAACAAATTACGGGTAACCACTATGAACTGGATGACTTCCAGATTCAGTCCGTAACCGAAGGTAAAGAAGCAATGGGTTCAGCACTTGTGAAGCTTCGTCACGGCGGAAGACTTTACTCCGGAAGCGGTATTTCAACTGATATTATTGGTGCAAGTCTCAAGGCATATCTTGGGGCTGTAAATAAGATTGTATACGAGGAGGCGTAAAGGGTGAAATTATCATTTTCAACAAAAGGCTGGCACGGTCGTTCGTTCGACGATTTCTGCCAGATTGCAAAAGATATGAAGTTTGAAGGTATAGAACTTCATAACATACATAACCCTTTGTTTACTGAAAAAGACGGTGCTTTTTATAACTATGCAGCTGCTGCAACCGTTCGCCGTCTTTACGAAATCAAGCTTACAATTCCTTGTATTGATACACTTTGTGATTGTGCAGATATTTCAAAAAAGGACACTGCACTTGAAGAAATCAATGCCTGCATTAATATTGCGACAAACCTTAATATTCCCAATGTCAGAATAAAGGCATTAGGTAAAAATATTGAAAAAGAAAATGCAATTAATGCTGTCAAAGAAATTCTTTCTGAAGTTGTTCCCAATGCTGAGAAAAACGGTGTTACACTTCTTATTCAGACAACAGGAATTTTTTCTGACACAGAAGCACTTCGTAACATTCTGATTGATTTTGCAACAGATAATCTTGCGGCACTGTGGGATATGAATTCTTCGTATTTCGACGGTATGGAGCAAGCTGAAAAAACAATTACAAATCTTGGTGCTTATGTTCGCCATGTTCACATAAAAGATGCACAGACAACTGAAAACGGCAAGGAATATTGTCTTATAGGTGAAGGTGAGCTCCCTATTGGTGAAATGATGGCGGCACTTCGTTCGGTCAACTATGACGGATTTATTTCTCTTGAATGGCATCCTGACTGGTGTGAAGAACTGGATGATTTGGAAATAATTTTTGCACACTTTGTGAACTATATGAAACAGTACAGTGACCCTGCAAAGAATGTTTCGGCACTTTATTCAAACAAAACACACACAGGAAAGTATGTATGGAAGAAGGAAGCACTCATTGACTGCACCTTCCCTCAGGTTCTTGACCGTATGGTTGAAGAATTTCCTGACCAATATGCTTTCAAATATACAACACTTGATTACACAAGAACATACAGTGAATTCCGTGACGATGTTGACGAGTTTGCACGTGCTCTTGTTGCTATGGGCGTAAAGCCGGGCACACATGTTGCTGTCTGGGCTACCAATGTACCTCAATGGTACATTGCATTCTGGGCGACAACAAAAATTGGTGCTGTTCTGGTAACAGTAAACACGGCATACAAAATTCACGAAGCTGAGTATCTTTTTAAACAGTCTGATACCCATACACTTGTTATGATTGAAAGCTACCGTGATTCCAATTATTCACAGATTATGGCTGAGCTTTGTCCTGAGCTTGAAAATCTTAAGCCCGGTGAACAGCTTCACTCAAAGAGACTTCCTTTCCTGAGAAATATCATAACTGTTGGTTTCAAGCAGAAGGGTTGTATTGAATGGGAAGATGCGGTTGCAATGGCATCAAAAGTTCCCGTTGAAACGGTTTACCGTATGGCGGCAGAGGTTGACAAGGATGATGTATGCAATATGCAGTACACATCGGGTACAACCGGATTCCCCAAGGGCGTTATGCTCACCCACTACAATGTTGTGGATAACGGTAGATGTGTCGATGACCGTATGGATTTGTCAACGGCTGAGAGAATGATGATTCAGGTTCCTATGTTCCATTGCTTTGGTATGGTTCTTGCTATGACCGCATCAATGACACACGGTGCAACGCTGTTTCCCCTTCCGTATTTTTCACCAAAGCCTGCACTTGCCTGCATCAACCGTGAGCATATAACGGCATTTCACGGTGTTCCAACAATGTTCATTGCACTTCTTGAGCATGAAGATTTTGAAAAAACCGATTTCTCTTATATGCGTACGGGAATTATGGCAGGAAGTCCCTGTCCCATTTCTGCAATGCAGGACGTGGTAAACAAAATGAATATGAAGGAAATCACAATTGTATACGGTCAGACAGAAGCATCTCCCGGATGTACAATGAGTTCAACAGATGATTCTCTGGAGATTCGTGTTTCAACCGTTGGACGTGCACTTCCTGAAATTGAATGTAAGATTGTTGACCCTGAAACGGGCGAAGAATGTCCTGTGGGCGTGAACGGCGAGTTTGTTGCCCGCGGTTATAATATAATGAAGGGTTATTATAAAATGCCCAAAGCAACTGCGGCAGCAATTGACAAAGACGGCTGGCTTCATACAGGTGACCTTGCCTGCAAAACTGAAGACGGTAACTATAAGATTACGGGACGTCTCAAGGATATGATCATCCGTGGCGGTGAAAATATCTATCCCAAGGAAATTGAAGAGTTTATTTATACCCATCCGTCTGTAAGTGACGTTCAGGTTATCGGTGTACCTGATGAACAGTACGGTGAGGAAATTATGGCTTGTATCATTCTTAAAGACGGAGAAGAAATGACCGAAAAGGAAATGAAGGATTATATTCTTGCTCATATGGCAAAACATAAGGTGCCAAAATATATTGACTTTGTTGATTCTTTCCCGATGAATGCTGCAGGCAAGATTCTTAAATATAAAATGCGTGAAGATGCGGTTGTGAAACTGGGTCTTCAGAAGGCTGACAGTGTGGTAACTGCATAATGAAAAATAATTATTATATCATTGATACACATTGTCACATTTATCCTGAAAAAATAGCTTCTAAGGCGGTTGCGGCAACTGACAAATTTTATGATGCTGATTCATACGGCAAGGGAACAACTGCTGATTTGAAAGAAACCTGCCAAAAGTTTGGTGTTGACCACGCACTTGTTCAGTCTGTTGCAACAACACCACATCAGGTTAGAAGCATAAATGATTTTATTTCGACAGAAGTAAAGGCGGCTGACGGATTTTTTACAGGTCTTGGTACCATTCATCCTGAAAGTTCAGATATGGAAGGTGACATTGAACACCTTCTTGAACTTGGACTTAAAGGTGTCAAAATTCACCCCGATATTCAGCAGTTCAAGCTGGATGATTACAGACTTCTGAAAGCATACGAAATATGTGAGGAAAAGAATCTGCCTATACTGATTCATACTGGTGATAACAGATATGATTTTTCCAATCCCAACAGATTATTGCCGATACTTGAAACATATACAAAGCTGACGGTAATTGGTGCTCATCTGGGAGGTTGGTCTATCTGGGATACAGCCTGCGATAGCTATGCAGGACTACCAAACTTCTTTGTCGACTGTTCGTCAAGTTTTTATTGGATTGACAAGAAGACTGCAAAAGAAGTTATAAGTCGTTACGGTGCAGACAAGGTTATGTTTGCAACCGATTATCCTATGTGGTCGGCAGAAACTGAGCTTAACTATTTTTTTGACCTGGGTTTTTCGGAAGAAGAATCTGCAAAAATGCTCAGCGGTAATGCAAAAAAACTTTTTAATTTATAAAATTAAAGAACCCGTATTTCGGGTTCTTTTCTGTTTATGGGAATATGATTAAGAGCCAAAAAAGAATCTATCTTTGTGTATATCTGTGTAACGCTGAATTTGTTTCCGAAGAATGTGGCCTTTATAACACCTTCCTTAACTGTGAAAATTTTGAACTTTCTCCTTACGGTGAAACCAGAAAACCGTTTGTTGGTTTTGCTGAATATATAGATCTTTTAGAACAGAGATTTTTTGAATGAAATGTCTCTGTTTTGTTTTTTGTATATATCTTTTGGAAATAATATTCCAGAGGTGATTGTTTATGAAGATAATAAGATATGTAAACGGAAAAAAGGTGGAACCGAAGTTTTGGAGTGAGACGGTTGTATCCAATACCTTGATTTCAGGTACAATAGCACGTGTAAATGAGCGTGTTTTTAAAACAGAAGGAAAGGATAAAAAATAAGAAATGATAAAACATTCGGCAATATATATCCGTGTATCAACGGATGCACAGCGTGAGGAAGGATATTCCATTGATGCACAAAAGGAAATGCTTACGGCGTACTGTGTTTCAAAATCCATAAAAAACTACGAATACTATATTGACGGTGGTTTCAGCGGAAGCAATATTGACAGACCAGAGCTCAAAAGACTCATACGGGATATAAGAGATGAGAAAATTAACTGTGTTATTGTATACAAGCTTGACAGACTTTCAAGAAGTCAGAAGGACACTCTTTTTCTTATTGAGGATGTATTCAATCCAATGAAGGTTGATTTTGTTTCGCTTAATGAAAGTATGGATACATCAACCCCTATTGGCAGGCTTATGCTGGGCATACTTTCGGCTTTTGCACAGCTTGAAAGGGAAAATATCCGCGAACGTACAAGTATGGGTATGCGTGAAAGAGTAAAAATGGGTTATTGGATGGGTGGCGGTCGGGTTCCCTTTGGATATGATTATGACAGCGAGAAGGGGATCCTGATTCCAAACAGTGATGCCGAAACCGTGAGAAGAGTTTATGAAATGTATATAAATGGACATTCCACGGGATACATTGCAAGAACTTTGGGACTTTCTTATGAAAAGCTTGTAAGGCAGATTCTTGTGAGAAAGACTAATATAGGAATTATATGTTACAATGGTGAAGAGTTTCAGGGAAGACACGAACCTATTATTTCACATGAAATGTTTGAGACTGCTATGCAGAAGATGCGTGAAAGAACGGGAAGAAAATATATAGAAAAAGGCAACCTGCTTGCAGGACTTGTGACTTGCGGATTTTGCGGTGCAAAAATGAGATATCAGAAGTGGGGGAAGGCAGGAGATAAAATTGTTTGTTACTCAAAGGATAGAAGCAAACCTCATATGGTAAAGGATCCTGACTGTATAAATTCAGGAATAATGGCAGAGGAACTTGAATCGGTTGTGAAGGAGGATTTGTTCTCCTTGGTGTTCAAAAAACAAAAAAAGAAAACCAAAAAGGAAGCCTCGGTACTTTCGATTCTGGAACAACGAAAACGAAAGACGTCCGCAAAACTGAAAAAGCTTTATCATATTTTTGCCGAATCCGATGACAGTGTATTGAAAGAAACAATAGAAGAAACAAAGAAAGAGCTTGAAGATATAGAAAAGCAAATAAAAGCAGAACAGGAATTAAGTATTGTATCAGCGAGGAAGGAAAATATCCGAAAAAACCTGATGACACTTCGCGAAAGCTGGGATTATATGACGGATCAGGAACAAAAAAATATAATCAAAAGCTGTGTTTCGGAAATAAGGGTTGTGAATGATGAGGTAAAGATTTTTTATAAGTTTGATTTTTAATTTCACCAAAGGACATTCATCGGCACTGCGTACGTCGAAAATTTGACTCCATGAGAAGTATCAAAATTATCCAGAGCTTTTATAAGTCCGATGCATCCCACCTGAAACAAATCATCTACAGATTCGTTTTTTCCGTTAAAGCGTTGGAGAACACTCAGCACAAGTCGAAGGTTTCCGTAAATAAAGTCTTTTCGGGCATTTTGGTCACCGTGCTGGATTTTTTCAAAAAGCTCCTGTTTTTGTTTTTCGTTGAGGTACGGGAGCTTTGAAGTATTTACTCCGCATATTTCAACTTTGTTAATCAAAATATATACCATCCCCTCTCTGAAAATTTATGAAATCAGTATTTCACCGAAGTGCCAAGGATATACTGAAAAAAATACGTGTAGAATATCAAAAAAGGTCACAGCATAAAATGAAGATGGAGGTGACTTTTTTGGATTGCAGCATAAATGATTTGAAAACAAAAGAGGTTATAAATGTTTCTGACGGTGCAAAGCTTGGATATGTTTCGGATGTAAAAAT
Source organism: Clostridia bacterium (assembly GCA_045645485.1). Taxonomy (GTDB): domain Bacteria; phylum Bacillota; class Clostridia; order Monoglobales; family Monoglobaceae; genus SIG440. The sequence goes on along the minus strand of JAZRIX010000021.1, from coordinate 30,016 downwards.
AGATTTATCAAACGGACGGTTGACGGCAATCGTTGTTCCGGGAGCTTACAGACTTATGGGATTTCTTGGCAAGGATGAGGATATAGTGATACGTTGGGAGAGTATTAAAAAAATCGGGGATGACATAATAATAATTGAATCGTTGTGAGCTGTTTGTATATTTTAAGCTTGTCAAATGAATCATATAAAAAAACTACTTGTAACTTTGATGGTCAGATGATATAATAAAAAAAAACAATGGAGAAAATACGATGAATTATACATTACTTACTGATTTTTATGAAATTACAATGGCAAACGGCTATCTGAAAAACGGTATGCAGAACGAAATTGCCTATTTTGACTTGTTTTTCAGACGTGTTCCTGATAATGGCGGATTTGTTATAATGGCAGGCGTTGAGCAGGTTATTGAATATATTCAGGAACTGAAGTTTTCGGATGAAGACGTTGAATTTTTGCGTTCAAAGAAGATGTTTTGTGAAGAGTTTCTTCAATATCTCAAAACTTTCCGTTTTGAGTGTGATATATGGGCAATTCCTGAGGGTACGCCGATTTTCCCCAATGAACCGGTTATTACGGTTAGGGGACCGCTTATTCAGGCACAGTTTATTGAAACAATGCTTTTGCTTACAATAAATCATCAGAGCCTTATTGCCACAAAGGCAAACCGAATTGTCCGTGCTGCCGAAGGGAGACCCGTAATGGAATTTGGTTCTCGCCGTGCTCAGGGAGCAAGCGGTGCAATTTACGGATCAAGAGCGGCTTTTATTGGCGGAGTGGCAGGAACTGCCTGTACTATTTCTGACAAAATGTTTGGTGTTCCGACTCTGGGAACAATGGCACATAGCTGGATTCAGTCGTTTGACAGCGAATACGAAGCTTTCAAGGCATATGCTGAGTCATATCCCGACAGCTGTACGCTTTTGATTGATACCTATAATGTTTTGAAATCAGGCATTACAAATGCCATAAGGGTTTTTGATGAAGTGCTGAAGCCTATGGGAAAACGACCAAAGGGTGTAAGAATTGACAGTGGTGACATAACTTATTTATCCAGGAAGACACGAAAAATGCTTGATGATGCAGGATATGAGGATGTAGGAATTGTAATATCCAATTCTCTTGATGAACATATTATCAGAGATATTCTGAAGCAGGGGGCTTGTGTGAATTCTTTTGGCGTTGGTGAACGTCTTATCACATCAAAGTCTGAACCTGTTTTCGGCGGAGTGTACAAGCTTGTTGCAATGGAAAAGGATGGGGATATAATTCCCAAAATTAAGGTTAGTGAAAACGTTGCAAAAATAACGAATCCGTGCTTTAAGAAGGTGTACAGACTCTTTGCTAATGATACTGGAAAGGCAATTGCCGATGTAATTACTTTGGCTGAAGAGAAAATTGACAGCACAAAAGAATATGAAATTTTTGATCCGGAGCATACTTGGAAGAGAAAGAAAGTTTCTGATTTTACTGCAGTGGAACTTCAAGTGCCTGTTTTCAAAAAAGGAAAATGTGTTTATGAATCTCCGCAATTATCGGAAATTAAAGAGTATTGCAACAAACAGCTTGATACAATCTGGGATGAAGTAAAGCGTTTTGAAAATCCTCATAAGTATTATGTGGATTTGTCTGAAAAGCTTTGGAACATAAAGTACAAGCTCCTTGCAGAATTCAGGGATTAGGTGTTAAATATTCATTGTATAAGACTCCATAAAAGAGAGAAAAAATAGTTTTTATATAAATAGCTCTTATTGAAGAGCAGGGCATGAAAAAAACTGAAAAAGCCGGTCGGCTGTCTCCAAAATAGAAAACAAGAGCGTACTGTTTGTTAATTTGAAAACTATACTCGAACTTGTTGACAATTTGTCAAATTTAGAGTATAATATTTGCGAAGTTATTTTGCTTTAATACATTACATAAACCAAAAGGAGAAAACAAATGAAATCAACAATTGAATCTTATAACCTGGGCAGACTTGGAGTTATAGGAATGAACGGTTGCGAAGACTTCTGTTCCAGGGTGGACTACTACCTCAAGCAGTTTAACAACAGTGAAGTAGAAAACCACGGCACATTTTTACTTCCGCTCAAAACCTCACGTTTCGGTACAGGTGAAGCAAAGGCAACTCTTCTTCATTCGGCAAGAACTTATGATGTATATATCATAGTTGACTGCTTCAATTACGGAGAAACCTACAAAATGTATGGGGTGGACGTTCCCATGAGTCCGGATGACCATTATCAGGACCTCAAACGTGCAATTTCTGCAATCGGCGGAAAGGCAAAGAGGATAACGGTTATTATGCCTATGCTTTATGAAGGACGTCAGCACAAGCGTGCGTCACGTGAATCTCTTGACTGTGCAATGGCTCTTCAGGAACTTTGTGATATCGGTGTTGACAACATTATTACATTTGATGCTCATGACCCCAGAGTTCAGAATGCAATTCCCCTCAAGGGTTTTGAAAATGTTATGCCCACATACCAGATGATTAAGGCGTGTCTCAAGTATGACCCCAAAATCATTCTTGACAAGGAAAATACAATGTTTATTTCACCTGATGAGGGTGCTATGTCAAGATGTATGTATTATTCATCGGTGCTTGAAACAGAGCTTGGTATGTTTTATAAGCGTCGTGATTATTCAAGAGTTGTAAACGGAAAGAATCCTATAGTTGCACACGAATTTTTGGGTTCAGACGTTGAAGGCAAGAATATGATTGTTGTTGACGATATGATTTCATCCGGTGATTCTATGATTGATGTTTCCAGAGAACTCAAAAAGAGAAAAGCCGGCAGAGTATTTGTTTTCTCGACATTTGGTTTGTTTACAGAAGGATTTGAAAGATTTGACAAGGCATATGAAGAAGGCTTGATTGAAGGTGTATTCACAACCAACCTTATTTATGCAAAGCCTGAGCTTCTCACAAAGCCATGGTATCATCAGGTTGATATGAGCAAGTATGTTGCGTTGTTGATTGATGAACTTAATGCTGAACATTCAATTAGCGATCTTCTTAATCCTATAAAGAGAATTGAAAAAATTCTTACAAAATACAAAAATATGTAATTTGCAATATAAAACTGCTGTAGCGGAAAACCGTTGCAGCAGTTTGTTTGACTTTTATTGTGAAGAAAAGGTGGCGGATGATATTATGATGAGATTGCAAAAATACCTCGCAAATGCAGGAGTTGCATCAAGACGTGCGGCAGAAAAAATGATTAGCGAAGGCAGAGTTTCGGTTAACGGAGAAATTATCCGCGAAATGGGCGTTCAGATTGATGAAGAGTTTGATACTGTTGAGGTTGACGGTTCGGTTGTAAAGAACAATGAAAAAAAGTATTATATTATGCTGAACAAACCTGTCGGATTTGTTACTACCGTGTCTGATGACAAGGACAGACCTACCGTTATGGAGCTTGTTTCTGACATATCTGCACGCATCTATCCTGTGGGAAGACTGGATTATGATACAGAAGGACTTTTGCTGTTGACAAATGACGGTGACCTTACATTCAAAATAACTCATCCAAAGCATGACATTTCCAAGACATATGTTGCGGAGGTTACGGGTAATATAACAATGGATACAATTCTTCAGCTTAGACGGGGTGTTGTTATTGACGGACAGAAAACAAGTCCTGCCGAGGTAGAGGTTGTGGGTGCAACACAGTATGGCACCAAGGTTGAGATAACAATACATGAAGGCAGAAACCGTCAGGTAAGAAAAATGTTTGAGGCACTTGGCTGTATTGTGAAAAAACTCAAACGTACAAAGGAAGCCGGTCTTGTATTGGGACATCTTCCTTTGGGAAAATGGCGCAAGCTCAGTGAATCTGAAGTAAATATGCTGAAAAAGATTGAAGCAGCAGGTGAAAAGAAATCGGCTTCTTCAAGAAAGCCGAAAGCATATTCAAGAAAGAATTCCAAAAGAACAACGGCAAAAAAGCAGGTAAAGAAAAATGGCTAAACCGGAATATAATGTAGTAATAATCGGCGGCGGTGCTGCCGGTATGATAGCTGCAGGAACTGCTGCAAAACGTGGACTTTCTGTTGCTTTGATTGAAAAAAACAGATTACTCGGAAAAAAACTGCTGATTACCGGAAAAGGCAGATGTAATATAACCAATGCATGTGAGGATGTTGAAGAACTAATTCAGAACGTTACAAAAAACAGCTCTTTTCTCTACAGTGCATTTTACGGATTCACAAACTATGATACAATAGACTTTTTTAACAGTATCGGAGTGGAAACAAAGGTCGAACGGGGAAACAGAGTTTTTCCTGTTTCGGACAAAAGTATGACTGTTGTTTCGGCTCTTGAAAGGTATATAAAAAAGGTCGGAGTGGAAATAATTCACGACAAGGTTCTTGGCATTTTTCTTGACGGAGATTCAAAAGTCGGAGGGGTTTCCACGCTGAAAAACGGCAAAATCCGTGCAAATTCTGTTATTGTTGCCACTGGTGGTATGTCATATACAGCTACGGGTTCCACAGGTGACGGATATGACTTTGCAAAAAAACTTGGTCACACCGTGACAGATATAACACCGTCGCTTGTTCCTGTCGAAGTGGAAGAAAAGTGGACTTATGACCTTATGGGTCTTTCACTGAGGAATATAGAGATTACAGTTGTTAATGAAAAAAACAAAAAGGTATACACTGATTTCGGTGAAATGATGTTTGCACATTTCGGACTCAGTGGTCCCGTTATACTCAGTGCGTCAGCTCATATGAGACCCATGGAGCCGGGCAAATATAAAATTCTTATTGACCTGAAGCCTGCACTTGATGAAAAACAGCTTGATGCAAGACTTGTGAGAGATTTTCAAAAATATGCAAATAAGGACTTTGTCAATTCTCTCGGTGATTTGTTGCCATCAGGACTTGTTGAATCCGTTGTTGAGCTTTCAGGTATAGATCCGCGAAAAAAGGTAAACTCAATTACCAAAGAAGAACGACAGAGGCTTCTTCGTACAATAAAAGGTATTGAGCTTACGGTCAAGGATTTTTGCCCCATAGAGCAGGCAATAATAACCTCAGGTGGTGTTTCTGTCAAGGAGATTGATCCATCCACAATGGAATCGAAAAAAATTTCCGGCTTGTATTTTGCCGGTGAAATTATAGATGTTGATGCATACACCGGAGGCTTTAATCTGCAGATAGCCTTTTCTACGGGTGTTCTTGCGGGAAATAATTGTTGACAGAAAGAAAGGCGGTTGTTTATGAATCTTGAGGAAAAAACCATTACTTCCGAAAAAGTATTTGAAGGAAAAATAATAGATTTGAGAGTAGAAACAGTGTCACTGCCTGACGGAAATACGGCATATCGTGAGCTTGTTGACCATCCGGGAGGAGTAGGTATTCTTGCTGTGACAGAGGATGGCAGAATACCTCTTGTAAAACAGTACAGAAAACCTATAGAAAAGTTTACCTGGGAAATTCCTGCAGGAAAGCTTGACAAGGGTGAAAAACCCATTGTTTGCGGAATACGTGAGTTGGAAGAGGAAACAGGTTACAAAGCAGACAACATTGTTTCTCTTGGTCACATTTATCCGTCGCCCGGCTTTGCAAACGAAATAACATATATGTTTTTTGCTGATAAGCTTACAAGAGGAAATGTGAATCCCGATGAGGATGAGTTTCTTGATGTTAAGGAGTTTTCCTTTGATGAAGTTAGGGAAATGATTCTTTCCAATGAAATAAATGATGCAAAAACTGTTGCCGCTTTTTTGAAATGTGAAGCAATGAAACTTATATAGGAGGGTGATTTTATGGAAAAAAGCAAGGTTAAAGTGCTTATAAATGAAACAGAATATACCCTTGTTACAGCAGAGCCTGCAGAATATGTTCAGCGTGTGGCAGTCCGTGTTGACAAAAAGCTCAAGGAAATAACGGCTGAAAATCCACAGTTGACAAATGTAATGGCGGCAATGCTGACAGCAATTAATTTTTCTGATGAATACATAAAGCTTGAGGATGCAATGAATAATCTCAGAAAGCAGATAACCGACTATGCCAAAAATGAAGCAAAGCTATCTGCCGCATTGGATGAACGTTCTGCAAAGGTTAAGGAGCTTGAGGAAACGGTTCAGGAACTGAAAATCGAGCTTGCAAGAATTGGCGCAAAAAGCTCAGGCTCAGGATACAGAAAATATTAGAGAAGGATTGAATTGATTATGGGCAAAATTGAGTTACTTGCCCCTGCAGGAAATTTTGAGTGTCTTGTTGCCGCAATTCAAAGCGGTGCTGATGCTGTTTACCTTGCAGGAAAAAGCTTTGGCGCAAGAAGCTTTGCTGATAATTTTGATAAAGCTGAGTTGGAAAATGCAGTGGATTATTGTCATCTCAGAGGCGCAAAAATTTATGTAACGGTAAATACTCTTGTTCTTGATTCAGAAGTGGAGAGTCTGGGAAATTATCTGAGTTTTCTGTCCCGAATCGGAGTGGATGCAATTATCGTACAGGATTTTGGGGTTGTGGCTCTTGCAAAAGAGGTTGTTCCTGAGTTACCCGTTCATGCAAGCACTCAAATGTCCGTACACAACGCCGAGGGCGTGAAATTTGCTGAAAAACTCGGTATCAAACGTGTTGTTCTTGCACGCGAGCTGTCTTTGGATGACATAAAAGATATTAAAGAAAAAACAGATGCAGAGCTTGAGATTTTCGGACATGGTGCGCTTTGTATGAGCTATTCAGGTCAGTGTCTGCTCAGCAGTATTATTGGCGGTCGCTCAGGTAACAGAGGAAAATGTGCTCAGCCTTGCAGACTGCCTTATTCGGTAAAAGGTGCGAAAAACAAATCTTTTGTAATGAGTCTTAAAGACCTTATGAGCCTTAATCATATTCAAGCATTAAAGGGGATTGGAGTTTCTTCTCTGAAAATTGAAGGAAGAATGAAAGGCCCTGCTTATGTTGCAGCTGTGGTAAGTGTATACAGGAAATATATTGACAGTCCAACGAGCGTATCGGAGAAGGATTTTGAGCTTTTGAATTCTGTTTTTAATCGCGGAGGACTGACAGACGGTTATCTGACCGATAAAAAGGGCAAAGATATGTTTGCATTGGATAAGCCTGACAACCCGTATCTTAAAGGCGGAACAGTTCTTGAAAAGGAGCTGTTGCAGTCTTTGAACGGTGAAAACAAAAAGATAGAAATTTTTGGCAAGATCAGCATTAAAGAAGGAAAAGAACCTGTTTTTTCAGTATGGAATGATAAGGTAAATGTTTTGTACACTTGTCCGCCAATTCCCGAAAAGGCAATAAAATCAGCTATTAATGCTGAAAGTGTCAGACTTCAGTTAAGCAAAACAGGAGCCACTCCTTTTGAATTCAGCAATATTGAAGCAGAAGTGGATGACGGACTTTTTATGTCAGCAGGTACTTTGAATAATATACGCCGTGAGGGACTTGCTCTTTTTGAAAAAGAGTTGATTCTTTCGTACAAAAGAGAAGGCTATGCCTCAAGTGTTGGTTTCTTTGGCAGCGAAAAAATAAATACTCATTCCTATGTATGCGAGGTTACAAATATCCATCAATTTAAAGCATTGAAGGATTTGTGCTTTGATAAGTTTTATGTTCCCATAGGAGTTATAAAAGAGAATACTGTTCTTTTGAATGAATATAAAACAAAAACTATTATTGTTTTACCTGCTGTATTGAAAGGAAAAGAAACAGAGTATTATATTGCGACAGCGAAGAAACTGCTCAAAGACGGGTATCACGGTATTCTGATTCATAATATTTCGTTGATTGATGAGTTCTCTGAATATAATATATACGGTGGATTCAGATTGAATATTTTTAACAGTATTGCTGATAATTTTATGTCTGAATGTGGTTTTAAAGTATGTGAGCTTTCACCTGAGCTGACACTGAAGCAGATAAAAGAATTAAAAAAATCTGTTCCTGCACAGGTGATGGTATATGGCAGATTGCCCCTCGCTGTATCGGAAAATTGTCTTGTAAGAAACGGGTCTCAATGTCCTTGCAAAGATGAAAACTATATTACAGACAGACTTGGAATGCGTTTTCCCGTGATAAAGGACGGGGAAATTTGCAGAAGTGTTATTTTGAATTGCAAAAAAACATTTATGGGCTTTGATATGGAAAAAATAATCAATGCAGGAATAAGCAGTTCAAGACTTTATTTTACCGATGAAACGCCGTCGGAGTGTTTGAGGGTTTGCGGTACTTTTCTTAATGGAGACAACTACCGTCCCGAAGATTTTACAAAAGGACACTTTTTTAAGGGCGTTGCAAAGGAATAAAACAGGTTTTGCAAAGGAGCTGAAATGATGGTTACCCGTTGGGACAAAATTGTTATTGTTTCTATTCTGGGAATTGCTGTACTGTTTTATGCTGTATTTGCAACATATGTTTTTGAGGGACAAGCAGAGACAGTTGAGATTTGTGTAAACGGAAAAGAATATGCAACCTATAATCTTGCAGGAATTTCAAAAACGAAAACCGTTGAAATAAAAACCGATTTTGGTTATAATGTGATTGAGTTATCTTCTGACGGTGCAAGGATTACAGAGGCTTCATGTCCTGATAAAATTGATGTACAGAGCGGAAAAATAACAAAACCCGGACAAATGGTGGTTTGTGTACCTAATCGTTTTTCTGTCAGAATATTGGGAAAATCTAAAAATTCGGTTGATAAGGTGACGTATTGATGAACAAAAGCAGATTTACACCAAAAAAAATCGGAATAATGGCTTTATTTGTTTCTGTGGGTATAATGCTTCAGTATATCGAAAGCAGGATACTTATAAGTCCGGTTCCGGGTGGAAAGCTTGGACTTTCCAATATTGTTACAATAATCAATGTTTTTATGTTTGGCAGCGGAAATTCAATTTTGATATCGCTAATGAGAGCGTTTCTCGGTACATTTATTACTGGGGGTGTTTCTGCTCTTCCTTATAGTATGGCAGGTGCGTTTTTATCTGCGTTAACCCTGTGTTTTGTGAAAAAGGCTTTTTACCCGCGGATAAGTATGATAGGAATGAGCGTGCTTGGGGCATGTGCACACAACCTTGCCCAGATTCTTATGGCATCTATTATTATTGGGTCAGTGCATATATTTTCTTATTTGCCCGTGTTGCTTACGGTTGCCGTTATCAGCGGAACCGTAACAGGCTATTGTGCACAGGTGTTCGGGAACAGAGTATTTAAAAGTGGAGAGGTATTATGAATAAAAAAATTATATTAGCATCAAATTCTCCCAGACGTCGAGAACTGTTATCTGCAATCGGTCTGGAATTTTCGGTTATTGCAGACAGTACACCCGAACCTGAACCGGAGGGGCTTTCTCCTGTCAAGACTGTTATGTTACTTGCAAAATTTAAAGGTGAAAACGTCATCCGAACATTGGATAGCGGTACGGATTGCATAGTAATTGCGGCAGATACTGTTGTGTCAGTGGACGGAAAAATTCTTGGCAAGCCTCAAAATGTCGAAGAAGCTGAAAAAATGCTGAAAATGCTCAGCGGAAAGTCGCATTATGTATATACGGGAGTTTTTGTGGAGGATTTATGCACAAAAAAAATAAAAAGTTTTTGTGAAAAAACGGAAGTATTTTTCAAAAACCTTGACATTACGTCAATAAAAGATTATATTAATACTGGAGAACCAATGGACAAAGCAGGAGCTTATGGCATTCAGAATCTCGGATCGTTGTTTGTTGAAAGGATAAACGGTGATTATTTCAATGTTGTGGGATTGCCTGTTTCGAAACTTGGCGAGGTTTTGTCAAAGGACTTCGGCATATGTTTCTTTAAATAATTTTTACATAAAGGAGTGTTGATTATGGCAAACGAAATCGGAATCGACCTTGGAACTGCCAATACTATCATATACTTGAAGGGAAAAGGTATTGTTGTAAACGAACCTACGGTTGTTGCTGTCAGCAGAACAACCGAAAAAATTCTTTCTATAGGAAAGGAAGCGGGTGAGATGCTGGGCAGAACTCCTGCTGATATTTGTGCAGTAACACCCATAAAAGAAGGGGTTATTGCAAATTTTAATATTACTGTTGCGATGCTCAAATATTTTATAAAAAAAGCAATTCATTCATCACTTCTCAAGCCCAGAGCTGTGGTATGTATACCTTCTCATATCACGGATGTTGAAAAACGTGCTGTGCGAGATGCTGTTCTTGCGGCAGGTGTAAAGGAGGTATTTCTTCTTGAAAAATCAATGGCGGCAGCAATTGGTGCAGGAATTTCTGTTAATGCACCCGTTGGTTCAATGGTTTGTGATATCGGTGGAGGTACAACAGAGATTGCAGTTGTGTCGCTGGGCGGAATTGTTGTTACACAGAGCCTTAAGGTTGCAAGTCAGACATTTGACAACGACATAATTTTTTATATGAAAAAGAACCATAATCTGATTATAGGTAATATTACTGCTGAAGAAATAAAAATGGAGATTGGCTCGGCTTGTTCCCTCAAAGAAGAGATTTCTATGGAAATAAAGGGCAGAGACCTTGTTTCGGGTCTTCCCAGAACTGCAAAGGTTACTTCAGAAGAAGTGCGTGAAGCAATTCAGGAAAGTCTTGTGGCTGTTATTGACGGAATCAAGGCTGTTCTTGAAAATACTCCACCAGAACTGGCTGCTGATATTATTGAGTCAGGTATTGTTCTCACCGGCGGCGGTTCAATTCTCAGAGGTCTCGGAAAGCTTATAAACGCTCATACAGGTATACCGATTTTTATTGCTGAGTCTCCTGCTGAGTGTGTTGCTGTCGGTGCAGGAAAAGCTCTTGAAGAAATCAAAACACTTCATTCACTTTTGATTTCGAACTAATTTATTTTGTAATTTGGAGAGGAGATACATCCTGTGAAAAAGTTTTTGAAAAACAGATGTGTTTTCGGATTGATAATTTTTGTTCTGATTGTGAGTGTTGTTGTAGGGATTATCAATGCAACAAAACACGAGGTTCCGTTTTCGGAGAATGTTGTACAGATTGTCATTACACCGTTTCAAAAGCTGTTCGGCAAAATGGGTAACGGTGTTTCAGGCTTTTGGGGATATTTTTCCGATGTGGACAAGCTGAGACAGGAAAATGAGCTTTTGAAGAAGGAAAAGGCAGAGCTTGAAGCTGAATTTGACAAGGCAACAATAAGTCTTAATGAAAACGAGCAGTTGCGAAAGCTTCTTGAAATGAAAAAACAGTATCCAGAACTTGAATTCAAGGCTGCTGAGGTTATTGCAAGAGAACCTTCAAACTGGTATGACACTTTTACAATAGACAAGGGTGCGATTGACGGTATGGCACTCAATCAGCCGGTTGTCTCGGAAGACAAAACCCTTGTTGGACGAATCAGCGAGGTCGGCACAACGTGGTCACGTGTAACAACAATCACAGACCCTTCCAATGCTGTGGGCGCAGAGGTCGTGCGTTCAGGTGAGTACGGAATAGTTGAAGGTGAGTATTCTTTTTCTTCGTCAGGTACATGCAGACTGAACTTTATTTCAAAAAATGCCAATATTATTGTCGGCGATAAGGTTGTTACTTCAGGACTTGGCGGCATTTATCCTAAAGGTCTCACAATCGGTAAGGTTCTTGAAATCAGACCTGATATGCAGGGGATTTCACAATATGCTGTGATTGCACCTCAGGCAAACGTGAACAATCTGAAAGCTGTTCTGGTTGTGCTTAATCCTTCTGATGAAACATAATATTTGTTTGCGGAATGTGGTTTTGTGAAAAATTTGAGGTATGAAAGGTATAGCTTATGAAAGCTGTAATGCACGGGTTTTTTTTGCTGTTGTTTTCAATTATTCAGCCAACATGGCTTTCGGGAATTGAAATCGTCGGTGTAAAGCCCAATCTGTTTTTGATATATATAATTTTAATATGCAGTTTTTGCGGAAGAACAGAAGGCACGGCAATCGGTCTGATTTTCGGGTTTGTTCTTGATATGCTTACGGGGCGTTTGTGGGGACTTAATGCTCTTCTTGGAATGCTTCTTGGTTTTTGTGTTTCCTACTTTTACAAAAACGTTCTCCGTCACAGCAACGTACTTATATCTATGCTGTTTGTGTTATTTTCGTCATTGTTTTATGAAATTATATACTATTTTATTGCCTATTTGACGGTTGATAATGTAAGCTTCGGTGCTATGTTGGTGAAGATTATTTTACCTGAATGTGTATACAATCTTGTGTTTGCAGTACCGATTTATTGGTTGATAAAAAAGTTATCAAAAAATTTATATACTGATAAGGGTGAAACAATTGGATAAAAGAAGCTTGAAGGCTCGTTTTATATTAATATTCTGTTTCCTGACCGTGTTTACTATGTTATGCGTAGCACGGCTTTTCAGCTTGCAGATTGTGCACGGTGATGAATACAGTGAACGTGCTGAAAACAGACTGGTGCGTGCTTATCCGGTAAAGGCACCCAGAGGCGAAATACTTGACAGATACGGACGTCCTATGGTTACAAACAGTATGGGATATTATGTCCATATTCAGAATATAGGCAGTGATGACAAAACTCTCAATCATACCATACTGAAGCTTATAAAAATGTTTCAGCAAAACAATCTTGAGTATTTTGACGAGTTTCCTATTACTCACGCTCCTTATAAATTCAATTTCGAAGATGTTGAAGACAGACAGGCGGCTGTAGATGAGTGGAAAAAGGAAAATGAACTTGAAGAATATGAAACCGCTGAAGAAATAATGAATTATTATTTTGATAAGTATAAGATTGCTGAAGAATACACACCTGAGGAAGCACGGAATATTGTTGCTGTCCGTTATACAATGAAGGTGAAAAATTTCAGCGTAATGAATCCGTATTCCTTTGCTGATAATATTGATATGAATATGGTTCAGAAAATAAAGGAACATTCCTTTGAGTTGGCGGGTGTCAGTGTTGAAATAGAACCTATGCGTGAATATGTGAATGGTTCTATGGCGGCTCATATACTGGGAAGAACAGGTATTATCTACAAAGAGGAATATGATGAACTGAAAAACAAAGGTTACGGAATGAATGACATTATAGGAAAGGACGGACTTGAAAAGGTTCTGGAACCCTACCTGAAGGGCACAGACGGATACAAACGTGTTGAACAAACAAGGTCAGGTTCCGTTTCGCAGACATTGAGTGAAAAGCCCGCAGAGACGGAAAATTTTGCTGTTCTTACAATAGATTCGGAGCTTCAGAGAATTACTGAAGAATCATTGGCGAGAAACATAAAAAAAACCAGAGAGCATGAGGGAGAAGACTGTTACAGCGGGGCAGCTGTTGCTGTTGAAATAAGTACCGGAGAGGTACTTGCCATGGCATCTTTTCCTGATTATAATCCTGAAACTTATTCAAAGAACTACAATTATTTGTTAAACGATTCACACACTCCTTTGCTTAATCGTGCTCTGGGAGGTGCATATACTCCCGGATCAACATTCAAGCCGCTTACCTCCATTGCGGCACTTGAAGAGGGAATTATTGAACCTAAAACTGAGATTGAAGACCTTGGTGTGTACAAGTTTTATGCACCGTCATATCAGCCGACGTGTCTGATATGGAAAAATACCGGCGAAACACACGGTTCAATAAATGTTTCAGAGGCACTGGGTGTTTCCTGCAACTATTTCTATTATGAAGTAGGAAGATTGCTTACGATTGATAAGATTTCACACTATGCAAAAGCCTTCGGTCTCGGTCAGAATACGGGAATTGAGCTTGCTGAATCACAAGGTGTGGTTGCAAGTGCTGAGTTCAAGGAATCCAGAGGCGAAAAATGGTATCCGGGTGATACCCTTCAGGCGGCAATAGGTCAGTCTGATAATATGTTTACACCTGCACAGCTTGCAAGCTATGTAAGTACAATAATTAACAAAGGAACAAGATATTCACTGCATCTTGTCAAGGATGTGCGGAGCTACAAAACTGGAGAAATAGTATACCTAAATGAACCCAAGGTTATTTCTCAGTATGAGATTACAGATGAAACTGTTGCTGCTGTAAAAGACGGAATGAGAAGGGTTACCGAGGATGGTACAGCAAAAACTGTTTTTGAAGATTTTGGCATTGCAGTAGGCGGCAAAACAGGTACAGCGGAAGTAAGCAACGGAAGTGATACAGTTCTGTTTGTAGGCTTTGCACCATATGACAAACCGCAAATAGCTGTGGCTGTTGTTCTTGAACACGGTGCAACCAGCAGTTATGCTGCAAGCGTTGCAAGAGACATCTTTGAATATTACCTTGGACTTTCAGAGGTCAAGGATGATGTAAGCAAAATGAATACACTTTTGATGTAAGAAAGAGGCAATATTATGGCAAAAACTACAGACCCCATTGTTTTCAAGCTTTACAAGGAGGGGATGGTTGTTTATATAAACAAATCTATTTCCTTTACTGAGATAAAAAAGATTGTTACTTCAAAATTCAAAAAATCGGAAAACTTTTTTCAGGGCCTTACCTTGCGTATAGGCTTTAAGGGTGTAGACCTTGACAAAGAGCAGCTTGCCGAGTTGGCAGAAGCTGTTTCTGAAACTCTTGACTGTAAAACAGTTTTGTGGGAAAATCCACAGCCACTTGAAGCAACAACGGAAGAAAAAATGAAAAAAAATCTTACGCCTGAACAAATTGTTTCAACAGCTTTCAAAATTGAAATTGATGATGAAAAGACAAAGTTTTATACCAAAACCGTTCGTTCAGGTCAGCTTCTTGAATCAGAGGGCAATATAGTTATTGTGGGTGACGTGAACCCCGGAGCCGAGCTTGTTGCTGAAGGCAATATTGTAGTTATGGGAACCGTGAAGGGGCGGGTTCATGCAGGTTCAAAGGGAAACCGTGATGCTATAGTTGTTGCTATGAATCTCTCGCCCATTCAGCTTCGTATTGCGGATTTGATAACACGTTCTCCAGACGAGGATGAAAGTCACGGAAAGGTTCCTGAAATCGCCTATATAAAAGACGATTTGATTTTTATTGAAGATTTTTTGCAAAAACGCAAATAATATTTTGACATTGGGACAGATTTGTGATAAAATTATATGGTGAATTTAAAAAATGTATAATTAAAAGTTTTTAGGTTTAAATTACTTCAAAACTTTTGTGTAATATCTTTGTTTTGTGATTTATTTTGCCCACAAATAAGTTTGACGGAGATGTTTTCAACAGTATGTGGGCGGAAAGGCTATGGAAATTTATATGGCAGAAGTAATAGTTATAACTTCCGGAAAAGGTGGTGTCGGAAAGACAACTACAACAGCGAATATCGGTGTTGGTCTTTCAAAGCTCGGCAAAAAGGTTGTTCTGATTGATACGGATATTGGTCTGAGAAACCTTGATGTTGTTCTTGGTCTCGAAAACAGAATTGTTTTTGACCTTGTTGATGTTGTGACAGGTGTTTGTGAACACAAAAAAGCAGCAATAAAGGACAAGAGATATGACGGTTTGTATCTTATTCCTGCAGCACAGACAAAGGACAAGGATGCTGTCACAGTTGAACAGATGAAGGAGCTTTGCGACAAGCTGAGAGAAGAGTATGACTTTATTCTCATTGACTGTCCTGCGGGTATTGAACAGGGATTCAAAAATGCAATTGCAGGTGCTGACAAGGCCTTGATTGTTACAACCCCTGAGGTATCAGCTGTTCGTGACGCTGACAGAATTGTCGGTCTTCTTGAAGCAAACGGTATTGATGAGCATTATGCACTTATTAACAGAATCAGACCTGACATGGTAAAACGCGGAGATATGCTCAGCGTTGATGATGTTATTGAAGTCCTCAATATTGATCTTATTGGTATTGTTCCTGATGATCAGGAAATTATTGTTTCCACAAACAAAGGTGAACCCGCAGTAGTTAATCCCAAATCTCTTGCAGGTCAGGGTTACAGAAACATCACTGAAAGACTGAATGGCAACAATGTTCCTCTTATGGACCTTGATGAAAAATCTTTCTTTGGTTTCTTTAAAAAGATTTTTGGAAAGAAATAGGATATTGGTGTTTTGTATAATCGAAAAAAGAGATAAGGAGAATATTATATATGCTGGATTTGTCTAAAATTTTTGGCAGAAAAAGCCGCTCCAAGGACACGGCAAAGGACAGACTCAAGCTTGTTCTGGTTCATGACAGAGCAAATGTGTCGCCTGAGTTCCTTGAAAAAATAAAAGATGAAATAATGCAAGTTATCGCAAAGTATGTAGATGTGAGCGATGGCGAGCTTGATATCAATATTACAACAGCTCAGAGTGAAGACGGAAAATCAACCGTTCCTGCTATAACGGCAAATATTCCTATAAAAAGCATAAAACATAAATAGTTTTCTGCAACACATTTTGACTGCAATTGTTGTTACTAAAGAAAGTGGGAGGAAGAGAAGTGAATATAGCTTTAATTGCACATGACAAGAAGAAAGAACTGATGGTAGATTTTTGTATTGCGTACAAAGGAATTCTTGCACAGCACAATCTTTGTGCTACCGGAACCACAGGAAGTCTTGTTGCTGAAGCAACAGGGTTGAATGTCAGTCTGTTTTTGTCCGGACCACAAGGTGGAGACCAGCAGATTGGAGCAAGAATTGCTTATAATGAAATTGACCTTGTACTGTTTTTCCGAGATCCCCTTACAGCACAGCCACACGAGCCTGATGTTTCGGCTCTTTTCAGACTGTGTGATGTTCACAATATACCGCTTGCTACAAACAGTGCTACGGCTGAGGTTATGATACGCGGTCTTGAACGCGGAGACCTCGCTTGGCGTGATATTGTGAATCCCAAGAATTCCAGATAAATAAAATATTTTAAGCCACAGATTCCTATGTATTTTTATACAGGTATGTGGCTTATTTATCTTTATGACAGGCGGTGAATGACTTAAATTATGCTTATAAATAATATTTTTACAGTAGGAACTCAGGTTATAATACTGTTTATTCTTGTTTTTATTGGCTTTTTTGCCAACAAACTTAAAATTTTCTCAAAAACAACAATAAAGGAAATAACAAATTTTGTATTGTACATAGTTGTTCCGTTTACAACAGTAAACTCTTATTGCCGTGAATTTGATCCTGATATGCTGAGGCTACTGGGGATCTCTCTGGCGTCGGCAGTTATTTCTTTTGTGATTTACGGTGTTATTGCACAGATGATTATTAAAGACAAAGATAAAAAGCGTGAACGGCTTTTGCAGTTTGGTGCGATATTTTCAAATGCAGGATTCATGGCATTTCCTTTGCTTGAAGCTATACTCGGACCAATCGGATTGTTTTTCGGTGCGGCGTATACATCTGTTTTTACCATTACTGTATGGACATATGGAAAGGTTTTGATGAGTGGAAACGGAAAAGGTATTTCTCTTAAAAATATTTTTGTAAACCCCGGTGTAATCGGAACAGCCATCGGTGTGGCGATTTTTCTTTTCTCCATTCCTGTTGCACCTGTTATCCGTGAACCCATAAAGTATATAGCATCATTAAATACCCCACTTCCTATGCTGATTCTGGGTTTTCAACTGGCAGATTCAAAGTTTAAGCTGAAGGGTTTCAGCGTCTGCATGTCGTTATTTATGAAACATATTTTACTGCCTGCCCTTATGATTGCGGGTCTTCTTTTGTGCGGTATAACAGGAGATGTTCTTGTTGCAATGGTGATATCTGTTGCAGCTCCAAGTGCAACAATGACTTCAATGTTTGCGGAAAAGTTTAATCCCCAGACAACCTCTTTGGCAGCATCTTATGTTTCTGTAAGTATGATTCTGTCTATTATTACAATGCCGGTTATGATTGGCATTGCAATGTTGTTTTGATTAGCAAGGGAATATCTTTTTGTGATTTGATATTGCTTTTTAAAATTTTGGAAAAATTTCAAAAAAACACTTGCAATTTTTAAAGAAGTGTGGTATACTCATTGAGTTAATTATGGGTAGTCCTCTGCTTATAGCTTATCTGGAGGCTGTATGGCATGAATATCTGAAAAAGAAAGGATGTAAAAATATGAACATTTTAGACCAGATCACACAGGAACAGATCAGAACAGATCTTCCCCAGCTTAACATCGGTGATACAGTTCGCGTATATGTTAAGGTAAAAGAAGGAAACAGAGAAAGAATTCAGATGTTCGAAGGAACAATCATCAAGAAGAACCACGGCGGAATCCGTGAAACATTCACTGTAAGAAGACTTTCTTACGGCGTTGGTGTTGAAAGAACCTTCCCCGTTAACTCACCTAACATTGACCGTATCGAAGTTTCAAGACGCGGTAAAGTTAGACGTGCTAAGCTCTACTATCTCCGTGATAGAGTTGGTAAGGCTGCAAAAGTTAAAGAAAAGATTTAACATCCTATGTGGCGGGTATTTTCAAAATACCTGCCATTTCGCTATTTGTTATAAAATTTATATTTGAAGGTGTATTTTTATGAACAATGAAATGAATAATGAGTTTGAAAACAGAGAATCACAAACAGAAAATGCTGAGGAAACATCAGTCGTTGAAAATGAGAATGCTGAAGAATCTGTTGAAAAAAAATCTTCGAAAATGGATTGGAAAAAGGAGCTTTGGGATTGGGTGAAAGCTATTGCTGCTGCATTTGTGATTGCATATCTTCTTAAAACGTTTGTTCTTACGCTGGCAAAGGTTCAGGGCCCTTCTATGGAGCCTACTCTTCAGAATGCAGACCGTATGTATGTGAACAAGCTCTTTTATACCCCTCAGAAGGGCGATGTTGTAATAGTTGAATCGGATGATGCAGTGGAACAATTCTGGATTAAACGTGTTATTGCAACAGAAGGAGATTCAATCTATATTGATTTTGGTACGGGCAACGTGTTTGTTAATGACGAGCTCATTGATGAACCCTATATTGCTGAAAAAACTGCTTTGGCGGGTTCATATATTACTGAACTTATGAATAGTGGGAAATACAGCAAAGACAATCCTATTGTTCTTGGCGAGGATGAGGTTTTTGTTATGGGTGATAATCGTAACAACAGCCGTGACAGCCGTTTTGAAGGTCCCTTCAAAGAAGATGATATCGTAGGTCATGCTGTTTTCCGCTTCTGGCCTCTCAACAAAATGGGATGTCAGGATTATGATTTTGAAGATTAACAAAAAGAGGTAGAGTATGGAGATACAATGGTTTCCGGGGCATATGGCGAAAACCAGAAAACTGATTTCTGAAAATCTGAAGCTGGTTGATGTGGTAATTGAGCTTGTTGATGCAAGATTGCCTCTTTCGTCGCGGAATCCCGAAATTGACAGAATTGTAGGAAAAAAACCGAGAGTGCTGGTTCTGAACAAAAGTGACATTGCTGACCCTGTTGCAAATATAAAATGGCTGAGCTATTTTGAAAAAAAAGGTGTATGCACAATTACTGCAGACAGTCTGTCGGGAAAGGGTCTCAAAAATTTTGACGGTGCTGTGGAACGTGTTCTTTCGGAAAAGTTTCAGAAGGAAAAAGAAAAAGGACTTCAGAGACGGGCTGTGAAAATGCTTATAGTGGGAATTCCCAATGTTGGAAAATCCTCTTTTATAAACCGTCTTTCGGGCAGAGCGGCGGCAAAAACCGGAGACAGACCTGGTATTACCACTGCAAAGCAGTGGATAAGAACTGACGGAAAGTATGAATTACTTGATACCCCCGGAATTTTATGGCCGAAATTTGAAGACCCTGAGGTTGGTCGTCGGATAGCTTTTACGGGTGGCATAAAGGATGAAATTATGGATGTTGAAGAGCTTGCATTTTATCTTGTAGGATTTTTGCGTAATAATTATCCTGAAATGCTTGCGGAACGTTTTAAGCTTGATGAGGAGACAGAAATTCTTGACGATTTTGAGCTTTTGGAGTATATAGGAAAAAAGCGTGGTTGTATTGTATCGGGCGGAAGAGTTGATACAATTCGTACGTCAAATCTTATACTTGATGAATTCAGAGCGGCCAAAATCGGAAAAATTACATTGGAGTTACCTTAAATCACGGGCAGATATATGATTCATATATCTGCTCGGTTTGTATATGTAAAAAGAAAGTGAGGAAAGCTTATGCTGGAGATTGAAAATGAATTATACGGTCAGGGTTATCAGCTTGTTGCAGGAGTTGACGAGGCTGGCAGAGGACCTCTTGCGGGACCTGTTTGTGCGGCGGCAGTTATTTTACCTCAGGATTTGGTTATTGAAGGGGTGAATGATTCAAAAAAGCTTACAGAAAAGAAGCGTGAAAAGCTTTTCGATGAGATAATTGAAAAAGCTGTTGCTTATTCAATAGAGTTTGTTTCGCCTGATGTAATTGATGAAATAAACATTCGTCAGGCAACATCACTTGCAATGCATAATGCAGTAAAAAACCTTGAGAAAAAAGCAGATTTTGTTATTGTGGACGGAAATGACAATATTCCGTTTGATACTCCTTTTCGTTACATAGTGAAGGGTGATGCAAAATCACAGACTATTGCAGCTGCATCAATTCTTGCCAAGGTAAGCCGAGACAGACTTATGATAGAGCTTGATGCTCAATATCCTGAATATGATTTTGCAAAGCATAAAGGTTACGGAACAAAGGCACATTGTGAAGCTATACAAAAATACGGAGTTTTGCCTGTTCACAGAAAAACCTTTATGACGGCAAAGGTGCTTGGAAAATGAGCAGAGGAAAGTGGAACAAAATTGCCGGTAACTGCGGAGAGATAATAGCTGCAGAATACCTGAAAAAGAAGAAATATAAGATTATTGAGCGTAATTTCTCTTCACAGTACGGTGAGATTGACATTATAGCACAAAAAGGTGAGGATATTGTTTTTGTTGAAGTGAAAACAAGAAGCTCTCAAGAATTCGGAACACCGGCTCAGGCTGTAACATATTATAAAAAACGTAACTTTGTCAATACTGCCAAATGGTATCTTGTGTTAAATCCTACTGAGCTGAATATCAGATTTGATATTATTGAAGTGTTCGGTGTTTTTACCGGAGACACCTTTGCGGTAGAGAATGTGAATCATCTTGAACAGGTATTTTCGGAGGTGTAAGGTTGGTTATTTTTGATGCTCATTGTGATACCCTGCAAAAGATAACCGATATTGATGGAAGTCTTTTTGAAAACCCGTTTCATACAGACATTAAAAGACTGAATGAAAATCGTGAGGGACGTGTACAGTTTTTTGCGGCTTATATAAATAAAAAAGAAGACAGCCTGCCGCCCTTCCAAAGATGTAATCAAATGGTAAATGTATTTTTATCCGAGATGAAAATACACAATTCATATGCTCAGCATTGTCTCTGTGTGAATGATATCAGAAAAAGCCTTGCTGAAGGAAAGGTTGCCTCAATTTTGAGCATAGAAGGCGGAGAGGCACTTGAAGGCAGTATTGAAAACCTTTGTCATTTTTATAAAAAGGGCGTAAGGTGTATGACCATTACATGGAATTATGCAAATGAGATTTGTGACGGCATAAGCGAAAAAGGCGGAAAAGGTCTGTCAGAATTCGGAAAAGCTGCTGTTGCAGAAATGAACAGACTCGGAATGATAATTGATGTGTCGCATATCTCGGAAAAAGGTTTTTGGGATGTTGCAGAGTACTCAAAGGCACCCTTTATTGCAAGTCATTCAAATGCGTATAAGCTTTGTCCTCACCCAAGAAATTTGAAAGACAGCCAGATTGAAGCAATAATAAAAAAGGGAGGATGTATCGGTATAAATCTTTATCCGCCGTTTCTTTCACAAAATAAAGCCTGCATTGACGATATAATAAGACATATTGAGTATATACTTTCACTGGGCGGAGAAAATAATATAGGTCTAGGCTGTGATTTTGACGGTATCGACTGCTTGCCTGAGGGAATTTGCGATGTGAGAGATTTATATAAGCTTTTTGACAGAATGAGTATGATTGGTTATACAGATTTACAGATAAAAAAGCTTGCATCAGAGAATTTTTTGAACTTTACGGAAAAAATTCTTGTATAATAAAAAAAAAGGTTGAAATTTATTTGTTTTTGTATTAAAATATAATTTAGTAATTTTTTAAGAGTTAGGAGAATATGTATGCAGACATATATTTCAAAGAAGGCAAAGAGTATAAGTCCTTCACCAACACTTGCGCTTGATGCAAAATTCAAACAGATGAAAAAGCAGGGAATTCCGGTTGTGGGATTTGGTGCCGGAGAACCTGACTTCGAAACACCTGACAATGTTAAAGAAGCAGGTATCAAAGCCATTGAAAACGGTGTAACAAGATACACACCTGCATCAGGAACAATTGAAATCAAGGAAGCAATTTGTGCAAAAATCAAGAGAGACACAGGTCTTGATTACGATATTTCAAACATTGTAGTCAGCAATGGCGGAAAGCACTGTCTGACAAATATTTTTATGGCAATTTGTGAACCCGGTGATGAGGTTATTATCCCTGCACCTTTTTGGGTAAGCTACCCTGAAATGGTGAAAATGGCTGACGGTGTTCCTGTTTTTCTTGATACAACAGAAGAACAGAACTTTAAGTTTGCACCTGAAGACTTGGAAAAGTACATTACAGACAGAACAAGAGCTTTGGTGCTGAACACACCCAGCAATCCTACAGGCATGGTTTATACAAAAGCCGAGCTTGAAAAAATTGCTGAAATTGCAGTGAAGCATAATATTTATGTTGTATTTGATGAAATTTACGAAAAGCTTGTTTACGAGGGTGAACATGTAAATATAGCAACTCTTGGTGATGAAATTAAGAATCTTACAATTATTGTAAACGGTATGGCAAAGGCTTATGCTATGACCGGATGGAGAATTGGTTTTACAGCTTCAAATGCGGATGTTGCAAAGGCAATGTCAAATATTCAGAGCCATGCGACATCAAACCCCAACTCAATTGCTCAGTATGCGTCTGTTGAAGCTCTCAACGGTGATCAGTCATCTGTGGATGCAATGCGTGCTGAATATATCAAGCGCAGAGATTATATGGTTGAAAGAATCAATTCTATTGATGGAATCAGCTGCAAAAAGCCTAACGGTGCTTTTTATATCTTTATGAATGTGAAGGAGCTTCTTGGAAGAGAGCTTTACGGAAAAACTTTTGACACAGCAAGTGCACTTTGTGACGATCTTCTTGAAAGAGCTCTTGTTGCTCTTGTTCCCAGTGAGGGCTTTGGTATTGACGGTTATGTGCGTCTTTCTTATGCAACCTCTATGGAAACAATAAAGGAAGGTCTTGACAGAATAGAAAAATACATCAAACAGGAATTCTAAAGAAGGTGAAAACTGATGAATATAGGATTTATCGGTGCAGGTAATATGGCTTCAGCTCTTGCAGGAGGGCTACTTGCTTCGGGCATTGTGAAAGAAGACGGTCTTTTTTTGAGTGACAAAAATCCTTCCTCATTGGGAAAATGGCAGGAAAAGGGTACCTTTGTTACTTCAGATAATGCTGAAGTTTTTGAAAAAAGCGAAATTATTATTTTTGCAGTAAAACCCAATATTTTACCCTTGGTTTTGAAAGAAGCAAGTGACTTTGTTGATGGAAGATTGTTTATTTCGATAGCTGCAGGGGTTACGATTGATACAATAGAAGAAGTTCTGGGTGCAAATGCAAAGATTATCCGTGCTATGCCCAATACTCCTGCGAAGGTGAATTGCGGAATGACTGTGATTTCACCAAACCGAAATGTAACCGATGATGACCTCAAAACGGCACAGAAGCTTCTGTCGGGCGTAGGTGAGGTTGCTGTTATTGAAGAAAAGTATATAAACGCTGCAACTGCTCTTCATGGCAGCAGTCCGGCATATATCTATATGCTTATTGATGAAATGGCAAATTGCGGCGTGAAATACGGTATTCCAAAGGATGTTTCACTTCTTTTTGCTGCAAAGGCCGTTGAAGGTTCTGCAAGAATGGTTTTGGAATCAAACGAACATCCCGCTGAACTCCGTGATGCGGTTTGTTCTCCGGGCGGAACTACTATTGAGGCTGTTCTTGCACTGGAAGAAAACGGTTTTGGTTCTGCTGTTGCAAAAGCTATTGATGCTTGTGTGCTGAAGGCAGAAGAAATGTCAAAAAAATAAATGTAAATTTTCATATTTTCATAGCTTGTCTCATAGAATTGTAAAAAACGTTTTTAAACGGAGGAAAAAGCTATGAAAAGAATTTCTATAAAGAATGAATTGACCCATTACATTGCTGACAACAAGGCACAGTTTCTGATAGCTGTTTTTTCAGTTTTTGTCGGCACGGTAATCGGGTCTTTGTCCGCCGCAACAATTGACTCATCGGAATATCATTCACTTGATACATATATTGGAAATTTTCTTTCTGCATATAATCTTCAGCCTGTAAGCAAATCGGAAATTTTTGTTTTTTCGGTTTATAACAACTTTAAAATGGTATTGTTTATGTGGCTTTCGGGGTTATGGGTTGGATTTATTCCTGTTTGTATTCTCCAGTTGGGAGCAAAAGGGTATAAATTGGGTTTTTCTTCGGCAGTTCTTGTGCGGATTATCGGCGGAAAGGGCATATTTTTTGTTGTAGTTTCCCTTTTGCCACAGATAATGATATCATTGCCGGTTTTGATTGTTTATACGGTTTTTAATATAAATTTTGCTCATACTGTGCGTAGACTCAAACAACAGGGAAAGTTTGTTTCGGTCAGCAAGGAATTGTATATGCGAAATTTGTTTTGTTTGCTTGGAACGGTTATTGTTTTGCTGTTTTGCAGTTTTCTTGACGCCTATGTTATTCCACCGATTCTAAAGCCAATATGTACATTATTGTGCAAATAGAAAGAAGGCTTACAAATGATAAATACAACTGAAAAGTATTTTTGGTATCTTGAAAATGACAAGAAAGTATCAAACAATACCCTTGTATCATATAAACGTGATATAAAATGCTATTGCGATTTTCTGGAAGAAAAGTCCATAGCATTTGAAAATGCAAGCGGTACTGTTGTTTTTGACTATATGATGGAGCTTCAAAAGAAAGGGAAATCCGCTTCAACAGTTTCAAGAAGTCTTGCGTCAATCAGGTCATTTTACCGTTATGCTCAGAATAACGGTATTGTGAAGCAGGATCCCACATTGAATCTTCATTCTCTTAAAGCTGAAAAGAAGCTGCCTGATGTTCTTACCAACGAAGAGGTGGAAATTCTTCTGAACCAGCCTAATATCCGTGATGCAAAGGGATGCCGTGATAAAGCAATGCTTGAGATTCTTTATGCAACGGGAATGCGTGTTACCGAAATGATTGAACTTAAAATGTCTGATGTTGATATGGATGTCGGTTACATAAATTGCAACTACGGAAAGAAAAAAAGAGTTATTCCCGTTTATTCAATTGCAAAAAAGGCAGTTAAGTCATACATAGATTCTGCTCGGCACAGTCTTTTGAAGGAAGATAAGGATGTTGAAAATCTTTTTGTCAATTGCAGCGGAACAAAAATGACCCGTCAGGGTTTTTGGAAAATAATAAAACAGTATGCATCCGCCGCGAACATAAACAAAGAAATTACACCTCACACATTGAGACATTCTTTTGCAACTCATTTGCTTGATAACGGTGCTGATTTGAGATCTGTACAGGAAATGCTTGGACATACGGATGTTTCGTCCACTCAGGTTTATGAAAGTGTGCTGAAAAAACATAGAAAAGATGTATATAAAAAATCACATCCCAGAGCAAGAAAAAAACAAAGCAGTGCAGTATAAACAGAAGCCGCTATAAAAAAGTGGCTTCTCTTTTTTTGAAAAAATTAAATTATTTATTGAAAGTTGTCGACAAAACGCTCATTATGGTTTATAATAAATATATTGACATACAAGAGGTGTGAAAAATGAAGATAAAGGGTGTTTTATTTCAAAAAGACAAGTTAAAAAAAATCTTGATTCTTGCACTTGTAGTTATTCTTTTTGTTTCAGTTGTTACATTGGTGGTTTCTGCTGTTTGCAAAAGAAGAGCAAGAATTAATGAAATGATGAAAGATGCCGAGCTTCTGGCAGCAACATATAAGTATGATGAAGCTGTCAAGGTTATTGATGAATCAGGTTTTTCAGCAAAAAAAGTAAAATCTCTGAGAGATGATATCAAACAAAGAAAAGCAGCTCTTGTTGAATATGACGGTCAGTATTATCATGTTTTTTTTCATAGCCTTATTGTATATCCGGAACTTGCTTTTGACGGTGATTACCGGCATGAAGGATATGATATGTGGATGACAACAGTATCGGAATTCAAGGCTATGCTTCCGCAGCTTTATGAGCGCGGTTATGTGCTTTATCCGTTGGATAAAATCAATCCAGACGAAAAAATTTTGTTCCCACCCGGAAAAAAACCTCTTATAATTTCCGTTGATGATGTCAATTATTATGAATATATGGAAAATGACGGTTTTGCTGACCGGCTTGTTATTGACAATGAAGGAAATGTTTTGTGTGAAGTAAAAACACCTGAGGGAAAGACGGAGCTTTCGTATGAGGGCGATGTTATGCCGATTCTTGACCAATTTGTGAAGGAACATCCTGATTTTTCGTATCAGGGGGCAAAAGGTGTTGTAGCGGTTACAGGCTATGAGGGAGCATTTGGATATGATTTTGAAAACGCAGAAGGCGAAGAAAAATATATTCTTCAGGCACAGGCAAGAGAAGTTGCCGAGGCTTTGAAGGACTCAGGCTGGCTTATTGCGTGCCACAGCTATACACACAATGATTACTTTAAAGACGGTTCTGTCAGCAGTGAAAGACTGCATTATGACACAAACAAATTTAAAGAAAGAATATACGATATTGTTGTACAGCCCAATATCTACATCAGTCCATTCGGGTATCACCTTTATGAGGGTGACAGACGTCTCAAGTATATGAAGGATATGGGATATGATTATTTTTGTCCTGTAAGCTGTGCTATGAGAACGTATTCCACAAAGGAAGGAGTTATCTTTCAGGAACGCTTTAATCTTGACAGATACAATATGCGAAACAATAAAGAAACAATAAATGAACTGTTCTTTGATGTCGATACAGTATATTATAAAGAAAAATAAAAGAGGAGGACGTTGTTATGAGAATATGTGTTTTTGGTGCTGCATCACCCACAATAGATAAATTTTACATTGAAAAGGTTGAGGAAATGGGAAAACATCTTGCTCAAAAGGGTCATTCCCTTGTTTTCGGTGGCGGAGGAAACGGTCTTATGGGTGCCGCAGCGAGAGGGGTTCGTTCTGCGGGCGGATATATTCTGGGTGTTATACCCAAGTTTTTTGAGGATGAATCCGTAGAAAAAATCTGTGATTTCTGCGATGAACTTATTCTTCCTGATACTATGCGTGAACGCAAGCAGATAATGGAAGATAATTCTGATGCCTTTATTGTTGTTCCCGGAGGAATAGGAACGTATGAGGAGTTTTTTGAAATTCTGACCCTCAAGCAGCTTTGCAGACACAATAAACCCATTGCAATATACAATCTTGACAGCTTTTATGATGAGCTTAACGGAGCAATGAAAAGTGCAATGTCAAAGAACTTTATTACAAAAAATTGTGTTGATTTGTATTATTGTACAGACAGCCTTGAAGAGCTTTTTGCATACATTGAAGCTCCGGTGGATGAAACGAGAAGCCTGAAGGATTTAAAAGAAGGATAAAAAGTAAGGGGATGTTAAAATAGTCTGGACCGCAAAAAGGACGAAAAATCAAGATTAAAAACAATATAAAGTGTGTATCAATTATTCATTTTTTCTATAGATTTAAATCCTTTTTGCTACGCACAAACAATTTTGTAAGGCTGTATGAAAACATTTGCTTTCATACAGCCTCTTTCTTGTGCATAAAGGTTATTTAAAATGGCAGTTTCTTTTCAAGGACAGTAGCAATATTCTGAAGCAGAGAGAATAAAAGATGGATACCTATTACCACAAGTGCACCGCCGAGATAACGTCCTATGTATGCATTTCCGCTACCTGAAAGGGCAATCAGCGTTCCGGGAAGCCATTGCATAAGAAGTAAGGTAAGTGCTGTTGAAAAAATACTTTGTGCTACCAGGAACGGTTGGTATATTGCAAAGAGTACATACAAGAAAACCGCAACAACTATTGCCATGCTTTTGTATTCTATCATTGTAGCAAGCGGATAACATACAAGAGTAAGAATCATATAAAAAATGATGATAAATACAAATATGAAGCCTGCAAACAATGCTCTTATAATAACCTGTGTATACAATGTCACAAGATATGATGAAGTGAAGTATTGTATTGCTGCTGCAAAAGTATATAATACAAGAAGGTTCAGAAGCGGAATAATATATGTTCCAAGATCGGATATTATCATATCAAAAACGGGTACGCCGCTGACCCAATGGTTCAGAAAAGGGAGCATTGTCAATGAGATTTCCAGCTGGTTTGAATTGACATCCATATTGGGAACCATCATTATGTACATCATCGCAAGCAGTGTGACAGTAGAAGGTAACCAAAGCAATCCGCTGAAGGGACAGGTTTTTCCCATAAAGGGAATGTTCATAGTGAAAAGCTTATGCAGTAAATCTGTTATTTTGTCAGATATCCAGGTCCAGAGTATGAATCCAATCAAAGCAAGTACAGAGAGTATATGTATTCCTTTTGTGACAAAACAGGTGAAGGTTATAACTATAACAATGTTTGTTACAAAGAAAATAAGAGCTTCAGGGATAAGGTTAAAAAGTAAGGTTTTTATCAATGAACGTCTGAAGCTGTATGAAATACCTACACTTTTAATTGATTTAATCATAAAGAAAATACTGAACAGAACATATATCACAAGAAGAATAAGCAAGCTTACCCAAAATTGCAGCTTTATGTCAAGAGCCAAAACGGGGATACTCACATAATGCATAATTGCATTTCCCAGAAGTCCTCCCAATAAAATTGATATACCGAGAAGAAGTGTGCTGTTAAACCAATAAAGTATATCCTTTTTGTTTTGGAATTTGAAAAGCATTTTATTCGCAATATCTTCAGAAAATCCGCTTACGTCCAAATCTGAAGCTCCAAGCAGAACATCAATCAGAGCGGTATTTTTTGCATTCAGAAAAATTATTGAAAAACAAAAAAAGATGACAGATTGAATTGCTGATGACACCATAAGCTTGCTCAAATCAAAAAAAGATGTAACAAATGAAAGACTGTGCAATTCCTCGGTTACGGTGTTTGTGCTTGCACCAAGTCCGAATTTTTCAAAAACAAGACCGAAGAGTCTGTTAATATCACTGAGGGTTCCGTCTATCAGATTCATAAAAGGCATACATTTTTTTATGAAGTCAAAAAAGCTTTTTCCCGGTGGTGTGACCATAAAAATAAAAAATAAAATATAAAGAAAAATGCAGACCCCGGCAATAATTAAATCTTTTGTTCTGTTAAGACCTGCTTTCTTCCCGAAATAAGTATAATCCATATTTTTTCACCTCTGTATAGTATTTCCTTAAATTATACACCTTTTGACGAAAAAATACAATATTTTTTAAAATTAATCGCATAATCCTGAACGAAGTTTTTTCAGAGCTTTTTTTTCTATTCTTGAAACATATGATCGTGATATTCCAAGAACCTCGGCAACCTCTGCCTGAGTCATTTCGTTTCCGTCAACGAGTCCGTAACGCATTTTTACAATATCCCTTTCTCGGTTGTCGAGCAAGGTAGCAATATTTGAGTAAAGTTTGTTTATTTTTGCTTTACTGTCAATTTCTTTTATGACGTCCTCCTCATCAGTTCCGATTATATCCATAAGATGAATCTGATTACCTTCTTTGTCCGTACCTATAGGGTCATTGAGAGACACGTCTCCTTGCGATTTTTTACTTGCTCTTATCAGCATCAATATTTCATTTGCTATACTCTCGTAATGGCTCTTTTCCAGAGCCGTCATCAAAAGGGAACAATTCCCCCTCATCTTCACTTCCGTAGAAATATAGATGAATGTTCTCTCCATCCCAAACAACTCTACGTATAAAAGTCCTAATAATCTGATATTTTTCTTCATAAGACATTTCATCGAATGATTTTGTGAAAGATTGAAGCATTTGTTTGAGCACTGCAAATTCG
>JAZRIX010000020.1:0-100990 GCA_045645485.1 Clostridia bacterium | reverse complement strand
TACTTGTGAACCGCTCTGAGGATTGTAACGACTTCCTTCTTTGTGGGGAGCGGGATAGGTCCTGAAACCTTAGCTCCTGTTCTCTTGGCTGTCTCAACAATCTTTTCGGCACTCTGGTCGATAAGATTGTGATCATAAGCCTTAAGTCTGATTCTGATCTTCTCAGCTGCCATGCTGTACCCTCCTTCAAAATTTACTTTTGATTTTTCCGCTGTGCCGGGCGTTTCGCACAACTAAATAATAAAACCCGAACCTTGATTTTTGCTTTCACAAAGATGCGGTTTCGGGGCATAAACACAACGCAATCCGAGCCCACCAGCATACTGAGCCCGTATATCTTGCTGTATTCAATTGAAAGTGTGACCTTCCGCCCTGTTTTGAAAACCGGACAATCTCCTCCGAAATTCCCAGTCACCTGATAAAATCAGGGCTGCTACCTCCGGAATCATCGTATGTCTTTGTCACGCTCTGATATTATACTACAACCTTGCAACAAAAGTCAAGTACTTTTTGAAATTTTTTTAACAAAGTTTTTTAATTTGTTTTTTATGCTTATGTATATTAAATATAATAAGGAAGCTTTTCCGTAGATTGCTGCTTTTAAGTAATCAAAAATGATACTGGTTCTTGGGGATAAAGAAAAAGGAATAGTAATTCCGCCCAAAGCAAAGCAGCAGGACATTGTTAAACAGATCTTTAATAATATTGAAGAATGAAATCAGGTGACATAAAATGAGCAAAATAGTTTTCTTTTGTATTCCTGCACACGGACACACCAACCCCACCTTGGGGGTTGTCAGAGAATTAGTCGCTGGCGGACATCAGTTGTGGTATTATTCATATAACGTTATGCGTGAAAAAATTGAGGCAGCAGGGGCAACATTCATATCTTGTGACAATTACGATATGGAACAAAAACTCAGTGCCAAAGACTCTGCCCGTTTAGGAAAAGACCTTACATTCTCTACCAAAATACTGGTTGATACCACATTGGCACTTGATGACAAGGTGTGCAGAGAAATGTCAGAACTGAAGCCTGGCTGTATCGTAGCAGATTCCATGGCACTGTGGGGAAAAGCTGTTGCACTGAAGCTGGGTATTCCCTTTGTTTCTTCGACAACAACCTTTGCTTATAAATCTAATTAACCTATCCTCTAGTTTTCAAGACTTTGTTTCAGATAAATTCCCGTATAGGATTCTCTGCATCGGGCAACCTCTTCGGGGGTACCCTTTGCAACAATCATACCTCCCTTGTTACCGCCTTCAGGTCCAAGGTCAATTATATAGTCAGCCGTTTTAATAACGTCAAGATTGTGTTCAATAACAACAACAGTATTTCCTGACTCCACAAGCCTCTGCAATACGTCAATAAGACGATGAACATCTGCAGTATGAAGACCCGTTGTAGGCTCGTCAAGGATATAAATGGTCTTTCCTGTGCTTCGCTTGCTCAGCTCGGTTGCAAGCTTGACACGCTGTGCTTCACCGCCCGAAAGAGTTGTTGAGGACTGCCCGATTTTGATATAACCAAGACCCACCTCATAAAGAGTTTTGAGACGGTTTGCGATTTTGGGAATACTCTCAAAGAAATACATTCCCTCTTCCACCGTCATATCCAGAACATCCGCAATGCTCTTGCCCTTGAATTTTACTTCCAGAGTTTCACGGTTATAGCGTTTTCCGTCGCACACCTCACAGGGCATATAAATATCAGGCAAAAAGTGCATTTCAATTTTGATTATACCGTCACCCTGACAGGATTCGCATCTGCCGCCCTTTACGTTAAAGCTGAAACGTCCCGGACCGTAGCCGCGGGATTTGGCATCGGGAGTGGATGCAAAAAGTGCTCTTATATCCCCGAAAAGACCTGTATAGGTTGCAGGGTTGGAACGGGGAGTTCTTCCGATTGGTGACTGGTCAATGTCAATAACCTTGTCAAGGTTCTCAAGTCCGCTTATCTTTTTGTACTTACCGGGCTTCTGTTTTGCGCGGTTCAAATCATTTGCAAGAATTTTGAACAGTACTTCGTTCACCAGAGAGCTTTTGCCGCTTCCCGAAACACCCGTAACACAGGTGAAGGTTCCCAGAGGAATCTCTATGTCGACATTTTTCAGATTATTCTGTGCAGCACCTTCAAGCTTCAAGAAGCTTCCGTTGCCCTGACGTCTTGCAAAAGGCACAGGAATAAACTTTTCACCGCTGAGATACTGACCAGTTTCGGACTCCTTGCATTTCATAATCTCTTCAGCCGTACCCTCTGCCACAACATAACCGCCATGAATACCTGCTCCGGGACCAATGTCAATTATGTGGTCGGCGGCACGCATTGTATCCTCGTCATGTTCAACAACCAGAAGTGTATTCCCCAAATCACGGAGCTTTTTCAGCATTTCAATAAGCTTGTGATTGTCACGCTGATGAAGACCGATACTTGGCTCGTCCAGAATATACACAACCCCCATAAGCCCTGAACCAATCTGGCTGGCAAGTCGTATTCGCTGTGCCTCACCGCCCGAAAGTGTTCCGCTTGAACGTGAAAGGGTAAGGTATTCAAGACCCACACTCACAAGGAACAAAAGTCTCACCTTTATTTCCTTCAGAATTTGCCTTCCTATAAATTCTTCCTTGGGGGTCAGTTCCATTTTGTCAAAAAACTCCATAGCCTCCGCAATGGAAAAATTGCTTATTTCGTCTATATTTCTGCCCTTTACCGTAACCGCAAGGCTCTCTTTTTTGAGACGTGTACCCTTACATTCAGGGCAGGGAGTTGTGTTCATAAACTCCTGAATTTCACGTTTTGCCCAGTCTGAATTGGTTTCCTGATAACGTCTCAGAACATTATTTACGATTCCCTCAAACCGTGCAAAATGCTCGCCTCTTGCATAGGTCTTTTCATATGAAAGATGTACCTTTTCGCCATTTGTTCCGTAAAGAATAATATTCACAATATCCTCAGGCAAATCCTGAACGGGAGTATCAAGGCTGAAGCCGTACTTCTTTGCAAGACCCCTGTAATACATTGCCGAAATACTGTCTTTGTCTGTTCCTGTCCAGCCATAGCAGGCAATGGCACCCTCGTTTATACTCTTTGTTTTGTCGGGAATGAGCCGTTCCACATCTATCAGCTCTACCTCACCAAGACCCATACAATGAGGGCAGGCACCGTAGGGCGTATTGAAGGAAAACATCCTGGGTGTCAGCTCCTCAATATTGATTCCGCAGTCATCGCAGGCATAGTTCTGGCTGAACAAAAGCTCTCTGTCCTCATCAATAAGCTGAACCGCCACAAGACCGTTTGCCATTTTCAGCGCTGTTTCAAGGGAATCGGTGAGTCGCTTATCCATTCCCTCACGCACCACAAGACGGTCAACAACAATTTCAATATTATGCTTTTTCTGCTTGTCAAGCTTGATTTCATCGACAGACGGGTCAAAAATCTCACCGTCAACACGGACACGCACAAAGCCGTCCTTTGCCGCCTTCTCAAAAATTTTGGTATACTCGCCTTTTCTTCCTCTTACAACGGGAGCAAGAATCTGCATCTTTGTCTTTTCGGGCAGTGCCTTCACGCTATCTACAATCTGGTCGATGCTCTGTGATTTGATTTCCTTTCCGCACTTTGGACAGTGGGGAACACCTATTCTTGCAAACAAAAGACGTACATAGTCATAGACTTCTGTAACAGTACCAACCGTTGAACGGGGATTCTTGCTGGTTGTCTTCTGGTCAATGGATATAGCAGGAGAAAGTCCTTCAATGGAATCCACATTTGGCTTTTCCATCTGACCGAGGAACTGACGTGCATATGCCGAAAGTGATTCCACATACCGTCTCTGACCCTCTGCATAAATTGTCTGAAAAGCAAGAGAGGATTTCCCCGAACCGCTAAGACCCGTAAGCACAACCATCTTGTCTCTTGGAATTTTTACGTCAATGCCTTTGAGGTTGTTCTCTCTGGCACCTTTGACGTGAATATATTTGCTGTATTTGTTCTCCATCATATTTCTCCACCTAAATTTCTTATCTCGTCTCGAAGCTTCGCAGCCAATTCGAATTGCAGCAGCTCTGCCGCCTTCTTCATTTCCGTTGTAAGCTCGGCAATGGTCTTTTGCGTTACATTTGCTGATGTCGCTTGTGCATTTCTTCTTCCGTGTTTGGGAACCTTGCTGTCCGCAACGGTTGCCTCGATTATTTCGTGTACTTCCTTTCGGATTGTCCTTGGAATAATTCCGTGTTTTTCGTTATATGCCGCCTGAATTTCACGGCGGCGTTCCGTCTCTGAAATGGCTCTTTGCATTGACCCCGTAACGGTGTCTGCATACATTATAACCGTACCCTCGGCATTTCTTGCCGCACGTCCGATTGTCTGAATAAGTGAGGTATCGCTTCTCAAAAAGCCTTCCTTGTCCGCATCAAGAATTGCCACAAGAGATACCTCAGGAATGTCAAGACCTTCTCTCAAAAGATTTATACCTACCAGAACATCAAAAACTCCAAGTCTCAAATCACGGATGATTTCCATTCTCTCAATGGTTTCCACCTCAGAATGAAGGTAACGAACCTTCAAATCCATTTCCTCAAAGTATTCGGTAAGCCGTTCCGCCATTTTTTTGGTAAGGGTTGTCACAAGCACTCTTTCATTTTTTTCAATTCTTGTCTTGATTTCACCGTACAGATCATCAATCTGGCCGTCAATGGGACGTACCGAGATTTTGGGGTCAAGGAGTCCCGTAGGACGGATAACCTGCTCAACAATTCTGGTTGAACGCTCCTTTTCAAAATCTGCAGGCGTTGCACTGACAAAAATCGCCTGATTTATATGGTCATAAAATTCATCAAAATTAAGAGGCCTGTTATCGTAAGCCGAAGGCAGTCGAAAACCATATTCCACAAGGTTGTTCTTTCTTGCACGGTCGCCTGCATACATTGCCCGAACCTGAGGAATGGTAACGTGTGACTCGTCTACAAGCAGCAAAAAGTCCTTGGGTAGATAATCAAGCAACGTAAAAGGCGGGCTTCCCGGTTCTCTGCCGCTTATGTGCCGTGAATAGTTTTCAATGCCCTGACAGAACCCCGTTTCACGAAGCATTTCAATGTCATATCTGGTTCTTTCCTTTATACGCTGAGCTTCAATAAGACATTCCTTTGCCTTGAATTCCTCAACTCTGGCTTCCATTTCCGCCTCAATCTGCCCGATTGCACGTTCAAGCTTTTCTTTGCTTGCAACGTAGTGGGAAGCAGGGTAAATCGCAACGTGCTTCAGTACCTTTATGACCTCACCTGTAACAGAACTGATTTCCGCAATGCGGTCAACCTCGTCACCGAAAAATTCTATTCTTATAGCATTACCCGATGAATAGGAAGGGAAAACGTCAATTACATCTCCACGTACCCTGAATTTGTTTCGTGTAAAATTAATGTCGTTCCGCTCATACTGGATTTCAATGAGCTTTTCAATAACCTCGTCACGGTCACGTTCCATCCCCGTACGAAGGGAAATTACCATATTATTGTAGTCAATAGGGTCACCAAGACCGTAAATACAGGAAACCGATGCAACAATAATTACATCGGGGCGTTCAAAAAGAGCCGCTGTCGCAGAGTGACGCAGCTTGTCAATATCTTCATTGGTCTGGGCATCCTTCTCAATGTAAGTGTCGGAGTTTGGAATATACGCTTCAGGCTGATAGTAGTCATAGTATGAAACAAAGTATTCCACCGCATTGTTTGGGAATATCTCCTTGAACTCACTGCAAAGCTGTGCCGCAAGAGTTTTGTTGTGGGCAAGAACAAGGGTTGGCTTTTGCACCTTTTCAATAATGTTTGCCATGGTAAAGGTCTTTCCTGACCCCGTAACACCCATAAGTGTCTGAAACTTATCCCCGTCAAGAATGCCCTTTGCCAGTGCCTCTATTGCCTGAGGCTGGTCGCCTGAAGGCTTGTAGGGGGATTCCACTTTAAATTCCATAACACAACCTCAAAAAGTTCTTAAACTTTTCTTTCAGAAAATTTCCGTCTTTCCGGATTGTCGGTCAGTATTCCCGTGAGGTTACATCTATATAACCGCTTTTTTGAATACTGAATATTTTTCCCTCTGAAATAATCACACTATCTGCAAAAACAATATCAACAGCATCAAGTGCTCTGGCAAGATTTCTTGAAACCATAATATCATCCACCGACGGTTTTACACTGCCGCAAGGGTGATTGTGAACCACAATAACTGCACTTGCATTATCCCTGATTGCCCTTTTAACAACCCTTGAGGGATAAACATATATCTCATGCTGTGCACCGTCTGAAATTTTGTGAACAGCAAGTATTCTGTATGTAGAATTGAGGCTTATGAGATAAGCCGCCTCGGTGAGCTTTCCGTAAAAATATGTACGTGCAAACTTTTCAATCTTTTCTGGTGTATCAAGCTGCGGAGGAGCATCAACAGTCAGACTTCTTTCCACAATACCCAAAAGGTCAGGAAGAGACGTCAAAAACATAGCGGTTCTGTGCCCTACTCCATCAACCTCCATAAGCTCTTCAACATCCGCATTCAGAACACCGGCAACAGAAATAAATCTGTCCAGAAGTCTGTGTGCAAGAGCATTTGTATCACCTCTTGCAAAAACAGTGAAAAGAATGTATTCAAGCTGTTCATGAGGCTCCAGCATTTCAAGACCGTTTTCACAGACCTTTTTGTCAAGTCTCATTCTGTGTTTATCATGCAAACCCACAGTTACTTCCTCCTCAGTTTTTCCAGAACCTCTGAAAAATATTCAGGCAGCTCCCTGGAAAACTCCATATATTCTCCCGATATGGGATGCACAAATCCAACAGTATGTGCATGAAGCAGCTGCCCGTTCAGTCTGAACTCTTCTTTTTTCACACCGTAAACAGGATCGCCCACAATGGGATGACCGTTTTTGGACATATGAACCCTTATCTGATGTGTACGTCCTGTTTCAAGACTGCAACGTATAAATGTATATTTATCAAATCTTTCCAATACAAAAAAATGCGTAACCGCATTTTTGGAGTTTTTCTGTGTAATTGTCATTTTTTTGCGGTCTTTTTCATCACGACCGATAGGAGCATCAATAGTACCGCTGTCTTCTTTTATTTTCCCGTGAACCAGAGCAAGATATTCTCTTGTCAGGCTGTGCTCCTTTATCTGTTCCGAAAGACCCAGATGTGCCGTATCATTTTTTGCTACCATAAGAAGTCCGCTGGTGTCCTTGTCTATTCTGTGAAGTATTCCGGGTCGGATTTCACCGTTAATGCCCGAAAGTCTGTCTCCGCAATGTGCCATCAGTGCATTCACCAGTGTTCCGCTGTAGTTCCCCGCCGCAGGATGAACAACCATCCCCTGAGGCTTGTTCACCACAAGCATACAGTCATCCTCAAAGACAATGTCCAGAGGAATCTCCTCTGCCACTATTTCCGTTTCCTTGGCTTCGGGAATTTCAATTGTAATCTCATCGCCTTCCCGAAGCTTGTAATTTGACTTTACCTCTTTGCCGTTTACCACAACAAAGCCTTCAGAAACAAGCTTCTGAATTCTCGAACGTGTAAGGCTCTCAATATTTTCTGCAAGATACGCATCCAGTCTCTTTCCTGCCAAATCAACTTTCAACAGCATTTTCTTCACAATCCTTCTCTTTTTTGTCGATAAAAACAAAAAAAATTGCCAATAACCCTGCGCCAACGCACACACAAATATCAGCAACGTTAAAAACAGGGAAGTTTATGAGTCTGAAATCAAAAAAATCAACTACAAATCCCCGCCAGATTCTATCAATTGTATTTCCCAGTGCCCCTGCCGCCATAAAACAAAGACCGAGATTGAAAAGTGCGGGTCTGTTTTTGAATTTCAGCAGAACATATACCAAAACAGCCGCAAAAGCAACAGCAATCACCACAAAAAACCATCTTTGATTCTGGAGAATGCCGAATGCCGCACCTCTGTTCTCTACATAAGTGAGATGAAACACGCCTTCAATCAACGGAATTGTTCCAATCTCCTGAAGACGTGAATTTGCACAAACTTTTGTCAGCAAGTCTACGGCAGCAAGCACCACCCCAATAACGAAATAAATCATCTGTCTCACCCGCAAGTATTATGTATTATTTCTTCTTTTTGCCGTCAGCTTCGTCCTTGGTGTTTCTCTCCACAAACTCGCCTTTTTCATTAACATCAATCTTTGGAAGCTCCATAGTAACCTGCTCCAGCTTTTCAAGAGTTGACATAACACCGGCAGTTGTATCCATTTGAGATGTTTTCAGCTCAATATGCTGAGGATTTGCACTGTATTTGGCAGCCCTTGTCTCAACATCCTTGGGTAAATCAAATTCCTTCACAATATCAAGCTGTGAAGTAAGCAGAGAAATAATCTTTGTTCTGAAAACTTCAACACTTCTGCGCATTTCTTCATACTCATAGCTGACACGTGTAACCTCACGTCCCGCATCCGAAATGAGCTGAGAAGCTCTGTTCTCTGCTTCCTTTATAATATTATCCGCATTCCTTTTTGCGTTCTGAATAATTTCATCACTTGTGCTCTTTGCAATAACAATAGAGCTCTGCAGAGTTTCTTCCATGCTCTTGTACTGCTTGATGGCATTTGAGAGCATAGTTATCTTTTCTTTGTTTGCAAGGTTTTCTTTGTAAATAAGCTCATAGTTTTCAGAAATCACACTGATAAATTCCTGAACCTCCACCTTGCTGTAGCCCTGAAACTCTTTTTTAAATTTTCGGTTTTCAATTTCCAATGGTGTCAACATAATATTTCCTCCATCATATTATAAACAAATTTTTCAAATCATTTTCTCAATGCGAATACCAAGTCTTCCTTTTCGGGTTTCATTCACTTCCTCTGTCAGTCTGAATCTTCCGTAGCCTCTTACCGAAAAAACATCTCCCGGCTTTATTTTGAATGAAGGGCTTTCTGTCTGAATCCAGTTCACAAAAACCCTTCCCTGAGAAAGTGCTTCCACCGCAACAGATCTGGATGAATGAATGGCAACCGCCACAACAGCATCAAGCCTGAGACCCGAAACCGTACCGTGAATCAGTTCGGTTTTTCTGGGCGGAATCTCTGCAGCGTTCAGCTCGATGCATTTGCAATTTACACCCTTTCTTCCGACTTTTGAAAGGTTTTCTGCAATATATTCCGCAATATTTTCTGCCGCAAAAACCAGACATCTGTTTTCCAGAACAAGGATATCGCCGATTTTCTCTCTCTTTATTCCGAGACCCAGCAGGCTTCCGAGAAAATCAGGATGCTTCAGCTCACCGATTTCTCTGCCCGTAATCTCCACAACCGACACAAGCTCCTCCGCACTGTCCTCCTCCAGATAGTCAGGAAGTGCCACAAAAAGGGTACGCTCCGCATCAGGATATCCACCGAAGAAAACTGTTGAAACAGAGCTTTTTCTGACGTTTCGCCTTACAAGCTCCGCCTCTGTGGGTGTGAGAAATCCCAGAAATTTTATACAGTTTTGCTTTTCACAAAGCTCCACCGTATCTTCAGCTCTTGCAATGAGCATTTTTTCTTCTGCACCGACAGTCATCAGCTGTTCCAGGGGAAAATTCCCTTGTTTCTGAGTTCGTCCTTGAAGTCACCCATAATACCAACATTATAGGGAGCAATAAGGAATATACCGTTTGAAACCTTCTGGATATTTCCGTCAAGGGCATAAACCGCACCGCTGAGGAAGTCCACGATTCTCTGTGAAAGATTTCTTTCAACATTTTCAAGGTTGATTACAACAGGCTTCTTGTTCTTGAGGTGATTTGCAATATCTCTTGCATCCTCAAAATTCTCGGGTTGCATAACAACCAGCTTGAGCTGAGCAGTTGTATGAATCTTGACAACCTTGTTGCGTTTTCCGCCGTCGATAGTCTCGATTTCATCGTCATCATAGACATTGCTGTTTGAGAACTCACTGCTTTCAATCAACTCTTCTTCATAATCTTCCTGAGTTTCAAAACCAATAAGATTCAACATTTTGTTTACGATACTCATAATTTTTTCCTCCCGAATATATATTATAGTTTAATAATTTACAACATTGTCAGGTCATTTTGCCAATGACACATATACCTATACTACATTATATCACATATTTTTTATTTTGTATAGTCTCTTTTTCCAAAAATTCCGGTTCCCACTCTGACCATTGTTGCACCCTCACGGATTGCAAGGGGAAAATCATTTGTCATACCCATGGAAAGCTCTGTCATATCCACTCTGTCCAGATTTTTTGCTTCAATTTTCTCTGCCAGTGTTCTGAGTCCGGAAAAAACCTCCGTCAGGAGCTTTTCATCATCAACAAACGGAGCAATGGTCATAAGGCCCTCAATTTTTACATTTTCAAGAAGGCTTATTCTTTCACAAAGGTCAGCACATTCATCAGGTCTGATTCCGAATTTGGATTCCTCACCCGAAACATTCACCTCAAGCAAAATCCTCTGAACCTTGTCAATCTTCTTTGCGTGCTTATCAATCTCCTTTGCCAGCTCAAAGCTGTCCACCGAGTGAATAAGCTCCACCTTGTCTATTATATACTTAACCTTGTTTTTTTGCAAGTGTCCGATAAGGTGCCACCTCACAGGCAAAACATCCTGATACTTTTCCATAATCTCCTGAACACGGTTTTCGCCTATGTCCTGAACCCCAAGCCTTATAGCTTCATTTATGACGTCTGTTCCGTAGGTTTTTGTAACAGCAATAAGTCTTGCGGATTCCGTTTCTCTGCCCGCAGCCTCTGTTGCTTCCTTAATCTGTGTGCGAACCTGCTCGAGATTTTTTTCAATATAAAACATTTATCTCACGACCTTGTTATCATATAAATTTTTCCCGTCCACAATCAGTTCATCATAGAGCTTTATTGTGGTTTCGCCGTCAGGCAGGCTTTCAGAAATAACAGCCCATTTTTTGTTGTTGTACAGAATTTTCACGGGGAAGAATCTCGCTTTGTCATTCCTCACAACATATACTCCCGTTTTTCCGTCAACAATACGGATACTCTCAGAGGGAATCTTGAGCCCTTCATAGGAATGCTTGATAAGCTCAACAGACACCTTTGAGGTTGAATAAATTGCTTCAACGTACTTGCTTGATTTGACGGCAACCGCAACCTTTCCACCCTCTTCAGGCGAGACAGCCGCCACCGTTCCCTGAACAGTACGGACATTCAGCTCATTGAAGCGTATTTCAACACTGTCGCCAACATCCAAATCTTCTGCAACCTTTGCATCAAGCAACACCGCCACATACCATTTGTAATTGTTAACAATCTTTCCAAGAGGAGCATCCTTACTGATTTTGTTTGTGGAGTTGTTTTTGGGATTTTTCCGTCCAAGCTCCTTGAGAGAGGAGGGTGTTATATTCTCCACAGCTTCAATGGTATAAACATCTTCAAGTCCGTCAAGATTTGCAGTAAAGCTTCCTGCCACGGGTGCATAAACCGGGCTGCGGTCAATACCGTGTTCAGCCTCCAGCACCGCTTTTTTCTGTTTCAGCCTTTCAAGCTCATTTTCCTCATTTTCTGCCGTACTCTCGCCTTTTATTACCCTTTGGCTTTTGATAAGCTCATCAATCTCATCTCTGATTTCAGCAATTTTTTCAGCCTCGTTCTGATAGCCGAGACGGGGAATCTGCTTAAGATTTCTGGCAATGGTCTGTTCCACCTTTTTTGAGTCACTGCTGAAAACATCACGTTTTCCCGTTTTTGAAGAAAGCTTTTCAATTTCTGCTTCTACTGCCTTAAGCTCACTGTTTGCCGAAGGACTTATCTCCTTTTCATAGACATAAGCAACAAGCTCACCCTTTTTAACACGCTGGTCCTCATCGGCTTCGTAGCGGAGAAAACCGCCTTCAGGAGCGTTTATTACTGTCTGCTCCCTGAATATATATCCGTCTGTTTCTATGCTCTCCTCCTCACTGCCCCGTCGGACAATCATGGTTTCAAGTCTGTCACCCATATTAATAATAACATTAAAAGCAACACACAGCACAAAAGCCACAAACAGAATAAAAGCAAAATTTCTTCTGTTCTTTTTTTTCTTTATTCTTTTTTCATGTCTGGTGGATGTTT
Source organism: Clostridia bacterium (assembly GCA_045645485.1). Taxonomy (GTDB): domain Bacteria; phylum Bacillota; class Clostridia; order Monoglobales; family Monoglobaceae; genus SIG440. The sequence goes on along the minus strand of JAZRIX010000020.1, from coordinate 88,897 downwards.
TTTTCTCCTCCATGTCAAAAACTCCATTCATTTATTACTTCAAAAAGTTTTCACAAAGGTCAATTATTTCTTTTATGTCATCCTCTGTCTGATTTTTGACCCAACAGATTTTTTCGTTTCTTCTGAACCACGTAAGCTGTCTTTTGGCATATCTTCTGCTTTCCATTTTGATTTTTTCCACGGCCTCGTCAAAGGTTGTCCTGTTTTCAAGAAAATCCAGAAGCTCCTTGTAGCCGATTGCCTGCATAGCTGTGGTATCACGGCCGATGCCCATTTCGGCAAGGTGTTCAACCTCTTTGAGAAGTCCTTCGGAAACCATTTTGTCCACTCTCAGATTTATTCTGTCATAAAGCACTTCACGCTCTGCATCAATTCCCAGAATCAACGCATCATACACAGGCTCACGTCTTGATTCCTCATTAACCTGTGTAAAGGTCTTTCCTGTCAGACGGCAAACCTCCAGAGCTCTTATAACACGTCTTACGTTATTGGGGTGGATTTTTTCTGCGGCAACAGGGTCCTTTTCCCGAAGAAGACTGTGAACGGCTTCCACTCCTTGGTTTTGCGCAAGTACATTCATTTCTTCACGAAAGTCAGGGTCTGCACCAAAATCCTCAAATACAATATTTTCAAGAACGCTGTCCATATAAAGACCCGTACCCCCTGCCACAACGGGCAGCTTTCCTCTCTCAAGTACACCGTCAACGGCAGTTCTTGCTTTTTTCACAAAATCCGCAACACTGCAGCTTTCCCAAGGTTCAAGAATGTCAATCATATGATGGGGTGCCGCACTTTGCTCCTCAGGGGTAGGCTTTGCAGTGCCGATATCCATATTACGGTAAATCTGCATGGAATCGCACGAAACAATTTCACCGTCAAATCTTTTGGCAATCTCAATAGCCAATGCAGTCTTCCCCGAAGCGGTGGGTCCGGCAACAGCTATAATCTTTTTCAGCATAACATCTCCTAAACAATTCTTTTGAACATTTTCTCAATCTCACGCTTTGAAAACTCAATTTTTATGGGTCTTCCGTGAGGACAGGTTGTAATTCCCGACTTTTCAAGGTCAGCCACATCCGCCAGAAGAACCTCCATTTCAAGAGCACTAAGCTTTTTGTTTGCCTTTATGGCATACTTGCAGGAAACCGTGTCAAGCACTCTTTCTTCAAAGCTCAGCATTCCCGCAGGTCTGCCGTCAGAAAGTATGGAAATAACCTCAAGGGCAAGATTCTTGATATCCTCCTCGTCCGAGACAAAGGGGGTCTGGCGTATCAGTACCGAAGTCCGACCGAATTCTTCCATTTCAAAGCCCATATTTTCAAGAATATTTTTATTGTCCTTCACAACCTGAATTTCACGGCTGTCCACATCCAGAACAATTGGTTCAAGCAACATCTGCCCCGAAACTCCCCGTTCCTCATAATCCTTTTTCAGAATTTCAAAACGCTTTCTCTCGTGAGCGGCGTGCTGGTCAACCAGAAACATTTTCTCACCCTGCTGGGCAATAACATATGTGTCAAACACCTGACCCACAACCCGAATAGCTTCATCCTTTTTCTGTTCGGGCTCGGTAATATCAAAAAGGGATTCCTGAACCTTTTCGGTTTTCTCAGCCGAAAGGTCCTCCAAAAGGCTTTTGCCTTCCGTTGAAATTTCAGAAATCTTCTCTTCTGCACTCACCTTCGACACAGCAGCCTTCATTTCCTGCATTTTTCTTTCAAGCTCAGAGTCAAATTGCCCTGTTTTCAGTTTTTCGAAAGGGTTTGGCATTTCAGGCTCTCTGAAGACAATTCCTCCCGCCTTTTTGGGAACCGTACTTTCCATAAACTGAGCTATATGCTTTTGTTCAGGAGTAGAAAAGGTTCTTTTTTCCTGTGTCTCTGACAAAGGCTTGGGCATGGGATTATATGACGCTTTCATAGGCTCGGTCTTGTTTTCCGACTGTTGCGGTATGCTTTCAATTGCTGCAGATTCACGGCGGTAGATTGCATTTTTCACCGCATGGTATACTATATCATAAACTTCTTTCTCGTTTGCAAATTTAATTTCCGTCTTGGCGGGATGCACGTTTACATCCACCAGACTTGGTGACAGCTTTATGTCAAGGACAAAGAAGGGAAACTTTCCCGTCATAATAACATTTCTGTATGCTTCCTCAACAATTTTTGAAACAACGTGATTCTTTATGTATCTGCCGTTGACAAAAAGTGTTTGTCTCATACGGTTTCCTCTGGAAAGCTCAGCCTTTCCCACCACGCCCGTTACCGAAACACCGTGCTCGGTGTGGTCAACCTCCAGAACACCTTTTGCATGGTCAATGCCGTAAATATTGAGGATTGCATTTTTCAGATTTCCGTCACCAGAGGTAGAAAACAGTTCCTTTCCGTCACAGATATATCTGAAGGCAATATCAGGTCTTGAAAGAGCAATCCTGTTAAGAACATCCGCAACATACCCTGCCTCTGTTGAATCCTTTTTCAGAAATTTCATACGGGCAGGAACAGATGCAAAAAGGTTTTCCACCACCATTACAGTTCCGTCATTGCAGGCAACGGTTTCCTTTTTTGAAATACGACCGTGGTTCACCGTAACATGTGCACCCTCTGCCGCATCCTTCTGTTTTGTTATGACAGTCACATCCGACACGGCACAAATACTGGCAAGAGCCTCGCCTCTGAAGCCCATTGTATAAATTTCAAACAGGTCATCTATTTCTCTCAGCTTGCTTGTTGCATGACGGACAAATGCGGTTTCGACCTCGTCAAAGGGAATACCCTTGCCGTTGTCTTCCACCAAAATATACGAAATACCGCCTTTTTTGATTTCAACAGTAATTCTGTCAGCACCTGCATCTATTGAGTTTTCAACCAGCTCCTTTACCACAGCCGAAGGTCTTTCAGCAACCTCCCCTGCGGCAATCTTGTCAGCAACAGCCTGAGACAAAACTCTGATTTCCGCCATAACCTTTTCCTTTCATTTTCAATCTGAGTACTGTATTACAAATTATCAGCCTTCGCCTTGAGGGCATAAAGCTTGGTGAGAGCCTCCATGGGAGACATATTGTCAAGAGAAAGTCCCTTTATTTCAGCGACAATCTCATTTTCTTCAAGACCGCCAAAGCTGAGCTGGTCTGAGAACAAATCAACGCTCTTTTTCTTTTGAGTCTTTTTCTGCGGAATATCCACCGTGCCGCCGTCACGAAGCTCAAGCTCCTTCAGGATTTCCTTGGCACGCTTTGTAACATCCTTTTTCACCCCTGCCAGAGCCGCAACCTCAACACCGTAGCTTCCGTCGGCACCGCCGCGGATAATCTTTCTGAGGAAGGTAATGTCATCACCATTCTTTTTCACGGCAATGCAGTAATTCTTCACCCCGTCGATTCTGTCCTCAAGCTCCGTAAGCTCGTGGTAGTGAGTTGCAAAAAGGGTTTTTGCTCCGCACTTGTTTTTGTTTGCCATATATTCAACCACAGCCCAGGCAATTGCAAGTCCGTCAAAGGTGCTTGTGCCTCTGCCGATTTCATCAAGAATAACAAGACTCTTTTTTGTTGCATTGTCAAGAATGTATGCAACCTCATTCATTTCAACCATAAAGGTACTCTGTCCTGCCGAAAGGTCGTCGGATGCACCCACACGGGTGAAAATCTTGTCCACAACTCCGATTTCAGCCGATGCCGCAGGAACAAAGGAGCCCATCTGTGCCATAAGCACAATAAGAGCTGTCTGTCTCATATATGTAGACTTACCTGCCATATTGGGGCCCGTAATAATAGCAATCTGACGGCTGTTGCCGTCAAGCTCGGTATCATTGGGAATAAACATAGGCGTAAGGTTTTCAATGACGGGATGTCTTCCGTCTTTTATCACAATTCTGTCCGAAATGCTCATATCAGGCATAACGTATCTGTTCTTCTCGGCAATAAAGGCAAAGGAGCACAAAACGTCAATGGTGGCAACCGCGTGAGCCGTTGCCTGAATACGTCCTACCTGCTCCGCCACAAGGTCACGAACCTTGCAGAACATATCATATTCCATATTGACAATCTGACTTTCGGCTTCCACAATTTTTTCTTCAACCTCTTTTATCTGGGGAGTAATGTATCTCTCACAGTTGGAAAGAGTCTGCTTTCTTACAAAATAATCAGGTACATCTCCGCTGTTTTGCTTGCTTATTTCAAGGTAATAACCAAATACTCTGTTGTAGCCTACTTTTATATTTTTTATGCCTGTTTTTCCCTTTTCTTCCTCAGCAAAGTTCTTTATCCAGTTTACGCCGTTTTTCATAAGCTCACGGCGGGTATCAACCTCACTGCTGAATCCGTCACGGATAAGATTGCCTTCTCTCAGTGAAATGGGAGGCTCGGGATTGATTGCATCCCTGATAACGCCTTTCACATCCTCAAGGGTATCAAGCTGTCTGCAAAGATTCTGAAAAATTCCCGATGAGCACTGGGACAAAAGTCTTTTCACATCCGGAAGAGTTTCAAGTGATTCCGCAATAGCCAGCAAATCGCGGCAGTTTGCAGTTTTGTATGTAGCCTTTGCAACCAGTCTTTCAATATCCTGAACAGGCTTCAGGGCATCAATAATTTCTTCACGCAATATGGGGTTCTTCACAAGCTCCCCTACCGCCTTGTGTCTGTTCTGAATTTTTGCACAGTTGGCAAGAGGCATTGTTATCCACCTTCTGAGCAGTCTTCCGCCCATAGAGGTTTTTGTTTTGTTCAGCACCGCCAGAAGACTTCCTCTGCTTTTCTTGTCACGCATTGTTTCAAGAAGCTCCAGATTTCTGATGCTGTAAAGGTCAAGCTCCATATATTCCTGACTTTCAACAACCTGAACCTCACGAAGATTGGCAAGCTCTGTTTTTTGTGTTTCTGAAAGGAACATAAGAAGCGCGCCCAGACTGCATATGGCAAAGCCTTTGTCAAAAAGCTCCTGCTGAACCTCTCCGAATTTTTCAAAAACCGTCTTTTTTGCAGTTTCACGGTCAAATGCCCAGTTATAATAATTTCTTATGGGACAACCGAAGCGTTCTGCAATCATTCCTACGAAAACATCTTTTTCGTATGCTTCACGGTTCATAACAATTTCTGCGGTAGAAAATCTGCTTATTTCATTGAGAAGCTGAATTTCAATATCTTCACCTTCAAATTCATTTACAGAAATTTCACCTGTGGTAATATCGACAAAAGAAATTCCCGCCGCCTTACCTTCCACAAACACCGAAGCAAGGTAGTTGTTCTTGGATTCATCAAGGGCGGCAGAATCCATAATTGTACCGGGAGTAATAACACGGACAACCTCTCTTTTCACGATGCCCTTTGCGGCGGCAGGGTCCTCGGTTTGCTCGCATATAGCAACGGTATAGCCATTCTCAACCAGCTTTGCAATATAGCTGTCAACAGAATGGAATGGCACACCGCACATAGGTGCACGCTCCTCCTGACCGCAATCTCTGCCCGTCAGAGTGATTTCAAGAACCTTTGCCGCAATCTGAGCATCATCAAAAAACATTTCATAAAAGTCACCCAGTCTGTACATCAGTATGCTGTCTTTGTATTCATTTTTAATTTCAAAATACTGACGCATCATCGGCGTATATTCAGCCATTTGTTATTCCTCCAAACTTATTAGAGATGCAATATTTCAACGAATCTTCGTCAGACGAAAATAAGGCGAATCTTCGTCAATAGATTAATGACAGGAGGAACAGCTTGAGCAATTACCGCTGCAGCTGCCTTCGCCGCTTGCCTGTTCTTCACCCGTAATAAAGTAACTGAGTACAGCGTTTACCTGCTGAACCATAAGGTCAAATTCCTTGCTGGCTTCGATATATTCCGCAATCAGCTTGTTTGATGCAATCTTTTCAAATTCGGACTGAACATAATTTCTGTATTCTTCCAGTTCTTCCTTGGTGGGTTCCTTGCCCCGAAGGTTTTCTGTTGCAGTCTTTCTGTTTTCATTGTAAGTACGAAGAAGAGTTGTTGCTTCCTCGTCATTGTTCATAGCATCACCGGCAGCCGCCAGTCTTTCCTTTTCGGGGCTTTCGGAAATAAGTGTTCCAAGCTCCTGTGCTTTTTCAATAATTGTATTTCTCATTATTCTTCCTCCTGTATTATCTCGCCAATCAATGACCATGTTTTTACTTCAGTAATTTTTATATCAAGAATCCGGCCCGTCATATCCGCAGTACCCCTGAAGTTTACGATTTTTCCTCCGTCGGTTCTGCCGCACAAAAATTCGGGATTTGTTTTGCTGGGTCCCTCAACCAGAACCTTCTGACAGGTTCCGTGGTACTTATCATTTTTCTTTTTCGAAATAATGTTCTGGAAATCCACCATTCTTTCAAAGTTGCGGTGTTTTTCCTCATCGGTGAGGCAATCCTCCATTTCAGCCGCAGGGGTTCCCTTGCGCTTTGAATAAATGAAGGAGAAAATCATATCGTATTCCACTTCCGCAAGAATGGACATGGTTTCTTCAAAGTCTTCGTTTGTTTCACCGGGGAAGCCCACAATAATATCGGTTGTGAGAACAATTTCGGGCATTTTGTCGCGAACCTTTTTCACAATTTCAAGATACCTTTCACGGCTGTAGCTGCGGTTCATTTTTTTCAGAATACGGTCCGAGCCGCACTGCACCGGAAGATGAAGCTGTTTGCAGATTTTGGGTTCACGTGACATAGTCTCAATCAGCTCATCAGAAATATCCTTGGGATGCGATGTCATAAACCGCACACGCTCAATTCCGTCAATACGGCACACCATGGACAAAAGCTCCGCAAAAGAAATCCTTTCGTCAAGGTCCTTTCCATAGGAATTGACGTTCTGCCCCAGAAGCATAACCTCTTTGTAACCCTGACAGGCAACCTCTCTTACCTCTTTCAGAATGTTGTCCGCACTGCGGCTGCGTTCGCGGCCTCTGACATAAGGCACAATGCAATATGTACAGAAATTGTTACAGCCATACATAATGGGAATTTTGGCAAGAGGAGGTGCCCCGCGTCTGGAGGTCACTCCCTCAAAAATTCTGCCTTCGCTGTCTTCGATATCAAGGACTCTTGAATCTGACCGTGCTTCATCAAGAATCTGGGGAAACCGATAGACAACGTGTGTTCCGAATATCATATCAACATGCTTGTATTTCTTTTTTATCTGTTCGGCAATATGCTGTTGCTGAATCATACAGCCGCACACACCGATAAGCAATGAGGGCTTTTTGCGTTTTATGTTTTTGAGAGCACCTAGATTTCCGAAAACCCTCAGCTCTGCATTTTCACGGACAGCGCAGGTATTGTATATAACCAAATCAGCATCCTCCGCCTTCTCACAAAAGCCGTATCCCATATCCGCAAGCATACCACAAAGCCGTTCCGAATCGTTTTCGTTCTGGGCACAGCCGTATGTTTCAACAAAAGCAAGCGGTTGTCTTTGGGAGGCATGATTCTCCATGCGAATTTTTTCCATAAAATCCCGTTGCTTTTCCATTTCCAAGCTGTCAATTTCCTTCAAACAAAAACACTCCCCTTATTTTAAAGATATACTATTTTATTATACTATTATTTTAGTGTTTTTGCAAGGGCTTTGGAGAAATTTTTAGCTACTTTTGGTGCGGTTTGAAGAAAAGTGCCGCAATAAACCCAAAAAACACAGCAGCAGCAATTCCGCCTGCGGCGGCGGTAACGCCACCCGTAAAAATTCCCAGAAATCCATGCTCGCTTATACCCTTGATAACTCCTTTTGCAAGGGTGTTTCCAAAGCCTATAATGGGAACCGTTGCACCTGCTCCTGCAAAGTCGACAATTTTTTCATAAATACCAAGACCTCCGAGAATAACACCTGCAACAACAAAACCCACAAGAATTCTGGCAGGGGTCAGCTTTGTTTTGTCAATAAGAAGCTGGGCAATGGCACAAAACAAGCCTCCCACCCAGAAAGCATTGAAGTATTCCCAAAACATTTCCATATTATCACAACCTTTCCGCAGTAACCGCTACAACATGGGCAACAGAAGGAATGGATTCCCCCTGAAGGGTCGAAGTCTGGCTCAGGAGAGCTCCTGTTCCCATAAACAGTACATTTTTATACTTTCCCGCTTTTATGGCATCCATAACAAAACCGCAGAGAGTTGTTGCAAGACATCCGCAGCCTGAGCCGCCTGCGTGAACATCCTGACGTTTTATATCAAAAATCATACATCCGCAATCCTCATAGTTTTTGGAGATAAGAAAGCCTTTTTCATACATAAGGTCAACCAGTGCGGACTTTCCCACAAGCCCCAGATCCCCCGAAAGAATTATATCATAGAATTCAGGACTTCTGCCCGTATCCCTGAAATGTGCTTCCAGAGTATCAGCCGCCGCGGGAGCCATTGCCGCCCCCATATTGTTGGCATCCTTTATTCCCATATCCACAATCCTTCCCGACGTAAAATGGGTAACAAAAGGACCGCTCCCGTCATTCGAAAGAATTGCCGCTCCTGCCCCCGTCACTGTCCACTGTGCCGTAGGGGTACGCTGACCGCCGTATTCCAGAGGGTTTCGATACTGTCTTTCTGCCGTACAGAAATGGCTGGAGGTTACTGCCGCCGCGTGCTTTGCAAAGCCTCCGTCAATTGCCATAGCCGCAAGACCGATGGTTTCCGCCATTGTAGAGCATGCACCGTACACTCCCATAAAAGGAACACCAAAGTCAATCAGTCCGAAGGATGAGCTTATGCACTGATTGAGAAGGTCTCCCGCAAAAATGTAGTTAAGATCCTTCACATCAGTTTTGCTTTTCTCCACAGCACGCACAAGAGCTGACCTCTGCATTTTGCTTTCGGTCTTTTCCCACGTTTTTTCACCCCATTCTGCATCCTCCATAATAATATCAAAATACCGCCCCAAAGGACCGTGTCCTTCCTTTGTCCCTCCAACACAGGCAGTTGCCAGAAAGCTGACGGGGTTTTCAAAAGCTACAGTCTGTTTTCCCAACCGTTTGTTCAAAGTATCCACTCCCTTTCACCTTGCCATCTCAAAAAAATACACCACAAGTCCCAGAATAATCGAAGAATTTATTCCGTACACAACCACAGGCCCCGCAATCACAAACATCTTTGCCGCAAGTCCGAGAACAAAGCCTTCCTTCCTGAACTCAATGGCAGGGGATACAACGGCGTTGGCAAAGCCCGTAATGGGTACAATCGTTCCTGCCCCTGCATATTTTGCCACCTTGTTGTAAATATTGAGTCCCGTAAGCAATGCACCCAGAAAAATCATAATAACAGGAACAGCCGACTTTACCGCTTCTTCATCAAGACCCAGAAAGCTCTGGCAGATATTCCCTGCAGCCTGACCCACTGTGCAGATAATTCCTCCGGTCACAAAAGCAAAAAATATGTTTCTCAGCAGCTTGCTGTCAGGAGACTTTTTCTCAATATATTTTTTGTAATCCTTTTTGTTATAAGTCACCTTTTTCTCCTCCTGAATTCAGTTTTTTCTATTGTCTGTATATTTCACAAAAATATACAAGTTCACTTTGATTGACATTTTTTTCAAATATGATATACCGAAAATATAGTTTTATTTACTGAGGGGAAGGCTTTCCCACAATATGCATTGAAATAAAAGATTTCATATGCAAACAAACTTTTAATTTATATATTGTATCTGATTTGTTTTCTGGTCACCGCTTAAGCTCTTTTGAACCACGCAAGACTTAGCGTGGTTTTCTTTATACAAAAAGAGGACTGTCCATTTGGATAGTCCTCTTTAACATGATTTTATATTCTGAAATATACTTCATTCAACCTTCTGAAGCGTTCTATGTCAATTGTATCAAGCTGTTCTTTTGTAATACGGAATTTCCAGTTGTTTTCTGCTCTGCCGGGGAAATTCAGCCGTGTATCCGAACCGTATCCCAAAAGGTCCTGAATTGTGAAAATAACCGTTCCCGCTGAGCTACGCCATATTGTGCGTATCATAGCAGGCAGAGCCTTTGTCCAATCCCCGTCCTCATAACCGCAGTATTCCAGCATTCTCCGACGGCTTTCATCATCAAGCTCCCAAAGATACCCAAGAAGGGTATTATTGTCGTGAGTTCCAGCATATGCAATACAGTTTTGCTTGTAATTGTGGGGCATATGGGTGGACTCTCCTCCAAAAAACCCAAACTGAAAAACTCTCATCCCGGGGAATCCGCTGTCTTCCACAAGCTGTTCAACTTCTTTGGTGATATGACCAAGATCCTCTGCTATAATCAGCTTTTCACCTGCAACCTCTCTTATCTTTGACACAAGATCCATTCCGGGACCCTTTTCCCACTTGCCGTTTTTGGCAGTAGTCTCACCTGACGGAACAGACCAATATGCTTCAAACGCCCGAAAATGGTCAATTCTCAATCCGTCAAACATATCAAGCATACAACCGATACGGTCAAGCCACCACTTGTATCCATCTTTCTTCATTTTTTTCCAGTCGTACAGAGGATTGCCCCAGAGCTGACCGTCTTCAGAGAAATAATCAGGCGGAACTCCTGCAACAGAAGAGGGCATATTGCGTTTGTCAAGCAAAAACAAATCGGGGTTTGCCCACACGTCGGCACTGTCCGAAGAAACATAAAAGGGTATATCTCCGATTATTCTAATTCCCTTTTCATTTGCATAAGCCTTTAGTTCTTTCCATTGTTCAAAAAATTCAAACTGCATAAATTTCCACAAAAACAGCTCCTCTGAATCAATGTCCCCGGTGCTCCACTTCTGCCATTCCGAAAGATTGTTGGCTGACTTCAGTGCCATAAATCTGCAAAAATCGTTTATGTAAAAATTTTCATTTGCAAAGACTTCAACCTTTTCTTTATAAGTACAACGCAAAGACGCAGTCCGAAGAAGGGTAATCCGCTCAGTGCAAAGCCGTTCAAATTCGCAGAGATACGGATTCTCCTGACGTGCATCCTCAAGCTCCGCCCGTGAAATAAGACCTTTTTCACAAAGCTTTTCAAGGTCGATAAAATACGGATTCCCCGCAAAAGACGAATAAGACTTGTACGGCGAATTATATTCATCAACAGGACAAAATGGCAGCACCTGCCAATAGGAAAATTTGCATTCTGCCAGAAAATCAACAAATTCCTTTGCACTTTTACCAAAGCTTCCGCAGGAATAATCTCCGGGAAGGGATGAAATGTGCATCAGAACACCGCTTTTTCTTTTCAATCTGACTCCTCCTGTCATATAGGTGTGATTGTACTATTATATCACACAAAGCTTGTCATATCAACACTTTGAACCCATGCAATTTTTTCCGTTAATACAAGCATAAAGAGGGTGTCGCTTAATGCGACAGCCCTCTCACATATGTTAGAATAACTTGTCATCCAACTCACAAAAACGCTTATAACATTCACTGTAATCCGTGCCCGTAGGCTCAAATACACGTTTTTGTTCTACAGCCATGTCACAGGCTTTTTCAACACTCTCAAAAACTCCGGTTGCAACGCCTGCAAGAATGGCAGAGCCAAGACATGCAGTTTCGTCATTTTTGAGGGTTACGATTCTCTTGCCCGTCATATCAGCCTTTATCTGGCACCAGAGCGGACTGGATGCACCTCCGCCCATAGTGCGGATTTCATCACATTCAATGCCCAGATAATCAAGATTCTGTTTGAGCATACAAGACACTGCCTCCAGAATACTGCGGACAGCATGACCCCTTCCGTGCTCCATGGTGAGTCCATAAAACACTCCTCTCGCATCAGGGTTATACTTCGGCATTGTTGAGCCGCAAAGATACGGAAGGAATGTCAGTCCGTTTGAACCGGGGTCTGCCTTTTCAGCCAGTTCATCAAGTTCACGGAAGCTGAAATTTTCACAGAAATTGTTTTTGAACCACTTGAGTGCAATTCCTGCCGTAGGAGTCCATGAAAGCAGACAGTATTTTCCGTCATAATTCACATGACAGGGAATAATGGAGTTGGGAGTATAGTCAGGAACCTCGTCAGAGGGAACAAAAACAACCATTGTAGTTCCTGTCATTTCACTGACAACGCCCTTTCTGACAATACCTGCACCGATTGCTCCTGCAATCTGGTCAATGGCACCCGTCACAACAGTTATGCCCTTGTATTCACCCACAACCTCACCGCTGGGAAGAATCTCAGGAAAAACCTCCTCACCAAGACCGATAAAGTCAAGCATTTCCTTCCACCAGATGTTTTTCTTTATGTCATAATAAATAGTAGAAGACTGCAATGTTCTTTCAGTCACAAAGCGTCCCGTAAGACGGTACAGCAGATAGTCTTCAAGGAGAAATACCTTTCTTATTTTTCTGAAGGTATCAGGTTCATTTCCTCTGAGCCAAAGAAGCTTGCTGGCAGGCCATGTTGCAGTAATTTCAGGCTGACCCGTAACCTCATATACCTTTTTGTTTCCAAAACGTTCTTCAATATATTCTGCCTCTGCTGTTGCACGGTTATCCAGCCATACTATTGCCTTTCTGAGAGGCTTGCCCTCCTCGTCTGCAAGAATAATGGTCTCGCACTGAGTGTCAATACTCATTGCCGAAATCTCATACTCTGCCGAAAGCTCCTCAAGAGCCTCGCTGAAAAGTGTCCAGTAATTCTCTGCGGAAAATTCCACATAGTCATCCTTTACCTCAAGTGTATAATCCTTTGTAACAGATTTCATACACTCTGCTTTTTCATTGAAGACCGCCGCCTTCAAAGAAGTTGTACCTATATCCACACCCAATAAGTATTTCATAGCATTCTTTTCCTTCCTATTCCTTTACTGTAATTATTTTGCTGATATTCTTTTTGAGAGCCGCCAGATCCTCTGTATATTCAGGTTGCTCATCGGTTATAAAGCAATCAGCAGATGCCGTTTCTGCAATATTCACAAACGCTGTTCTTCCCAGCTTTGACGAATCCGCCACAATAATCTTTGATGCCGACTGTGAAAGCATAAGCCTTGCAAGCTCGGCTTCACGGTCATAATAGGTGGTAAGTCCCGACCTCTGTGAAATTCCGTCAACAGACAAAAACAGCTTGTCTGCGTGATAATTCTTCAGCTGACTTACGGCATCGTCACCGTAAATAAACTGATACTTGGGGTTCACAAAGCCACCCAGCAGAACGACATTGAAATTGGGATTTCCGCTTGCTTCAAGAGCAATCGAGATTGAATTTGTAACAATATTCAACTGAAACTGAGCAGGAAGAGCACGAAAGACCGTCAGGGTTGTTGTTCCTGAATTGAACATAACCGTATCGTGATCCTTTACCATTTCAACGGCACGTTTGGCAATCAGCTGTTTTGCCCTCAGGTTTGTTCCCAGACGCTGCTGAAGGTCCATATCGCAATATGACTTATACGAATTTATGGCTCCCCCGTGAATACGGAAAAGCAGACCCTTGTCTTCAAGACCTGCAAGGTCAGACCGTATTGTTATGCTTGAAATTCCGAAGTCACGGCTAAGCTCCGAAACCTTCACCTGACCCTGAGTATTGAGAATTTCAAGAATTTTTTCTCTTCTTTCTTTAATATTCATAGCTGTTTCTTTCCGGACAAAAAATTTTTATGTACACTAATGCCCTATTTATATATTTTATTGTTATTTAAAGCATTTGTCAACCTCTAAATAAAAAAAGTGCCGGTTTTCTATATGCGACACAAAACCTTTTTTCTTGACAAGCCAATTTTTCCGTTATATAATTACAGAAAACATAATATAAAGGAATGATTGAAAATGAAATATATGCTTGACAGCGGAAACCTTGAACAAATCAAGTACTGCAACGAGTTTTTTCCTCTTGCGGGAGTTACCACAAACCCGACACTTGTAGCAAAGGAAAAATCTGAATTCTGGCAGCTTTTGAAGGATATCCGCTCGGTAATCGGACGCGAAAAAATGCTCCACGTACAGACAGTTCAGACTACAGCAGACCGGATTGTTCAGGAAGCACTGATTCTTCAAAAGGAACTGGATGGCAACTTTTATGTAAAAATCCCCATTGGTGAAGAAGGTCTAAAGGCTGCAATGCGGCTGAAAGAGCTTGGCATAGGCGTGACCATGACCGCAATCTTTACCCCTGCTCAGGCACTCATTGCCGCCGCCGCAGGAGCAGATTTTGTTGCACCTTATGTAAACCGACTTGACAACATTGTGGGGGACGGTACACGGGTTGTTGCTGAAATTGTGGAACAGTTTGACCTTTACGGTCTTGACTGTCAGGTTCTTGCCGCAAGCTTCAAAAATGTGGAACAGATTCACAAATGCTCCCTTTGCGGCTGTCATTCGGTGACAATTGCCGCTGACCTCTTCAGAGGAATCATCTCCCACCCTATGACAGATGCCGCAATTGCCGTGTTTGACAGAGACTGGAAAGCAGTCTACGGGGATAATACAATTCTGGATTTTTAAAAAGCAAAAGCCTGAAACATTTTACCGTTTCAGGCTTAATTTTTGTATTTACTGCTTGTTTATCTCATCAATAAGAATCTTTCTGAGAACCTGAGGGTCGCAGTTGCCCTTGAGTTCCTTCATACATCTTCCGAAAAGTGACATAAGAGCTTTTTCTTTTCCGCCCTTGAAGTCGCTTACAGCCTTGGGGTCAGCCGCAACAGCCGCCTTGACGGTTGTTTCAATAAGACCTGTATCGTTTGACATAACAAGACCGTTTTCTTCTGCATACTTGGAAGGCTGGATTGATGCATCCTCAAACATAGCCGAAAGAATCTTCTTTCCGTTTGCTCTGCCGACCTTGCCCTCTGAAACAAGAACAATAATTTCACCAAGAGCCTTGCCGTTTATGCTCAGCATATCATAGGTCATTTTCCTTGCGTTCAGAATACTCATAACCTCAGAAATCATCCAGTTTGCGGCATCCTTTGCATTCTTGCATACCTCAACGGCATCCTCAAAGCATTCACAAAGAGCAATACTCTTTGAAAGCTGTTCAGCATCATATTCGCTGAGACCAAAGTCTTCAGCATACTTTGCACGTTTCACTTCAGGGAATTCGGGAAGTGATGCCTTTATTGACTCAAACCATTCATCATCAATAACAACGGGCATAACATTGGGGTCAGGGAAATAACGGTAATCACCTGCTGTTTCCTTTGTTCTCATGGAATAACTCTTGCCCTTGATGTCATCCCAGCGTCTTGTTTCCTGAACAAGAACCTCTGTACCGTTTTCAATTGCATCAATATGTCTTGCTGTTTCGTATTCGATAGCTCTCTTGATTGCCTCAACAGAGTTCATATTCTTCATTTCTGTACGTACACCAAGAATGTCTGTTCCCTCGGGACGAACCGAAAGATTTACGTCACAGCGCATTGTGCCGTGTGCCATTTCGCACTCTGCAACCTTTGCGTAACGGAGAAGGTTCTTGAGTCTGTCAAGATAAGCTTCAACCTCCTCTGCACTCGAAAGGTCAGGCTGGCTTACAATTTCAATAAGGGGAACGCTTGTTCTGTTGAAGTCAACATGAGTTGTATCCTCACGGATATCATGTACAAGCTTTCCTGCATCCTCTTCCATATGAATCTGCTTTATGCGGACAGCCTTCTTGCCCTTGGAGGTTTCAATTTCCACAGTGCCGTTCACAGCAACGGGAGCAAACCACTGGGTTGTCTGATAAGCCGCAGGAAGGTCGGGGTAATAATAGCTCTTTTTGTCAAAGGTTGTAGTGCGGTTGATATCGCAGTTGAGCATCAATCCCGCCTTCATACCGAAGTCAACAACTCTCTTGTTCACAACGGGAAGCATACCGGGCATACCGCAGCATGCAGGACAAACGTGTTCATTGGGGTCAGCACCGTATGAGTGTGCCGAACAGGAGCAGAATATCTTTGAGTTGGTCGCGAGCTCAACATGAACCTCAAGACCAATGACTGTTTCATATTTCATAATTATTTCTCCCCCTTTTCAACAATATCAAGAAGAGCATTTTCGCTGAACGCTCTTCCCACAAGCTGAACGCCTCCTGCAACAACAGCAGGAAGACCGCTGATTGATGCAGGTGCAGTGTAGAAGTTTTCTTCAAAAGACGCATACTTGTCAGCCTTCACACCAGCTTCAGCAAAAGTCATAGCTGAGCAGGCAGGCATAAGCACTGCATCAAATTCTTCAAAAAGCTTTTCAAAGGCTTCAACAATCACTCTGCGTGTGCGAAGTGCCTTGTCATAAACCTTCATATAGTTATCGGTTGAAAGAGTTTCGGAACCGAAGAGGATAGCCGTTTTGAGAAGGTCGCCAAAGGCTTCTGTACGGCTGTTTGTATAAAGTGTATCAAGGTTATTGAAGTTTTCTGTGCGGTAACCGTACTTCACACCGTCATAACGTGAAACATTGTTGCAAAGCTCTGCGCTCATAAGAATATTCCATGCAACCTTTGCGGCACAAATAACCTCATCGTCAACGTCACAAACCTCAACGCCCTTTGAAGACAAGCTCTTTTTAAAAGCTTCAAGAGCATCCAAAGACTCGGTGTCAATACCCTTTGTCATAGACTTGAGGCAAGCCACCTTTTTGATTTCGGTTCTGTCTGCATCCTTTTTCAGCATTGAGCAAAGGTCTTCAGCAAGGCTTGTTCCGTCCTTGTCATCGTGACCTGCAATAACATCAAGAATATCACGGCAATCTGCCGCAGTTTTTGCCATAACGCTTACGGTTTCACCTGAGCAGACAACAGGAATTGTTCCGTAACGTGAAACAGTTCCGTATGTGGGCTTTATGCTCACAAGACCGCTCTGTGCCGCACCGCGGCGAACCGAGCCGTTGACATCCAGACATACAGCGGCAACAGCCTCGCCTGCCTTCACAATTTCAGCTGCAGGACTGATGAGCTTTCCGTCTTCAAAGCATTCACCGTCAAAAGCAGTTTCAGCCAGAAGGTCTATGCCGAACTCACCAACGCTTGCCTTTCCGCCCAGAGTATAGCCTGCACCGTAAAGACGGGTCAGCACTTCTGCATCAAAAAGACTCATATAACCGTCAAGCATTTTTGAACCTGCTGTGGTAGGCATATCCTTTGTCAGAATCATATCATCCGCAACAACGGTTTTATCGGATGAAGCTTCAATTTTTGTATTATACAGTTTCATAGAAAAATCCCTCCATCCGTCTATTCCATAACACGGGGAACACACCAGTAGCCCTCATCGGTTTCGGGAGCACCCTGCTGGAGTGCCTCTCTTGTGAAGGTCTTGTTCACCTTGTCTTCACGTACAACCGTAAGGATTGGCATAACGTGTACCATACGTTCAGTGTTCTCTGTGTCAATTTTGTTAATAATATCAAGCTCCGCATCCTTCTTTTCAAAGAATGCAATAACTTCATCCTTCTGAGCCTCGGTAAGACTCAGCTGATTGAGCATTTCAAGCTTTCTGAGTGTTTCTCTGTCCATAATAAATCAGGCTCCTTTTCTAAAAATTTTCGAAATTTATCAGTCTCTTACCTTGATGTGAACCTCACGGAGCTGCTGCTCTGTAACTTCACCCGGAGCACCCATCATAAGGTCCTGAGCATTGCCGTTGAGAGGGAATGCAATAACGTCGCGGATGGTTTCTTCTCCTGCGATAAGCATAATCATTCTGTCAACACCGGGAGCCATTCCTGCGTGAGGAGGAGCACCGTATGCAAAAGCAGTATAAAGTGCACCGAATTTTGCCTTCAGGTCTTCCTCTCCGTAGCCTGCGATTTCAAATGCCTTTCTCATAATTTCGGGATTGTGGTTTCTTACCGCACCCGAAGACAGCTCAACGCCGTTGCAGACAATGTCGTACTGATATGCAAAGATATCAAGAGGATCCTTGTTGAGAAGTGCATCCATACCGCCCTGAGGCATTGAGAAGGGGTTGTGTGTAAAGTCAATCTTGTTTGTTTCAGGGTTGAGTTCATACATGGGGAAGTCAACAATGAAGCAGAATTCAAAGGAATCATCCTTGATAAGACCAAGCTCATTGCCTATCCATGTTCTCATTTCGCCCGAAAGTCTGTCAATGACAGATGCGCTGTCACTGATAAAGAACAGTGATTCGCCTTCCTTTATGCCGACAAGCTCTGTGAGCTCTGCCTTCTGTTCTTCAGAAAGGAACTTGGCAATAGGACCCTTGTATTCGCCGTCCTCAAGAGTGATATAACCGATACCGAACTTCATACCGATGCTTCTTGAATAAGCATCAATTGCTTTTTCGAAAGCCTTCTTTCCGTCACCGTCGCCATCCTTCTTCACAAGATAATTTGCAACTATACCGCGAACAAGCTTGTTTTTGAAGGGAACGGTTCTACCGTTGATTGTAAGGAATTCGTGCTTTGCAAAGAAGTCTGTCAGGTCCTGAATAATCAAAGGATTGCGAAGGTCAGGCTTGTCAGAGCCGTACTTCATCATTGCATCAGCAAAAGTGATGCGACGGAAGGGCGGCTTTGAAACCTTTTTGTCAGAAAACTTTGTAAAGGTGTTGTATATTACTGTTTCTGCAACCTCAAAAACATCCTCCTGAGTTGCAAAGGACATTTCAAAGTCAAGCTGATAGAATTCGCCGGGTGATCTGTCCTGACGTGCATCCTCGTCACGGAAGCAGGGAGCAATCTGGAAATAACGGTCAAAGCCCGAAGCCATAAGCAGCTGCTTGAACTGCTGAGGAGCCTGAGGAAGAGCGTAAAACTTACCCTTGTGCTTGCGGCTTGGCACCAGATAGTCACGTGCACCCTCAGGTGATGATGCTGTGAGTATGGGAGTCTGGATTTCCATAAAGCCAAGGTCCTCCATCTGACTGCGCAGATAGCTGAGAATCTTTGAGCGAAGAACGATATTGTCATGAATCTTTCTGTTGCGAAGGTCAAGGTATCTGTATTTGAGTCTCACTTCTTCACGTGTGAGAGTTGAAGCATCAATCTCAAAGGGAAGTCCCAGCTGACAGGGACCAAGCACCTCAATTTTTTCAGCACGAACCTCAACAAGACCTGTTGCAAGCTTGGGGTTCACTGTTTCGGAATCTCTTTCAGTAACAGTGCCTTCAATAAGAACAACTGTTTCCTTTGACATTCCTGCAAGCAGACTGTCATCAGAAAATACAATCTGAGTTACGCCGTAGTGGTCACGAAGGTCCACAAAAAGTACACCGCCGTGGTCACGGATTGTTTCAATCCAGCCTGTGAGTACAACTTTTTTCCCGATATGTTCGGCGTTCAGTTCGTTACAAGTATGTGTTCTGAGCATAAATATAACCTCCAAAAAATTTATCTGTTTAATTATATACTAACCTTAAAATGGAATAAAAAAACCTTTCATCCCAAAAATATGGGACGAAAGGTTATCTTCCGCGGTACCACCCAAATTGACCGAAAAACGGTCCCCTTGAACATCTTTTCGCGATGAACGTGCGGTTCTAATCACCCAAGCGGCTTTCTTCCGCAAGCTCCGAAGTGTTTTTCATGCAAAACCCGTTGCCGTGTTCCCAGCACCCACAACTCTCTCAGAACGAGCCCTTTGCATTACTCTCTTCATCTTTGCCTTAATCTAATTTGTAAACAATTATATCACAATCATTTTTTTCTGTCAAGAAAAATATTTGAAAATCTGTTATAGTCCGAAATACAGTTGATCAAGCTTCTTTTGCAGATATGGGTTATTCCTTCACCAATTGTGATTTCCGTAACCTTGCTTGTTGACGGATATCAGGGAATCTTTCTTTATAAAGCCGATAACTTTGAGCATTTCTTCCTTTGTGGCGGCTTTCATTATTGCATCACGGAGCCTTGCACCGCCCTTGCATCCCTTAATGTACCACGCCATATGCTTGCGAGCCTCCTGAATTCCTCTGTGCTCGCCCTTGTATTCAAGAAGCAATTCCAGATGCCGTTCCATCATTTCTGCCCGTTCCCAAATAGTGGGCTCCGAAAGCTTTTCACCCGTCTCAAGATAGTGAATGACCCTTTGGAATAACCATGGATTGCCCTGAGCACCTCTGCCAATCATTATTCCGTCACAGCCTGTATAGTCAAGCATTTTTTTTGCACTCTCTTCGTCAATAATATCGCCGTTGCCGATAACGGGAATGGAGACCGCCTCTTTTACCGCCTTGATTATATCAAGGTCAGCAGCTCCGCTGTAAAACTGCTCCCGCGTTCTGCCGTGAACGGTCACCGCCGAAGCACCGTTTGCCTCTGCAATCTTTGCCATTTTTACAGCATTGATGTTTTCGTCATTCCACCCCTTGCGGATTTTCACCGTTACGGGAACATCCACTGCCTTCACAACCGCCGCCACAATCTCTCCTGCAAGTTCGGGACTTTTTGAAAGTGCCGACCCGTCACCGCTCCCCGTAATTTTGGGAGCAGGACAACCCATATTTATATCAATAAGCTCCGCACCAAAATCCAGAGATTTTTCCGCAATAGATGCCAGAACCTCAGGCTCGTGACCGAAAAGCTGAGTGGCCACGGGTTTTTCTTCTTCCTCTGTTGCAAGAAGGTCTGCGGTCTTCTGACTCTTGTAAAACAACCCTTTCCCCGAAACCATTTCGGTATACATAAGTGCAGGACCAAAGGGTTTAGTTATCATTCTGAAGGCTTTGTCGGTAACCCCCGCCATTGGCGCAAGAAAAACATTGTTTTCAAGCTCAAGATTTTTTATTTTCAGCATATATTTTTCAGCACCCTTCCGAATTTTTATTTTTTTGACATTTTATTATAATATCAGCCTTTTGTCAATGGTTTTGCCTTGACAAGCCATATAATTCAAGGTATAATTTAAATCATAATGGGGATATTTCGACATATTTTCTCCCAAATACAGCAATATGGAGCAAAAAAATGAATTACGAAAAACTTATTCAAACAAAAAGAGTTGTAATCAAGGTGGGAACCTCCTCCCTGACCTATGAAACAGGAAAGCTGAACATAAAGAAAATCGAAAACATTGTTCGTGTAGTATCAGACCTTCGCAACAGAGGAATTGAAGTGGTTCTGGTATCCAGCGGTGCGGTTGGTGCAGGCGTTGGAAAGCTGAACCTTTCCGTAAAACCCTCCGAAACCATAAAGAAACAGGCTCTTGCCGCCATCGGTCAGGCAACACTGGTTTCCATGTATGACCGCTTCTTTTCGGAATACGGACATTCCTCGGCTCAGGTACTTTTGACAAAATTTATCCTTGATGACGAAGAACGCTACCGCAACACAAAAAACACCTTTGAAACAATGTTTGATTATGGGGTTATCCCCATAGTCAACGAAAACGACGTTATTTCAACCTATGAACTGGAATTTGGTGACAATGATACGCTGTCGGCATATATTGCAGAGCTGGTTGATGCACAGCTTCTGATTATACTTTCGGATATTGACGGACTCTATGACAGCAACCCCCAGACCAATCCCGACGCAAAACTGATTCCCATTGTAGAAAAAGTGGATGAAACCATTTATTCCATTGCAGGCGGTGCAGGCAGCCGCAGAGGAACAGGCGGAATGATTACCAAGCTGAAGGCTGCCGAAATCGTCAACCCCTCAGGCATAGATATGATAATAACAAACGGTGCACACCCCGAAAGAATATACGGTATTTTTGAAGGCGAATCCGTGGGCACTCTGTTTATGGGGCAAAAATAGCAAATTACCCCAAACGAAACATTGCGCAAACTTGAAAATTTGTTAAACTTTTGTCAGAAATCTATTGAAAATTTGCAAAAAGTATGATAATATGTTAAACAAGGGAGAAGTTGAAAAATCTTCCGCATCGAAATTGCTGACAAAATCAACAACGTCATCCTGAGCGTAGTCGAAGGTTCTTAAACTGTGTTAAAATTCAAGATTCTTCAAATAGCTTCGCTCCTTCAGAATGACAAACACCGTTTGTCGGTAATCTAATATACTATTTGTATTAAATTAATATCTATTATATAAGGAGGTCAAAAAATGACTACAAACAAAAAAGTACTCACCTGGCTTGAAGAAATGAAAGCCCTCTGCAAGCCCGCCAATGTTGTCTGGATTGACGGTTCAGAGGAACAGCTTGAAGCTCTCCGTGCAGAAGCAGTTGCTACCGGCGAAATGATTAAGCTCAATCAGGAAAAGCTTCCTGGTTGCTACTACCACAGAACAGCAGAAAACGACGTTGCACGTGTTGAAGACAGAACCTTTATCTGCACCGAAACCGAAATCGAGGCAGGTCCCATCAACAACTGGATGGCTCCCGCTGAAATGTATGCAAAGCTCAACGCACTTTATGACGGTTCAATGATAGGTCGTACAATGTACGTTATCCCCTACTCAATGGGTCCCGTTGGTTCACCCTTCTCAAAAATCGGTGTTGAACTTACAGACAGCATCTACGTTGTTCTCAATATGGATATTATGACAAGAGTTGGCAAGGCTGTTGTTGATGCTCTTGGCGAAGACGGCGATTTTGTTAAGTGTCTCCACGCAAAGAAGGACGTAAATCCCGACGAAAGATACATTGTTCACTTTCCTCAGGACAACACAATTATGTCTGTTAACTCAGCTTACGGCGGCAACGTTCTTCTTGGCAAAAAGTGTTTCGCACTCCGTATTGCATCTTATCAGGGTATGAAGGAAGGCTGGATGGCTGAACATATGCTCATCCTCGGTTTAGAGAATCCCAAGGGCGAAGTTAAGTACATCTGTGCTGCATTCCCCTCAGCCTGCGGCAAGACAAACCTCGCTATGCTTATTCCTCCCAAGTTCCTTCAGGAAAAGGGTTACAAGGTATGGACAGTAGGTGACGATATTGCTTGGCTCCGTGTTGGCGAAGACGGCAGACTTTACGCAATCAACCCCGAAGCAGGTTTCTTCGGTGTTGCTCCCGGTACTTCTGAAAAATCAAACTTCAATGCTCTTGAGGCTACAAAGAAGAACACAATCTTCACAAACGTTGCTATCAACGAAGAAGATATGACAGTTTGGTGGGAAGGTCTTGACAAGAATCCTCCCAGCAATGCAATTGAATGGAAGGGTGCAAAGGTTGACGGCAAGGCATACGCAGCTGACGGCAACAAGCTTGCTCATCCCAACTCAAGATTTACAGCTCCCGCAAAGAACTGTCCCTGCATTTCTCCTGAATTTGAGAATCCTCAGGGTGTTCCGATTTCAGCAATCGTATTCGGCGGCCGCCGTGCAAAGACAGCTCCGCTGGTATATCAGGCTCGTGACTGGGATCACGGTGTATTCGTTGGCGCAACAATGGCATCTGAAACAACAGCAGCTGCTGCAGGTGCAGTAGGCGTGGTAAGACGTGACCCCATGGCAATGAGACCCTTCGTTGGTTACAACATGGCTGACTACTTCCAGCATTGGTATGATATGGGCAAGAAGATTGCAAATCCCCCCGCTATCTTCAATGTAAACTGGTTCAGACTTGACAATGACGGCAACTTTATGTGGCCCGGATTTGGTGACAATATGCGTGTCCTCAACTGGATTCTTGACCGTTGCGAAGGCAAGGTTGACGCAGTTGAAACAGAAATCGGTTACGTTCCCAACAAGGCAGACCTCCAGCTCGACGGTCTTGACCTCAGCGACGAGGTTGTTGATGAACTCCTTTCAATCGACATCGACGCATGGAAGGAAGACCTCGCAAACCAGAGAGAATTCTTTGCTCAGTTCGGTGATAAGCTCCCCAAGGAAATCAAGGACAGCATGGATACACTGGAAGCAAACCTCAACAAATAATAATTTTAATCAAAACCACTGTTAAACTTTTGGTTTGCACATCCCTATAAGGGATTTATTGCAGACTTCGTCTCTGTATGAGGTATTGAAGTTTGACACTGCATTACAATTTCAGGCAGCCGCTCACATGCGGCTGTCTTTTTTGTATACAGGAATTTACTATTTACCAGTACTAAATCCTATTAAACAAAAAAAATTATATTTCCCGTTGCACCGTAAAAAAGGTGCGGTGGCACGTTTTAAGGTGGGATTGGGGTGTGAGAGCACCCGTAATAACAGAAAAACTCTTTTTTTTCGTCATTAATTCATTTTCGGCAAGTCCGTAATGCACATGGGCAAACAAAGCGTATATGCTTCGACCGCCGCAAGGCGAGCGGCGAAGCAGCTTTTTTCTATAAAATAACGAGATGACCTTACTGACAGTAAAATCATCTCGTTATTATGGTGGAGGCGAGGGGAGTTGAACCCCTGTCCGAAAATCTATTCATATCCGGCACTACGAGCGTAGTCTTTGTTTGAGATTCCCCACAGCTGCCGCCCAAAGACAGGCTACAGCTGACGGTAGCTTCATTGATTCATGACAGACTCAAAGCTTTGCCTGTTCACGTTCACCGCTGTTTTGATGCCCTTGCCCCCGAGCGCGGTAATCAGGGAAGGACAGCGCCTATTACTTAGGCAGCGTAAGCTAAATTATTGTTAGCGTTTAATTTTAGTTGGACATTTTTTCGCAGCTGCCCACTGCGGCTCGCTCCAGATACTTCAAAATCCCCGTCGAAACCATTACGCCCCCATATATATTGAAGTAAAAGGTAATAGTTAATATTTCCAAGACCCTTCGACTGCGCTCAGGGTGACTCTCGTCGGTCAATTTTGCACTTTAAATTTTTTATCTCATTCTCTCCTTCAGTGCGCGGTCAATCTGACGCTTTGCATCACGCTCTGCCATAGCATCGCGCTTGTCATAGTTCTTTTTGCCGCGGCAAAGACCAAGTGCAACCTTCACGTGGGAACCCTTGAAATATACCTCAAGAGGAATCAGGGTGTAACCCTGCTGCTGAGTCAGGCCGATAAGCTTGTTGATTTCCCTTCTGTGAAGAAGAAGCTTTCTTTGTCTGAGAGGGTCACGATTGAAGATGTTTCCTTTTTCATAAGGAGAAATATGCATCCCTATAAGGAATGCCTCCCCTGTTTTCACAGAAACATAGCTGTCTTTGAGATTTATTTTCCCCTCACGGACAGATTTTACCTCGGTGCCGAAAAGGGATATTCCGGCTTCATATGTGTCGTCAACAAAGTAATCATGAAATGCTTTTTTGTTTTTTGAAACCGATTTGATGACTGTTTTTTGTTCTGCCATAAGTTTTCCCTCTCCTTTCCCTTTGGTTTTTGCTTTCTATATGAGTATACCCTATTTTTTTTGTTTCGTCAATGAAAAAAAACTTTATATTCTGTATTTTTTCGCATAAAAAACCAGAAATTATTCAGTATTTATGGGCAAAGTAATGGTCACTCTGGTAAATTCGCCGTGAACACTTTCCATACTTATTGTACCTTTGTGATTCTCTATAATTTCCTTGGCAATTGAAAGACCGAGACCCGTTCCGCCCTGTTCTCTTGAACGTGCCTTGTCCACTCGATAAAAACGGTCAAAAACGTGCTCAAGATCACCCTCAGGAACACCGATTCCGTTATCCTCAATTTTTATGTATGCCTCATTATTCACAAAACCTGCAAAAACTCCGATACGTCCGTTTTCGGGAGTGTATTTCATTGAGTTCGAAATTATATTTTTCACAGCTCTTTCAAGCTGAAACTTGTCTGCATATACGATAGGTATTACGTTTACTACATTGAAAATAAGCTCCTGATTTTTGTTTTCGGCCTCCACCCTGAAAGTCTGCACAACCTCCCGAAGCATTTCTCCAAGCTCAAACGCCTCCTTGTTCATTTCAACACTCTGGGCATCAAACTTTGAAAGAGTAAGAAGGTTCTTTACAAGATTTGTCATTTTTATTGTTTCATTATGAATGGTTTTGAGGAATGAAAGCTCCATTTCTTCGCCCACAGGATAATTGTCTATCAAAGTTTCGGTATATGTGCCGATGGTAGTCAGAGGAGTTTTCAACTCATGCGAAACCTCTGCAACAAACTTTTTCCGCGACCACTCAAGATTGAATTCTTCGGTAACATCATTGAATACACATACCACTCCTCCCACACTGTTTTCTTCAATGCGGAAGGGAAGAAAATATGCCTTTATGTGCTTGTTGTTGGCAACCATATCACGTGTCTCGGTTCGGAATCTCTTGAGATACATAAATTCAGCCATACATACATTTGTGCTTAACTCACGGAAGAAATCATCAAAAAGTATTCCTTCTGTTTCATCAATGTTCAGCATATTTTTTGCCGCCATATTAATTGAAATGATTTCCTGATTTGTTCCAAAAGCTATTATACCGTTGTTGATATTTTCAAGTATAACTTCCAGCTTGTGTTTTTCGCCTGCAACCTCGTTTATGGCATTTTTCATAACTCCGCCCATATAGTTAAAGGTCTCAACCAGAGTTCCCAGTTCATCCTTTGAGAAAACCTCCAGATTTGAGTCAAAGTTTCTTTCGGCAAAGTCTTCTGCCTTTTCGGTAAGAATGGAAATAGGATTGGTAATTGTTCTTGAAAGAAAGTATCCCAGAAAGATGGACGCAAGACTTCCGAACAGCAATGCCTGAATAATAATGTAAAGCATATTCTGAATCAGGTCATTGATATCCTCTTTGTTATCCTTCACATAAATAATATAATTTCCGTTTTTTCCGCCATTTACAAAATAAGCATAATCCATATACTCAGACGAGAAACGTACATCCTTGCCCACAGTACCCGTCATTGCCTGAAGAATGTTGGGAGTTTTCTCAAAAACCTCGGCATTTGCACCTGTATAAACAACCCTTGATGCATCTGCGGCGTTCAGCACAGCACACTGTCTCTGTTCAGAAAGTCCAAGCTGAGCAGAATAAGCCGAAATAACTGTATTTATTTTGTTTACACGCTCCTCAGCCTTTGCATTGCTTGTCAGTATCTCTGTTATAACTGTTGTGAAATCGCCTGACATAACCTTGTCCATCTGTTCATTAAAAGAATTTGTGTACATCTTTACAATACTGTTGAACATATACACTCCCACAATAAGCATAATGGCAAGAACCAGTGCCACGAACAGAACAACTATTTTCCATTGCATTTTTTTGAACATAATTCAGTTTCTCCGATTTCTATCTGCATTTATTCTTTGTCAGATATTCATAATCATTCTGTCTTGATACAAGAACCTCTCTGAAAGCCTTTGCAGTAGATGCATAATAAACAAAATCGGCTGTTCCTTCTTTTGAAAGCTTTGCCATTTTCTCAGCCTTTTGAGCACGTTCTTTTATATTTATATCGTTCCAGTCCTGAGGAGCATACAAATCTCTTCTCAGTCTGTACTGAGTCATAATTCCCGAGCAGGTTGTCTTTTCTATATGCTCAAGAGTAAATCTGTCAGGACTTACACGGTGTTCAACCACAGAATCCGCATTGAGACCAACCCTCATATTTATCTGCTCCATCATAAAGCATACAAGGGTCTCCTCGCCCCCGGCAAAGTTATTTCCCACCCTGCCGTAATTGCATCTGAAGCCGCCAATCATTCTGAGACAGCTGTTTCTCACAGCAAAGTTTGCACCGTAGGGGAAATCACCGTAATCCTTTGCGTATCTGAAGCCCTTGCCCTCAATACTGAGGTTGCTCCAGAGACCGATGGTTTTTTCAGTTACCAGCTCTTCGGCCTCCTTGGGAACAGTAAGCAGCACCTGACCGCCGCAGGTACCCAGATCCTCACGACCTTCAAAGGATTTTATTGTTTCACTTATCAGATTGGGTGATGCAATAGAGTCGTCGTCCACATAAAGTACAATTTCACCCTTGGCTTCCCACATACCGCAGTTTCTGGCAAAGGACAAGCCTTTCTGGGGTGCTGTTATGTAATTTATTTCAACATCACCGTATTTTTTCTTTGTTTCCTGAACAAATTCCTTCAACTCTCTGTCACGGAAATTGTTATTTACAAACACAATTTCAAAGTTTTCCGATTTTTCACTCTGGTTGCAAAGAGCCTCCATACAGTCAGAAAGTGTTTCAGAAATCTTGTGTGTGCAAAGCACAACAGAAACCTTCTTTGAAAATTCGGTTTCGCTGTCCAATCGTCCCTCTATGCTGTAAAGAATATCATTTTTTGCCTTTGCATCAATAAAGGAGAACAGTGTTTCAACATCATCAACACAATAGCCGTCAAAGCCTTCATCCGCATCATCGGTCAAGGCTGTGACAAAACCATAGCTTTCGGATTTTGAAGTATTTATTCCGACTTTTATTGCATCAAAAGGCAAAACCGTGTCACAACCTGCACCGCCAAAATCTGCAAATACAAGATTGGAAACACCTTTGCCAAAGAACATATCCGCAAAATCCTCTTTTTCCACCAATATATGTCCTGTTTCAATTATTTTTTTTCTGAATTCATCAGCTAAAGCTGCATTTTTTTCATCACTGCAGACATACCAGATAAGCGGTGCAAGATAATAATCCCGTCTGAAATCGTCAAAAACCATAAGCTTGTAACGGTTCTTTGTTATGCCTAGCTCCTTGTCCTTTGCCGTCAGTGAACCGTCGTGCCAACGATAGGAATATACCGGCTCAGAAAAATCCGTGTGTCTCAGCTGAAAGAGAGAATTCATCCGCATCCAGTAATCATAATCCTCAAGAGTATGCTTGTAGCTTGAATAACAGCCTAAAATTTCAGCAGCGACCTTTCTGTACATAAATGCCGCACCGATTGTGTTGTTGGCATAGGTATTAAGCTCAAAGGCGTTGTGCGGAAACATAACGTTTGAGCTTCCCATAGGATATTCAAACCAACCATGATTCTTCAGTTTCTTTCCCTTTGCATCAATAAGACGCATATTCCCCCAAATCATTGCAGCATCGGGTTTTGATTTCAAATCACCCACCATTTTTTCAAGAAAATTGTCGTCCATAACATTGTCAGCACTTGTCCACGTAAGGAATTCGCCCACAGCCTCACGAAAGCCTCTTGAAAGGGTTCTGGGAATTTTCTTGTTCTCCTGTGTAAGCACACGTATTCTGCTGTCCTTCTTTTCATAACTGCGTGCAATTTCAAGAGTATTATCCTTTGAACCGTCGTTTATGATAATAAGCTCAAAGTTGGAATATGTTTGTCTCAGAACAGATTCAATTGAATCTGCCAGAATATCACCGCCGTTGAAAACGGGCAGAATAACAGAAATCATATCCTTCTTCTGTGGAACGTGAACTTTTTTCAAATCAAGAGGATACTTTTTGTCACGTTCCTCTTTATATCTCAGAAACTTGTACTGATAAAGATTCAGAACCTTTTCTTCAGGCTCATTCACTCCGAAAAATAACTTTTTTAAATAACTGAACATTTTCCTTCCTACCTTTCCGCTTCGGTTTCCTGAATATACTCAAGAAGTCTCTGCCATGCATCAAGATATGATTTTTTGTAGAATATATCAAGACTGTCTGCATTTTTTCTTGTAAGAATATTTATTTCCTTCTGGGTAATTTTTATCTGATTTTTGGCATATCTGCGCGTCCAGCCAATATCGGTATGAAGGTCGCAGAAGAATCTGTAAGTGGTGAGAACTCCTGCACGGATAGTCTTTTTCACGTGTTCGTGAGTGAATCGTGAATGGTCAACTCTGTGCAGAACCTTTGCTCTCGGCTGAAGACCGATACCGTAGCCTATATCAAGCATTTTGAAGGCAAGAGCTGTTTCCTCGCCGCCTGCAAAATCATTACCCACTCTGCCGTAACACATACGGAAACCGCCGATTCTCCAGATTGCACTTCGGCGTACACCGTAATCTGCACCGTAAGGGAATTCAAACTGCTGAGTAACCTCCCTGAAGGTATTTCCTGATATCTTGAACTGACTCCAGAGACTTTCCCAGCCTTTTCTGAGAACCTTGGGAGTTGGGAAGGGTCTTTCAAGAATAACCTGGCCTCCCACAATGCCAACGTGAGGATGATATTTGAAGCCCGTGAATATTTCCTCCAGCAAATAATAATCCGCCAGAATATCATCATCAAGGAACAGAAGATATTCACCCTTTGCGTTCCACATTCCTGCGTTACGTGCATAGGACAAACCCTTTTGCGGAACACCTATATACCTGATAAATCCTTCATTATCGCTGTATTTTTTTCTGAAATCATCAACAGTTTCTCTTATTCCGGACGTTGTGGGAGCATTGTCCACAATTATAATTTCATATTCCTTTTTGCTCATTGACTGACGGATTACCGACCAGATTGCGTCAATCAGCTTTTCGCCTCTCATATAGGTACAGATAATTATAGAAATCTTTCTCTGATAATCGTCAGGGTCATCAATCATTTTTTCAAGACGGTACAAAATTTTGTTCTTTATTTTTGTATCGGCAATATCAAAAACAGCTTTTCCGTCCTTTGCACCGAACCAGCCTCTGTAATCCCCTGCATCAAAAATTTTCGCATCGGAGTTGCAGGTAACCAAAAGATCAAATCCATCCTTTTCACAAGGCTCATCACACACCAGAACCGAACCTGAAAGATTTATGTTGATGCCGTCTGTCGAAGCATTTTCAGCCTTTCCGAAATATGCATAACAAAAACAGGAATAATTCTCGGGAGCTGAAACAGAGTTCGCCTCTTCAC
Organism: Clostridia bacterium; assembly: GCA_045645485.1. Taxonomy (GTDB): domain Bacteria; phylum Bacillota; class Clostridia; order Monoglobales; family Monoglobaceae; genus SIG440. The sequence goes on along the minus strand of JAZRIX010000020.1, from coordinate 58,453 downwards.
GGCTGAAAATCATATGTCCTGCATTCTCAACCGCCTTCACAAATTCCTTGTAATGTATATTTTCGCTGTCCTCAGTTTCTATTATCCATACCATAACCGACATATAAAAATCACGTCTGAAGTCATCAAGCACCATCAGCTTGTAACGGTTCTTTGTTATACCCAGCTCCTTGTCGTGAGCAGTGAGAGATTCATCGTGAATTCTGTAAAGATAAAGAGGCTTGTCTTCATCAATATGCTCTATTCTGAGCAAGGAATTCATTCTCATCCAGTAGTCGTAATCTTCAAGATTTGTCTTGTATTTTGAATAATCTTCAAGCAAAAATGCCGCAGATTTTCTGTACATAAATGCTGCACCGATTGTGTTATTTGCAAAGGTATTCAGGCTTTCAACAGATTTGGGCAGAGACACATTGCCCGAAAAGAAGGGTTTTTCAAACCAGAAATGACCTCTTTTTATTTTTCCCTTGCTGTTTATAAGACGCATATTTCCGAAAACCATAGCAGTATCAGGTTTTTTTTCAAGATTCTCAACAAGAATCTTCAAGCAGTCAGGAAGCATAATATTGTCCGCACTTGTCCAGGTCAAAAATTCACCCTTTGCCTTACGGAAACCAACAGACAGTGCTGTAGGAAGCTTTTTGTTGCACTGGCTGATTATTTTTATTCTGTTATCTTTTTCTGCATACCTTTCGGCTATTTCAAGACTTTTATCCGTTGAGCCGTCATTAACCACAATAAGCTCAAAATTCCCGTAGCTTTGTGCCAGAACGGATTCAATTGATTCTGCAAGAACACTTTCACCGTTGAAAACAGGCAGAACAATGGAAACAAGCCCTTCTTCACAAGGTGTTTTGAATGAAGAAAGAATGTCACCCATAGCATTGTTGCGTTCTTTTTTGTATCTGTTGAATTTTGCTCTGCAAAGCTGAAGCTTTCTGCGTTTTTTGTGAGTTACGTTCTCACGGTTCATAGCTTCATTCAGGCCTTTTCGCAATGTAACAAAAAGACCCATTCTCTTGTAATCCGAAAGCACCAAAAGAGAACGTATGAATGAAATACCGGTTTTTTGAAGAATTTTTTCTATTTTCAAACCCGTACGCCATACATAAGTCTCGTGAAGGTCAAGCTCCTCCTGCTTGTGCTGATGAGCTTCAAACTGAATCTGCATAATTGCATTTCTGTCCGCTTCTATTCTCTCTTCAAGCTGAATACTTCTTCCTTTTTCTTCTTCAAGATTTTGCTGAAGCTCTTTTATTTTTGCGCCAAGATTTTCTACATTATTTTGAGCAATGTTCAAAGAATCCAGAAGGCCTTCTCCAATATCCTCAAGAGTTCTGTCTTTTATTCCTTCTGTATCTTTTCGCTGATAGATTACAAGGATTTCTTTTCCGGGCCATTGAGTACCTTCAATATAAGTGCAGTCAATTTCTTTGAAAAATATAAGATTGAATTCTTCGTTTATCAGAGAGAATGTCTTGTAATCAAAGGTATAAAAATGCTCGTCAATTCTGTCAAATTCTCTGAACGGCAAAAGAACAACAAAGTATTTTCGGCTGTTTTTCATCAGCTTTCGCAAAAGCTCACCGCCGTTTGTGAAGTGCTCCAGAGTATTTGAGGAAAAAATTATGTCAAACTCCGATTTGAAGTTGTTCACATCATCCTTCACAAAATTATACTTTGGGTATCTTTTTTTGGCAATCTCAAGAGCAGATTCGGAAATATCGGTGCCTGTAATTTCACTTTCCGTAAAATATTTTCCAAGAACATTTACACCTTCACCCTCTGCACATCCTATGTCACAGACGGAAAGACGGTTCTTTTTTGCATCCTCACCCAGCCATACGGGAAAATTATTGACAGCCAGCTCATAAAAAAATATGCTCTGCTCACGTCCTTCATTGAGATCCCAGTCACCGCTGGCAAAGCGTTTTTCCCAATAATCACCGGAATTTATTTCAACATTTTTTTGGTTTTTCATAGCTATTCTCCTATAACAATTTCTGCAGGAACATTCAAAACACCAAAATGTTCTTTGTCACATATTACCTTTACATAAGCCGCACCCTCTATATAATCATAATACTGAATAGGCACGGTTTCCCTTTTTTCGAGGCTTGAAATAACTGTATATTCACCCACATTCAGATACATTGGAAAGGTAACTCTCACTATGTTTCTTCCTGTTTTTTTGAATCTTTTTTCTACATCGTGAATCGCAGAAACAAGCATATCAAGACCGTTCTTGTTTTTCAGTGCCACAGCAAAGCCTACATTCTGGAGGTTTGCTTCTTTTGGAATATCCACAACTGTTTCAATTGTAATATTCTCACCGCATTCAAATATTTCTGTTTCCATTCCGTTTTTTAGAAGTCTTACATTTTTTATGCAACCCACATCCGAACCAAAACGGTTTATTTCATTAAATTCTTTTATTTCATCAATTCTTACAGTTATTTTTTCTTTCTCTTTTGCAAAAAGCTCCTCTGCCGATGCAGCGTTGCTTGTTATGAACTCCATATACTTTGAAGTAACCTCATTCACGTCACCGTCCAGAACAACCTTTCCGTTGTCTATCCAGATTGCCCTTGTGCAGAAACGGCGTACAGCATCAATATCATGACTTACAAAAAGAATGGTTTTTCCTTTTTCCTTCAGCTCTTCAAACTTGTTGTAGCATTTTGCCTGAAAACGGTAGTCACCAACTGCCAGAGCCTCGTCAACAATCAGAATATCAGGGTCGGTATTGATTGCAACAGCAAAAGCCAGACGTACAAACATACCGCTTGAATAATTCTTTACGGGACGGTTTATAAAATCTCCGATTTCAGCAAATTCTGCTATATCATTTATCTTTTCGTCTACCTCTTCCTTCTTCATTCCCATAATTGTTCCGTTGAGATATATATTTTCTATACCCGTGTATTCAGGATTGAATCCTGCACCAAGCTCCAATAGAGCAGACACAGTTCCGTCCATAACCTTTTCTCCGCAGGTCTGGTTTATAACCCCTGTGAGAATTTTCAGAAGTGTTGACTTCCCTGAACCGTTTTTTCCTATTATACCCACGGTTTCGCCTTTTTCTATAACAAAATTAACATCAAAAAGAGCATTAAATTCCTTGATTTTATTCTCATAAAACCGAGGAAAAAGAGACTCCTTTATTCTATCAAAAGGCTTATCATAAATCTTGTATGTTTTTGTCAGATTTTTTACTTCAATCATTTTTCTACTCTCTTTCTGACTGTCCGAAACATTTTATTATGCACAAAAAGGGCTCATAAGCCCTTTTTTATACAGTTTTTTTATAAGTCACAAAGGTAATATAAATACCCTTTTCTGTTTTCATCATTTCTTCATTTGCAATATACCAGTTGTCTTTTTCATCAAAGTTCAACAAAAATCTGTCAGCTTCATATTCCTTTTCTATTTTTGTTATATACGCAGTATCAGCATATTTTTCGGCTTCGCGATATACTGATTCACCGCCGATAAAAAATATTTTTTCATTATCATATTCTTTTTTTGCCGTATCTATTGCTTCTTCCATTGACCTGCACACAGTAACACCCTCAGGCGCAAAGCTTTTGTCACTTGTAAGAACAATATTCAAACGTTTTGGAAGAGGTTTCTGATTTGGGAAAGAAAGAAAAGTATTTTTCCCCATAATAACAGCCGAACCTGTTGTTTTTTCACGAAAAAATTTCATATCCTCCGGAATATGGTCAAGCAAGTCATTGTCTTTTCCTATTCCCCAATTCAAATCTGCAGCCGCAATTATGTTCATATTATTTTTCCTTTCTTCATTAAATTGCAACGGGAATATTTTTTATCTGTTCACCGGCTTTGTAATTTTCAAGTACAAAGTCATCGGGAGTAAAATCATAGAAATTCTTTATATCCTTGTTGATTATAAGCTTCGGTGCATCAAACTGTTCACGGCTGATAAGCTCCTCAACAAGAGGAATATGTCTGTCATAAATATGAGCATCGGCAATAACATGAACAAATTCGCCTACTTCAAGACCGCTTACCTGTGCAAACATATGTGTAAGCACTGCATACTGACAAACATTCCAACTGTTTGCAGTCAATGTATCCTGAGAACGCTGATTAAGAATTGTATTCAGCTTGTTTCCAGTAACATTGAATGTCATACTGTATGCACAGGGATAAAGATTCATTTCATTCAAATCCTGATGCACATATATATTTGTCATAATTCTGCGGCTTTGAGGATTGTTTTTCAGGTCAAAAAGAACTCTGTCAACCTGATCAAACTCGCCCTCTTTGTATTTGTGCTTTACACCCATCTGATAGCCGTAGGCTTTTCCGATTGAGCCGTTTTCATCAGCCCAGCTGTCCCATATATGACTTTTCAAATCCTTGATATTATTTGATTTTTTCTGCCATATCCAGAGAATTTCATCAATAGCACTTTTGAGATATGTGGGACGGAGAGTCAAAATTGGAAATTCCTCAGCAAGATTATACCTGTTCACAACACCGAATTTTTTTACGGTATGTGCAGGAGTTCCGTCCTCCCATTTCGGACGTACATCAAGGCCTTCATCCGACCAGCCGTCTTCAATTATATCCTTGCACATTTCCACAAAGATTTTATCTGCTTTGCTCATAGTTTTACACCTTTATTCTTTTTATTCTTTTTAGACCCTTCGACAGGCTCAGGGTGACGTTATGTCATGTTGAGCGAAGCCGCAGGCGAAGTCGAAACATCTTATTTGTTTTTTATAGATGCTCCGACAGGCTCAGCATGACTATACTTTATCTTTCGACTACGCTCAGGATGACTATACTTTTACCAATTACTTGATAAATCTTCCCAACTTGGATTTAATGATTCAATAAGTTTATTCTTTTTTCTCTTTTCCATCCCTTAAGTTGTTTTTCTCTTTTTATAGCATCTTCAGGAGTATCAGATGTTTCATAATAAACCAGTTTATTTAGATTGTATTTTTCAGTAAACCCCTTTATTATTTTATTTTTATGTTCATACAAACGCCTTTCAAGATTGTTTGTCACACCAATATATAATACATTATTATTATAATTTGTTAGCATATAAACATAAAACATAATAAACATTCTCTTTTCAGACCCTTCGACAAACTCAGGGTGACGTTATGTCATGTTGAGCGAAGCCGCAGGCGAAGTCGAAACATCTTGTTTATTTTTTTATAGATGCTCCGACAGGCTCAGCATGACCTTACTTTATCCTTCGACAGGCTCAGCATGCCTTGAATTTATCGTTTGTCATTAGTCTTATATATCAAGATTAATTACAGACTTCGAATGTTCCTCTATAAACTCACGTCTGGGTTCAACCTTGTCACCCATAAGAACAGTGAAAATTTCATCTGCACGTCTTGCATCTTCAAGGTCAACACGAAGCATAATTCTTCTTTCGGGGTCCATTGTTGTTTCCCAGAGCTGTTCAGGATTCATTTCACCAAGACCTTTGTATCTCTGGATGGATGCATCGGGAATTTCTTCAAGAGCTTTTTTCAAATCCTCATCGTTATATGCATAAATTACCTTCTTACCCTTGTAAACCTTGTAAAGAGGCGGCTGAGCAATATAAACGTGGCCTTCTCGGATAAGGGGTTCCATGTGACGGAAGAAGAATGTCAGGAGAAGAGTTCTGATATGTGCACCGTCCACGTCGGCATCGGCCATAATTACAATTTTTCCGTAACGAATTTTTGAAATATCAAATTCACTTCCTATACCTGCACCGATAGCAGTAATAACAGGAAGTAATTTTTCGTTTGAATAGACCTTGTCAAGGCGTGACTTTTCAACATTGAGCATTTTTCCCCAAAGAGGAAGAATTGCCTGAAAACGTCTGTCACGGCCCTGCTTTGCACTGCCGCCCGCAGAGTCACCCTCGACAATATAAATCTCGGTGAATTCAGTATCACGTGAAGAACAGTCTGCAAGCTTACCGGGAAGAGTGCTTGATTCAAGAGCAGATTTTCTTCTGGTACTTTCTCTTGCCTTTTTTGCAGCTTCACGGGCACGTGATGCCATCATTGCTTTTTCTACAACAATCTTTGCAACAGCAGGATTTTCTTCAAAGAATTCACTAAGCTTTTCATTTACCATTTTTTCTACAATGGTTCTCATTTCGCTGTTGCCCAGCTTTGTTTTTGTCTGTCCTTCAAACTGAGCTTCTGTTACCTTTACTGAAATAACGCAGGCTATACCTTCACGAGTATCCTCACCCTTGAGGTTTTCGTCATTATCCTTCAGCATCTTGTACTTTCTTGCATAATCGTTTATAACCTTTGTAAGTGCTGCTTTAAATCCTGTTTCGTGAGTTCCGCCTTCTGTTGTGTTGATATTGTTTGCAAAACTCATAATATCTTCAGTATAGCCGTCATTATACTGAATTGCAATTTCTGCTTCAGAATTTTCACGTATTGAATTTACATAAATAACGCCTTCATGCACTGCAGTTTTGTTTCTGTTGAGATATTCAACATACTCCTTTATACCGCCTTCATAATGCAGAATATCCTGACGCTCTGTTTCCTTTTCATTGGGACGCTCGTCCTTAAGAATAATTTTTACACCTGCATTCAGAAAAGCTTGTTCACGAAGCCTCTTGAGAAGTATATCATAATCGTAAATCAAATCTTCAAAAATAAGATGGTCAGGCTTAAAATGAACAAAGGTTCCGGTTTTGTCGGTTGTTCCGATAACCTTCAGTTCATCAAGCTTTGAACCTCTTTCGTATTTCTGATAATGAACATTTTTTCCGTCACAGATTTCAACCTCAAGATATTCGGAAAGAGCATTAACAACAGACGCACCAACACCGTGAAGACCGCCTGATACCTTGTATCCGCCGCCGCCAAACTTTCCGCCTGCGTGAAGAACCGTGAAAACAACCTCAACAGCAGGAAGACCTGTCTGTGCCTGAATACCAACGGGTATACCACGACCGTCATCACGAACTGTTATTGAATTATCCTCTTTTATGGTAACCTGAATTTCTTTGCAGTACCCTGCAAGAGCTTCGTCGATTGAGTTATCCACAATTTCATAAACAAGATGGTGAAGACCCCTTGAAGTAGTTGAACCGATATACATACCGGGTCTTTTTCTTACTGCTTCAAGACCTTCAAGAACCTGAATATTACTTTCGTCATAAGAACTTTCAACAGGTACATTTGTTATACTTTCCGACATAATCTTTAACCTTTACCTTTCTGACCCGAAATTGGGGAGTTTTTAAATCAAATCTCTTTGTATTTCTTTATTCTTCCCGCAAGAGCCTTTGTTGAGATATTTGTAATATAAACTACCGACTGACCGTCTTCCTCACATATAACAAAGGACTTTGGAATTTCTTCAGAAACATTTCTCACAAAGCCTTCTTCCTCAACTATTTTCAAAAACTCTTTTGAATATTTTGAAATTGAGGTACTTTCAAGATCAAGAATTGATATTATATTTTTTGTGTTCACAACTGTATCACAGCCTAAATGCAGGTACATTCAGAAACACTTCCTTTTTCTATTTTTATAAACTTTCCCGAGGTCATTTCAGAAAATTTTTCTCTGTCCGTACAGGTAATAAAAATCTGCATATTACGAAGCTTGTTGAGAATATAATCCTGACGGATGCTGTCCAGCTCGCTCATTATATCATCAAGAAGCAGAACAGGATATTCACCTATTTCTTCACGAAAAAGTTCGACTTCTGCAATCTTCTGAACAAGAATTGCAGTTTTCTGCTGACCCTGAGACCCGAAAAGCTTCAAATCCTCACCGTTTATTTTGAATTCTATATCATCACGGTGCGGACCGAATATAGATTCTCTGTATCTCATTTCCCTCAAAAAAACTTCATCAGCTTTTTCAAAAAGCTTTTTTTCGAGATTTTCTATTATTTTTTCATCAATATTCAAACCACAGGATACATAATCCATCTTCAGTTCTTCTTTTCCCTGAGAAATATCAAGCTGAATTTTTTTTGCTATTTTTTCAATCTTTTTTATATATTCGTAACGGTTTTTTATTATATAAACCGACATTTCTTTTATTTTTTCATTTATTACCGAAAGAAGAAGCTTGTCAGGAAAATCTTCTTTCAGAAGACTGTTTTTCTGTTCAATCAGCTTTTTGTAATCTGCAAGAACATTTACATAACCGATTTTCAGCTGACTTATCATTATATCAATATTTTTACGCCTTTTCTTCGGTCCTTCACGGATAAGACTTAGATATTCGGGTCCGAAAAAAACAACATTGAACTTTCCGACCAAATCGCTGTTTTTCTTGACGGGAATCTCGTTTATGAGAACTTTTTTTCTTTTTCTTCTGTCTATAACAACTTCTCCGCTTGTTTCATTTTCTTTTGAAATAAAGTTCATCAGGATTTCAGCACATTCTTCACCGAATCTTATCATTTCAAAATCCTTTGAAGCACGGTTTGACTTTCCCAGAGAAAAAAGATATATTCCCTCAAGGATATTTGTTTTTCCCTGAGCATTGTTACCGTAGATTATATTCAGTTTTTCGTGAAATTCTATTTTTTCTTTTTTGTAATTTCTGAAATTACAAAATTCTATGTCTTTTACAATCATTATTTGAGCTTTCTCGGAAGAAGAAGATAGAGATATTCGTCTCCTTCAACAGGAGTTATTATCATAGGATTGATATTTTTCTTGAATTTTATCTTTACAGTTTCGTCATCGCAGGCTCTCAGCACATCAATAAGAAATTCATTAAAGAAACCTATTTCAAGATTTGCTTCACCCGTCTCAACACTGATATTATCATCAACGTTTCCTATAATTGTTTCGCAGGAGACATTGATATTGTTTTCCATAATTTTCAGTTTTACGGGAGCATCATTGGAGTTTCCGTTTATAATAAGAGATGCACGGTAAACACTGTCATAAAGCTCATAAAGAGGACAGGTTATTTCTATTTCAGCATCGTTGTAGATTGCACTTTCGTACTTGAGATATTCGCCTTCAATAAGACGGGTAACAATCCTGCAGTTGTCAAAAATGAAAACTGCATTTTTTGATGTACAGTTTATCTCAACAAGCTCATCACCGTCTTTTATGACCTTTGAGATTTCACCCAGAGTCTTTCCGGGAATAATAAATCTCTTTTCCGGATATTCTGTATCAAGATGATATGTTCTCACAGCAAGCTTGAAGCTGTCTGTTGCAATCATTTTTATGGTAGAACCTTGGATTTCGACAAGACATCCTTTGAGAACAGGTCTGTTTTCGCTGAGGGATGTACAGAAAATTGTTTTTGAAATCATTTCTTTCAGCGAATTGCTTTTTACCTTTATTGAATATTCAGGATCAACCTGAGGAAGCTCAGGAAAATCAAGAGGATTGAGACCCATAATCTCAAACTTTGCATTTCCGCTTCTTATGGTACAGAAATTGATTTCGTTTGTTTCTATATAAACTTCATCCAAAGGAAGGTTTTTCACAATATTTCCAAGCATCTTTGCATTGAGAACAGTCTGACCGGGTTTGATAACACGCGCCTCGGTTTTTGCTTCAATTCCCATTTCCATATCATTTGAAACAAAAGTAAGATTTCCTTCAATATCGGCTCTTATGAGAATACCTTCAAGTATGGGAAAGTTTGAATGTGAAGAAACTGCTTTTGAAACAACACTGATTGCTTCGTTTAATATATTTTTGTTGCATATTATGTTCATTTTTGAAAAATCCCTTTCTTCGGTTAAAATATTATCCTTTTCAGCCGATTATATTATAACATATGTGGGTAATAAAATCAATCATTTTTTGCGATTTATGGGGGGTTTTTTTTATTTTTACAGTAAATGGTCTTTTGAAAAGGTTAAAAAAGAAGTATATAAAAAGAAAAAAAACAGTCTTTTTTTTTATGGTTGCGATTTTTAAATAAAAAAGTGTTGTAAAAAAATTTTTATAATATAAATATAATATATATTATTTGTGTTGTTGTAGTTATTGTAGGTGCTGTTGATAATGTGAAAAACCTTTGAAACGGTTGATATAAAAGGAAAAGATTATGTTTAAATCTATGTTGATAAGTGTGAAAAGTTATAAACATAATCCACAAACAGAGAAATTAGAAAAAATTATTCACTTTCAGTAAAAAAGTTATCAGTAGAATTGTGTGGATAACTTTTAGTTTATTGAAATAAATTTTTTATTGACAAATTGTTTAAAATAATATATTATATGATTGTGATGATATGGCATCATAACTATATTACATATAAGAGGTGAAAAAAATGGCTTATACAATTAGTGATGATTGCATCATGTGCGGTGCTTGCGTTGGCGAATGTCCCGTAGATGCAATTTCTGAGGGTGATGGAAAGTACGTTATTGACGCTGATGCTTGCATTGATTGCGGCAGCTGTGCAGGTGCTTGTCCCGTAGACGCTCCTCAGGCATAATAAAATTCAAAATTTTTTAAAGAGAGTGCTGCGTCAGTTGTACTCTCTTTTAATTTTTAGTTATAAAAAAATGTAATAGACCCTTCGTCTTTGCTCAGGGTGACGATTTTATGTAAAGGTGAGTCTTGGTTATTCTGGGACATAGCGAAAAATCTGATTTTTATAAGGCAGAAAAAGATATGAATAAAGAAATATTAAAAAACGGTCTTTTGGAGAGCGGTTTTGATATAAATGAAGAAAAAATTGAAAAGTTTGAAAAGTTCTCACAGCTTCTTGTTGAATGGAACGAAAAAATGAATCTTACGGCTGTAACCGATCCTGACGGTATTTCGGTCAAGCACTTTCTTGACAGTGTTGTTCCTCTTAGTGCAATTGATATACGTGAAGGTTCAAAGGTTATTGATGTTGGAACAGGTGCAGGCTTTCCCGGTGTTCCCATAAAAATTATGAGAAGTGACCTTGATTTTACCTTTATGGATTCACTTAATAAAAGAATAGGCTTTTTGCGTGAAGTGTCAAGTGAACTTTCCTTTCAAAATGCAGAATTTGTACATGCAAGAGCAGAGGAGGCAGGAAGAGACAAAAAGTACCGTGAAAAGTATGACTGTGCTGTTTCGCGTGCTGTTGCAAATCTGAAGGTTCTGTGTGAATATTGTCTTCCTTTTGTAAAGGTGGGCGGAATATTTGCTGCATTCAAACAGTTTGAGGTTGATGAAGAAATTGATGACGCAAAGGCAATGATAGGTTCTTTGGGCGGAAAAATAACTGATATAAAAGAAGTAAAAATTCCGCAGTCGGATATTGTTAGAAAAATAGTTATTATTGAAAAGATAAAAGAAACTTCTTCGCAGTTTCCGAGACGTGCAAACAAAATAAAAAAATAAAAAGGAAGTAATTTATATATGTATCTTACTGTACTGTTTTCAGGATTGAGTCTTGCTATGGATGCATTTTCGGTTTCAATAACAAACGGAATGTGTCTGAAAAAAATAAAATTTTCTGATGCCTTGAAGGTAGGACTTTTTTTTGGCATTGCTCAGGGAATAATGCCTCTTATAGGTTATTATGCAGGAATAATTTTTTCGGAGCTGATAAAAAGTGTTGACCATTGGATTGCTTTTGTTATTCTTTCGCTTATAGGCTTTAATATGATAAAGGAAGCAATATCAGCCATAAAAAATCCTGAGGAATGTGAATGTAAAAATCTGACGGTAAAAGAGCTTTTTTTTCAGGCTGTTGCAACAAGTATTGATGCTCTTGCGATGGGTGTTACCTTTGCAGCTCTGGGTATAAATATAATTAATGCTGCAGTTGTTATTTGTGTTATAACTCTGGTATTGAGTTTTACAGGAGTTTATATAGGAAAAACTGTCGGAAAATTTCTGAGAGAAAAAGCAGAGATATTTGGCGGCAGTGTTCTTATTATAATAGGACTGAAAATTTTGATCGAACATTTGTTTTTTGTGTGAGAGATTAACGTGAAAAATCACGTTAATCCTGCCTGCGGCAGAAAGGCTATGGAAATTAATATGATCTACACATTAACTCTGAATCCTTCTATTGATTATATATCAGAAATTGAAAACCTGAATATTGGTGCGGTTAACCGTAGCAAAAGTGAAGCCTTTGTTGCAGGAGGCAAGGGAATAAATGTTTCTGTGGTTCTCAAGAATATGGGTAGAGAAAGCTGTGCACTTGGTTTTTTGGGAGGCTTTACGGGAAGGTTTATTGAAGATGAGTTGAAAAGTCAGGGAATAAAAACTGATTTTGTTCAGCTTGAAGATGGCATTTCAAGAATAAATCTGAAGCTGAAGGATGAAAAGGAAACCGAAATTAATTCTCCCGGACCCTTTGTTTCGAAAAAGGAGATAAAATGTCTTGAAAAAAAGCTTGAAGAATTGAAGGACGGAGATACTCTTGTTCTTGCGGGAAGTATACCTTTGGGGTTTGGAAAAGATTTTTATGCTGATATAATGAAAAAGCTTTCTTCAAAGAATATACATTTTGTTGTGGATGCAGAAAAGGAGCTTTTGAAAAATACACTGAAGTACAGACCTTTTTTGATAAAACCAAACAATTTTGAGCTTGAAGAGATTATTGGTGAGAAGCTTGATTCAAAAGAAAAGATTATAGAGGCTGCAAAAAAGCTTCAGAATATGGGAGCACAAAACATAATTGTTTCTATGGGAAAGGACGGAGGAGCTTTTTTGAGTGAAGAAGGAAAAGCTTATTTTTGTCCGTCACCAAAGGGCATGCTTGTCAATTCCACGGGTGCAGGAGATTCTGTGGTTGCGGGATTTTTGTTTGAATACGGAATTTCAAAGGATTTGGAAAAAGCTTTTGTTTTTGGTCTTTCCTGCGGAAGTGCAACTGCTTTTTCTCAGGGCTTTGCACAAAAAGAGGATGCTGTGAAGCTTTATGATGAAATATCAGAAAAATTATGTATAATGTAATATTTATAACTATAACAAATGGGCGGGGTTTTATCCCCGCCCTTACTATTTATAAATAAGTAAAAAATTATTATTACTTTATTATGTTTTTTATATCTTCCTGAACCTTTGTTTTTATCTCCTCAGTTTCCTCATGAGATTTTCCGCAAAGCATACAGTAGAGCTTTATTTTTGGTTCTGTTCCCGAAGGACGTATAATAAAGTTATTTTTGTCCTCAAGCTCAAGATAAATTACGTTTGATTTTGGCAGAAGAATTTCATCTTTCTTTTGAGATTCAAGGTCAAGACGTTCTGATTTACTGTAATCACGGACAGCAAGAACTTTTTTTCCTCCAACGGTTTTTGGAGGATTTTTTCTTACCTCTTCCATAATTGATTTTATTTTTTCTATTCCTTCAATACCTTCCATTGTTACAGAAACAACAAATTCGTCATAGTATCCGTATTTTTTGTAGATATTCATAAGCTGGTCATAAAGGCTCAGACCCTGCTCTCTGTAATAAAGTGCCATTTCAGCAACAAGCATTGATGCAACAACTGCATCCTTGTCTCTTGCATAAGTACCTGCAAGGCAACCGTAGCTTTCTTCAAAGCCAAAAAGATATGTTCCGATTCCTGTTTCTTCGGATTCTTTTATTTTTTCACCAATAAATTTGAAGCCTGTGAGAACTTCTTTCATTTCAACGCCGTAAAAGTCACAAATATCCTTTGTTATATTTGTTGTAACTATGGTTTTCACCACATAGCCGTCTTTTGGAAGGATTCCTTTTTCCTTTCTCATACTGAGAATATATTCGGTGAGAAGAACACCCGTCTGATTTCCTGTGAGAACGGTATATTCGCCTTCTTCATTACGCACAAGAATACCTACTCTGTCGGCATCGGGGTCTGTTCCTATAATAAGGTCAGCACCGTTTTCCTTTGCAAGCTTTATTGCAATTTCAAAGCCTTCTTTATTTTCCGGATTGGGTGATTTTACTGTCGGAAAGTTGCCGTCAGGGTTTTCCTGTTCTTTTACTATAATTACGTTTTCAAAGCCTATACGGTTAAGTATTTTTCTTACGGGTTTGTTTCCCGTTCCGTGGAAGGGAGTATAAACAAATTTGAGTTCTTTTCCTTTTTCACGTACAAGATCAGGATTCATACATTGCATTTGAACATTGTTCAAATATTCTTCTTCAACATCGTCACCCATAATTTCAATTATTCCCAGCTTTACACCTTCGTCAAAGTCTATGAGCTTTGCACCCCCGAATATAGGTGTCTTTTCTATTTCTTCAAGAACAATTGACGCAAGGTCGGGATTGAGCTGTGCACCGTCATTGCCGTAAACCTTGTAGCCGTTGTATTTTGCTGGATTGTGGCTTGCGGTTATTGCGATACCTGCTGTTGCCTTTTTGTGGCGGATAGAGAAGGAAAGCTCAGGAACGGGCTTTAATTCTGAAAAGATATGTACTTTGATTCCGTTTGCCGCAAGAACACAGGCTGAAACCTTTGCAAATTCTTCTGACTTGATACGGCTGTCATATGCAATTGAAACGCTTATGTTTTCAGCATCGGGATTTGTTTTCTTCAGCTGATTCGCAAGACCCTGAGTTGCACGGGCAACAACGTATTCGTTCATTCTGTTGAGACCGAGACCAAGAACTCCGCGAAGACCCGCTGTTCCGAATTCCAGAGACTGATAGAATCTGTCCTTTATTTGATTTTCGTCATTTTGTATTGCTTCAAGCTCAGCTTTTTCTGTTTCATTTACGTTTTCAAGCCAGAGCTTATATTCATTCATATAGTCCATATTATATCTCCCTTCTTTTTATTAATAATATTATAACATATATAATATTTTTTGTCAAAATCATTGATATTTGAAAAAAAATTTGATACAATTAAATTAGTATATTATGCAAAAAGGAGAATTTTAAAATGATAGCAATCGGATGTGACCATGGCGGTATTAATTTAAAGGAAACAATAAAGACTTTTCTTGAAGGAAAAGGATTGAAATACAAAGATTTTGGAACATACAGTACAGATTCCTGCGATTATCCTGATTATGCAAAAAAGGTTTGTGATGCAGTAATCAGCGGCGAATGTGAAAAGGGCATACTTATCTGCGGAACAGGCATAGGAATGAGTATGGCTGCAAACAAGGTTGACGGAATCCGTGCCGCTCATGTAACAGATACATACAGCGCAAGAATGACAAAGGAACATAACAATGCAAATGTAATTTGTCTTGGTGAAAGAATTACGGGCTGTGACCTTGCTCTTGAAATTGTAAATGCGTACCTCAATGCAGAATTTCAGAGCGGAAGGCATCAGAATCGGATTGACAAGTTTATGGCATTCGAAACAATCTAAACAGATTTTTTGAGATTTTGTATAAGACTTTGAGATGCTTCGACAGACTCAGCATGACCGTAAATGAAGTAATTTTGTCATTCTGAGAGAAGCGGCAGCGTAGTCGAAGAATCTAAAAAATAAGGAGAATTATCATGAAAAATATCCGCAAAGTAAAAATCGGAAATGTTGAAATAGGCGGCGGAAATTCTGTTGCCATTCAGTCAATGACAACGGCATATACTGCAGATGCAGAAAAAACCGTTGCACAGATTCATCAGCTTGAAAAGGCAGGCTGTGAAATTGTTCGTGTGGCGGTTCTTGATGAGGAAAGTGCAAAAGCAATTTACGAAATAAAAAATAATATAAGCATACCTCTTGTAGCGGATATTCACTTTGATTATCGTCTTGCTTTGATGTGTATGGAAAGAGGAATCGACAAGATTCGCATAAATCCCGGAAATATAGGCTCAGAAGACCGTGCAAGAGCTGTGTGCGAAGAAGCAAAAAAACGAAACATTCCAATCCGTATCGGTGTAAACGGTGGTTCGCTTGAAAAGGAACTGCTTGAAAAATATGGTGAAGCAACTCCCGAAGCGATGGTTGAATCAGCAATGGGACACGTAAAAATTCTTGAAAAGTACGGATTTTACGATACGGTTATTTCAATGAAGTCATCGGATGTAAAAAAGACCATCGCTGCATACCGCTTAGCAAGGGAAGCTTTTGATTACCCTTTGCATATCGGTGTTACAGAAGCCGGTACATACAAGAGCGGGATTGTAAAATCTTCAATCGGAATAGGTTCTCTTCTTGCTGACGGAATAGGTGAAACAATCAGAGTTTCTCTTACTGATGACCCTGTTCTGGAGGTTGAATCGGCAAAAATTATTCTCAAAGCTTTGGGTCTTCGTGACGGCGGAATTGAGGTTGTTTCATGCCCCACCTGTGCACGCTGCAAAATAAATCTTATATCCATTGCAAAGGAAGTAAACGAAAGATTGGAAAACTGTGACAAAAAACTGAAGGTTGCGGTTATGGGATGTGTTGTGAACGGTCCCGGTGAAGCAAGAGATGCGGACATTGGTATTGCAGGCGGTGACGGTTGTGCAATGCTGTTCAAAAAAGGCGAAATCGTTGGAAAAATTCCCGAAGATAAGATTATTGAAACGTTGATGACTGAAATTGAAAAAATGGAAGGGAACGAATAGGCTTTGGCTGGTATACTTGATGTATTTGACAAGGTCACGGTGCTTAATTCTTTTGCAGAGATTCTTGAAAAAACAGAAGTATTGGATTTCTTTGTTGATATAAAGAATAAATCAATCCGTGTGGAGCTTTCTTCGGACCAACTGATACCAAAAACAGAGCTTTTTGCCTTTTCGGATCAGGTAAAGTCGGTTTATGAGCTCAGTGACCTTGAAATAAAAGTTAAATATAAAAAGATGGAGTTTTCTGAAAAGTATTACAGAAATCTCCTTGTTTCGCTGTTCAAAAAAAGCTGTATATGCAAAGCTTTTCTTGTGGGAAGCTATGGCCAGCTTGAAGGAAACATTCTGAAAATAAAGAATGTCAGATGCGGAAAGCAGATTCTTGAACAAAACAAGTGTGCTTCAATTATGAAGGAAATTATCAGTTATGAGCTTGACAGACCCATTTCTGTTGAAATTGATGCAGAATGTATTGATATGGAAGCCTACAACAGCGAGAAGGAAGAGCGTATAAACACTTTCAGCAAAAAGGCGGCGGAGGCTGCTCAAAAGAAGAAGGAGGAAGCTCCAAAGGATGAATCTACGGGTGAACCTCTGACTGTTGGCTGTATTTTCGGAAAGCCAATAACAGAAGATATTATAAATATGGTTGAGCTTCGTGCAGGTATGGGAATCTGTGCTGTTCACGGAGAAGTTATTGATGTGGAAACCCGTGAAATCAACAAAGACGGAAAGCTGATGTATATTGCTGTGAACTTTGATATCGGTGACGATACATGGGCGATTACGGGAGAAATTTTCGGAAAAGCTGAACAGGTGAAAAAGGTTCTGCCTGCCATTGTTGCGGGAAACATTCTTACAATCCGCGGCGAATATGATTATGACGAACGTGCAAGATGCGAAAAAATGAAGGTTAAAAGTGTTGAGCTTTGCAACAAGCCCGGAATCCGTATGGATAACGCAGAGGAAAAGAGAGTTGAACTTCATCTTCATACAAAAATGAGTGCAAAGGATGCAATCACTGCACCTGCCGACCTTATCAGCCGTGCGGCAAAGTGGGGGCACAAGGCAATTGCCATAACAGATCACGGTGTTGCTCAGGCGTTTCCTGAGGCTTTAAAAACTCTTGGAAAAATAAGAAAGGCCGGTCAGGACTTCAAGGTTATATACGGAACAGAAGGTTATTTTGTCAATGACCTTCCGATTGGAGTCGATACCGTTCCGAAAAGCTATAAAGACGGAATATACATAGTATTTGATATAGAAACAACAGGGCTCAGTCCCGAAACCGAAACCATTACCGAAATCGGCGGTGTAAAAATTATGGACGGGGAGATTGTAAACACCTTTTCAAAGCTTATCAATCCCGAACGCCCTATTCCTCCGCAAATTTCAGAGCTTACGGGGATAACAGATGAAATGGTTGCGGATAAACCGAACATTGATGAAATTTTACCTGAGTTTATTAACTTCTGCGGAAAGCTGAATAACGTAAAAAATGTAATTGTTGCACATAATGCAAAGTTTGATGTTAGCTTTATCAAAGCAGAGGTTGAAAGATATAATAAACGCCACGAAGATAACAAACTGGAGTTTGATTCCTATCCGATTATGGATACGATTGACCTTTCAAAGGAGCTTTTCCCTCACGAAAAGAACCACAAGCTGAATCTTATATGCGAAAGACTCGGAGTATCTTTGGAAAATCATCACCGTGCATTGGATGATGCAACGGCAACGGCAGAAGCACTTATAAAAATGCTTCAGTTAAAAGAAGAAAGAGAATCCGAGCTTGATGAAAGCTGGACAATTGATAAAAATGAAGAATTTTTGAAAAAGCCCTACAAGCACATCATTATTCTTGCAAAAAATGAACAGGGTCTCAAAAATATGTACAAGCTTATTTCATGGTCAAACCTGAAATACTTCTACAAACGTCCGAGAATTCCAAAGAGTGTTCTTGCTCGTTACCGTGAAGGCTTGATTATCGGAAGTGCCTGCGAGCAGGGTGAGCTTTATGAGGCAGTGAAAGAAGGACTGCCTGAAGAAGAAATCCGCAGGATTGCAGCATTTTATGATTATTTTGAAATTCAGCCTCTGGGTAACAACGAATTTATGATTCGAAGCGGTGATGTTCCCGACAGGGAGGCCTTGATGAATTTCAACCGAAAGATAGTTGAACTGGGCGAGGAAATGGGAAAACCCGTTGTTGCTACTTGTGACGTTCACTTTATGGATCCGTCGGACGAGCTTTACAGACGTGTTCTGCAGGGTGCTCAAGGCTACAGTGATGCTGATATGCAGGCCCCTCTTTATTTCAGAACAACAGAAGAAATGCTGGAGGAATTCAGTTATCTTGGAAAGAACAAGGCATATGAGGTTGTGGTAAAAAATACAAACCTCATTGCTGATATGATTGAAGATTTTGAACCCCTGAAGGGCGGTACATACAACCCCTCAATCGAGAACTGTGAGCAGGATCTAGAGGATATGTGCCACGCAAAGGCATACCGTGAGTACGGTGATGAGCTTCCCGATATTGTAAAGGAGCGAATGGACAGAGAGCTTGGATGTATTCTGCGTTACGGTTATGCGGTTATGTATATGATTGCACACAAGCTGGTTAAGAAGTCAAACGAAGCAGGCTACCTTGTCGGTTCCCGTGGTTCGGTTGGTTCATCATTTGCTGCATACCTTTCGGGAATTACTGAGGTTAATGCTCTTGCGCCTCACTATATCTGCCGAAACTGCAAGCACAGCGAGTTTTTCACCAAGGGCGAATATAATATAGGAATAGATATGCCCGACAAGAACTGTCCTGTTTGCGGTGAGAAGCTCCACAAGGATGGCTTCAATATCCCCTTTGAAACCTTCCTTGGATTCAAGGGTGACAAGGTTCCTGATATTGACCTTAACTTTTCGGGTGAGTATCAGGCAACGGCACATAAATATGTAGGTGAGCTGTTTGGTGATGCCTTTGTGTTCAAGGCAGGCACAATCGGTACAATTGCTGACAAAACAGCAATCGGTTTTTACGGAAAGAAGTATTATGAGAAAAAAGGAATAAAACCCACTCAGGCGGAGCTGAAAAGAGTTTCCAAGGGTCTTATTGATATAAAGAACACAACGGGTCAGCATCCGGGAGGTATTATTGTATGTCCAAAAACTATGGATATACACGAGTTCTGTCCGGTACAGCATCCGGCTGAAAAGAAGGAATCGGGAATTATTACAACACACTTCGATTTCCATTCAATCCACGATAACCTTCTGAAACTGGATATTCTTGGTCACGATGACCCATCTACTATAAGAATGCTTGAAAATCTTACAGGTCTTGATGCAACCAAGATTCCTCTTGACGACCCTGATACAATGCGGATATTTTCAAGCACTGAAACTATCGGAGTTACTCCCGAACAGATAAAGAGCAAGGTGGGAACCTTCGGTATTCCCGAATTCGGAACCTCCTTTACAAGACAGATGCTTCTTGACACCCTTCCTACAACCTTTTATGAGCTTGTTCTTATTGCGGGTCTTTCACACGGTACAGACGTGTGGCTGGGTAATGCGCAGGAGCTTATCAAGGCAGGCACTGCAACTCTTTCTGAGGTTATCGGTGTTCGTGACGATATTATGACGTATCTGATGAACAAGGGTGTTGAACCGGGTCTTGCCTTCAAGATTATGGAGTTTGTCCGTAAGGGACGAGCTGCAAAGGAAGGTATGCCGGAGGAATATGAAATCCCCATGCGTGAGAATAATGTTCCCGACTGGTATATTGAATCCTGTAAGAAGATTAAGTATATGTTCCCCAAAGCCCATGCAGCGGCGTATGTTATGATGGCATTCAGAGTTGCATATTTCAAGGTGCATCATCCTCTTGAATTTTATATTGCATACTATACCGTCCGTGCGGATTTGTTTGATGCAAAGATTATGGCACAGGGCGACGAACATCTTCAGAGTGAAATGCGTAATCTGGAAATGCGTTCAAATGAATGGTCGGCGACAGAAAAGTCTGTTTATACAATCTGTGAAATTGTTCACGAAATGTATCAGCGCGGATTTGAATTTATGCCCGTTGACCTTTATGAATCGGACGCATTCAAGTTTCAGAGAGTGGACGGAAAAATCAGGCTTCCCATCAATGCCTTTCAGGGTGTTGGAGATTCTGCGGCACAAAATATTGTTGATGCCAGAAAGGACGGGGAGTTTGTGTCAATTGAGGACCTCAAGCAAAGGGCAAAGCTGACAAAAACCGTTATTGAAACCCTTAACGAAAACGGATGTCTCAAAGGAATGAGTGAAACAAGCCAGATATCTTTGTTCGATGATATTTGATTGTATAATTATACTCCCTCCGTCACCTTTGGTGACAGCTCTCCCCAAGGAGAGCCTGTTATAAATATGGTTTCTTTAAGCCTCTCCCTGTGGGAGAGGTGTTACGGGTTTCCGTGACGGAGAGGGTAAATAATACATAGCAGATTATTTAGTTTTACATAGAAAGGAAAATAATTATGACAATTGCTGAAAGACTCGCGCAGGAGCTGGAATTAAAGCAATGGCAGGTTGACAACACCATTGCACTGCTTGACGAGGGGAATACAATTCCTTTTATTTCACGTTACCGCAAGGAAGCAACGGGAGAATTGAATGATGAAATTCTCCGTACATTTTTTGACCGCCTTACTTATCTTCGGAATATGGAAGAAAGAAAGGCTGATATAAAGAGAATAATTGAGGAGCAGGGAAAGCTCACCGACGAACTTTCTGCTGAAATTGACAAGGCGGAAAAGCTTTCGGAGCTTGAAGATATTTACCGTCCCTTCCGTCCAAAGCGCAGAACCCGCGCAACAGTTGCAAAGGAAAAGGGTCTTGAACCTCTGGCAACAATTATTTATCTGCAAAACACAAAGGCGGAGTCTGTTGATGAGCTTGCGGCGGAATACATTAACCCCGAAAAGGGAGTTGAAACAACAGAGGATGCTCTTCAGGGTGCTATGGATATTATTGCAGAAATAGTTTCAGACAATGCGGAGCATAGAAAGGAAATCCGTGAGATTACCACAAAAACCGGTCTTCTTCAGTCCAGGGCAGCGACAGAGGAGGATTCTGTTTACAGAAACTACTATGAATTTGCAGAACCCGTTACAAAAGCTGTTCCACACAGAGTTCTTGCAATTGACCGTGGTGAAAACGAGAAATTTTTATCGGTTTCGGTTTCCTGTGATGAAGAAAAAATTCTTGCGTATCTGAAGAGTTCTGAAGTCACAGACAAAAGCTCTATTACTGCATATCTTGTAGAAGCTGCGGCAGAGGATGCATATACACGACTTATTCAGCCAAGTATCGAAAGAGAAATCCGCAATGAGCTTACCGATGCGGCTCAGGAACAGGCAATGCAGGTGTTTAAGGTTAATCTGAAGAACCTTTTGATGCAGGCTCCAATCCGCGGTCAGGTTGTTATTGGTCTTGACCCCGGTTACCGTACCGGATGCAAGGTTGGCGTTGTTGATGAAACAGGCAAGGTACTTGATACGGGAGTTATTTACATTACGCACTCCGAAGGTCAGAAGGAATCCGCAAAGGCACTCATCAAAGGGCTTATAAAGAAGCACGGTGTTACTCTTGTTTCAATTGGTAACGGTACAGCGTCAAAAGAAACTGAAATCTTTGCCGCAAACCTTATCAAAGAGATACCTGAATGTAATGTAAAATATATTATGACTAATGAGGCAGGAGCTTCGGTTTATTCTGCGTCAAAGCTTGCAACTGAAGAATTTCCTGACTTTGACGTAACACAGCGTAGTGCAATTTCTATTGCAAGACGTGTTCAGGACCCCCTTGCAGAGCTTGTCAAAATTGAGCCAAAGGCAATCGGTGTGGGTCAGTATCAGCACGATATGAACCAGAAGAGACTTGGCGAGGTTCTGGGCGGTGTGGTTGAAGACTGTGTTAACTCTGTTGGGGTTGACTTGAATACAGCATCTGCTCCCCTTCTTCAGTATATTTCGGGCATAAATTCGACAATTGCTTCCAATATTGTAAAATATAGGGAAGAAGAGGGAAGATTTACAAGCAGAGCACAGCTCAAGAAGGTGGGCAAGCTGGGCCCCAAGGCATTCCAGCAGTGTGCAGGCTTTTTGAGAATTGCTGACGGAAAGAATGTTCTTGATAATACTGCTGTACATCCCGAAAGCTATGATGCGGCTGAAAAGCTTATCGAATTTTTGGGTTATACAATGAAGGATGTTGAAGAAGGAAACCTCGGTGATATTAAAAACCGTATGAAGGACAAGGATTTGTCGTCTCTTGCAACAGAGCTTGGAATTGGTGTGCCTACTCTGCGGGATATTGTGGATGAAATTACAAAACCCGGACGCGACCCCCGTGATTCGGTTGAACAGCCACTTCTTCGTGATGATGTCATGAGTATGGAAGACCTGAAGCCTGATATGATTCTTACCGGGACAGTCCGCAATGTTATTGACTTTGGTGCATTTGTGGATATTGGCGTGCATCAGGACGGACTTGTTCATATATCACAGCTCAGCGATAAATATGTAAAGCATCCTATGGATGTTGTATCAATCGGTGATATTGTGAAGGTAAAGGTACTTGATGTTGATGTTCAAAAAAAGAGAATTTCTCTTACAATGAAAGGAATTGAATAAAAGTGAATTCTTTTTACAAAAGTTTTTTTGTCCTGCTCATTCCAATGGCATTCAAGGAGCTTATTGCGGCATTTATCAATCTTCTTGATACTGTAATGCTTGGTCCTCTCGGTACGGATATTATTGCCGCCGCAGGAATCGGAAATCAATGGTACTTTCTTTATGCGGTTATGACCTTTGGAATGTGCGGAGGTGCGGGAGTATTTGCATCTCAGTATTGGGGAGCAAGAGATATAAAGAATATGCGGAAAGTGCTGGGAATAAATCTTTTGTTGGTTTTTCTCCTTGCAACGGTTTTTATAGGTATCTCGGTTTTTGCTCCGCAGGTTGTTATGTCTGTTTTCAGTGATGAAAAGGCAGTAATTGATTATGGAGTAAAGTATCTGCGTATTGTCTGCTTTTCATATTTGCTGTCAGGACTTGCTGCTGCATATGATATGAGTCTTTGTTGTTGTGAAAAAGCAAATATATCATTTGCCGCAAGATTTGTTGGATTACTTGTAAATCTGGTTGCAAACTGGATTCTGATTTACGGAAAATTCGGTTGCCCTGCACTTGGAATTGAAGGGGCGGCTATTGCAACAATAATTGCCAGAGGCAGTGAACTTTTGATTATTGTTGCGACAATTTATGCCAAAAAGCTTCTTCAGGCGGCACCCCTCAAAGAAATGTTTTCATTTCCAAAAGGAATGCTTCAAAAGTATTTCAAAGCCGCTCTTCCCATAACCCTCAACGAAAGTGCGTGGGCACTGGGAACCGTTACATATTCATGGGTTTTCTCTCAGGTAAGCAAAGAGGCACTTGTTGTTATTACCATTGTACAAAACATTGAAAGACTTCTGCTGGTATTCTTTCACGGAGGAGGAAATGCGGCAGGTATTCTTATAGGAAAGCTGGTTGGGGCAGGAGATTTTGAAAATGCATATTCTGTGTCAAAAAGACTGTGCCTTTTGAATACTGTTTTTTCAATAATAGTTGCGGCTGTATTTATTATAATCAGACCTCTTGTGCTGCTGCCATATAACGTAGAAGATGCTATTCTTGACCAGACGCTGACAATTTTGTTCTTTACGGCTCTTATTATGACGGTGAAGGCTCTTACATTCTTCTTTATTGTGGGTGTATTCAGGAATGGCGGAGATTCAACATATGCTGCATTTATTGATATATCCTCCATGTGGATTATCGGTGTGCCGGCAGTTATTTTTGCGGGTCTTGTGTTTAAGCTTCCTCTTGAATGGATTTATATTATTATGATGAGCGAAGAATTTGCAAAGCTCGCAATGTCCATATGGCGTTTTAAATCAAAAAAATGGATAAGAAATCTTGTGAAATAAAGATGTTTCACGTGAAACAATCCTGATTTTTATCGGGATTGTTTTTTCATAGAAACAAAAATGTTTCACGTGAAACATTTTGAAAAAATATAGATTTTTTTTGAAATTGATATTGTAATTAAAGCCGAAAAGTGGTAGAATGAGTATACATACATAAAGAGGAGGATGAAGATGGGAAAGGTTATTGCAATAGCAAACCAAAAAGGCGGCGTTGGAAAAACAACCACTGCTGTAAATCTTAGTGCCTGCCTCGGAAAGCAAGGGAAAAAGATACTTCTTATAGACATTGACCCGCAGGGAAACACAACAAGCGGTCTGGGGGTTGACCCTCGTTCAATTGAAACTTCAGTTTATGATTGTATTATAAATGAAACACCTATGAGCGAAGTTGTTATTGATACAGGCTTTGACAATCTTTGGCTTTGCCCGTCAAATATAAATCTTGCAGGTGCGGAGCTGGAGCTTGTTATGAAGAAAAATCGCGAATATGTTCTCAAAAACTCCATAAAGGAAATAAAAGATAATTTTGATTTCATATTTATTGACTGTCCGCCATCTCTTGGATTGATTACACTCAATTCGTTTTCGGCTGCGGAATCGGTGCTTGTTCCCATTCAGTGCGAGTATTATGCACTTGAGGGGCTGAGTCAGCTTACCAATACCATAAAAATGGTAAAAAAGGCTTTGAATCCCGCATTGACTCTAGAAGGTGTACTTCTTACAATGTTTGATGCAAGAACAAATCTTTCAATTCAGGTTGTTGATGAAGTGAAAAAATTCTTCAAAGAGAAGGTTTATGCTACAGTTATTCCACGAAATGTCAGACTGTCCGAAGCACCAAGCTTTGGTCAGCCTATAATTGAATATGACAAGCATTCAAGGGGTGCTGAATGTTATACCGAACTTGCTTCGGAGGTTATTGAAAGAAACAGATAAATCCTTGTAAAATAGGAAAGGAAGTGAGAAAATGACAGAAAAAGAAAAAAAGAAGCCTGCAAAGAAAGCTATGGGTCGAGGACTGAATGCATTTTTTGATGATATTCAGGAAAACATTATTCCTGAAGAAAAAGAAGCTTCTTCTGACGGAAACGGTGCAAAAATATTGAAGCTTCGGGATATAGAGCCAAACCCTGACCAGCCAAGAAAATATTTTGAAAAAGAAAAGCTGGAAACTCTTGCGGAATCTATACGTGAGCACGGTCTTATTCAGCCGATAGTGGTAAAGCCGAGAAAAGACGGTATGTATACCATTATTGCAGGCGAAAGAAGATGGAGGGCGGCAAAGCTTGCGGGACTTTCTGAAGTTCCCTGTGTTGAGGGTGATTATACCGACAGACAGATTATGGAGCTTGCTTTGGTTGAAAACCTCCAGAGAGAGGACTTGAATCCTATTGAAGAAGCTGAAGGATACAGAAAGCTGATGGATACCTTTGGTCTCACTCAGGAGGTAGTAGCCGATAGAGTGGGCAGAAGCCGTAGTGCTGTTGCAAATTCCTTGCGTCTCAACGGTCTTTCGGACAAGCTTAAGGCAATGGTTATCTGCGGTGACATTTCTCAAGGTCACGCCAGAGCACTTCTTTCTATTGAAAAAGAAGCGGACAGAGTTGCTCTTGCTGAAAAAATTGTTGCTGACGGTCTGAATGTTCGTCAGGTTGAAAAACTGGCGGCGGATTTTGGCAATGAACAAAAAAAGAACAAGCCTGCGGTTGTTGATAAAAATATCGAAAAATATTTTTCAGACCTTGCACGTGAGATTTCAGGAAAGCTCGGTTCAAAGGTAACAATCAAAAACGGAAAAAACAAAGGTAAAATCGAAATTGAATATTTCAGCAACGAAGAGCTTGAAGGAATACTTCAAAAAATAAAATAATTACACTTATGTAAAAAAATGTCAAAAAACTGACCTTTAAAAACATATCTAGCCTTCACAAAATTAATATAGGCAATGAAATTATATTAAAAAGAACAAAAATGGATTTAAAGGGCAAAATTTTAGCTTTTAAAGGAAGGGCGGAAAATAAAAATGGAAAATTCAAAAAAAACATTGCTTTATGTGGCAATTGGATGTCTGGCGATTGTTGTTGCAATTCTTATAGGAACAAACTCTCTCAATGACAGAAATAAGAGAGCAGAGAAAGCTGCACAGACCCAAACCGTAAGTGAAGAAGATGCAAAAATGATGCTGGAAAAAATTAATTCCCTGCAGAAAGAAAATCTTAAAATGAAAAAGAAGCTTGAAGGTATTGAAGAAAAAGAAAAAGAATATACATCTGCTGCTGAGGCAATAAATGAGATGAAGGATATTCACGCTTTGTACAAGGCATCAAGAGTTACAGAAGCAGTAGAGGCGTTCAAGAAGATTGATACAGAGGAATTTGATGAAGTAGAGACAGCATACTACAGACTTTTGAGAGATTATATAAACAAGTAAAATATGAGAGAGTTTTGACTCACTCAGGAAAAAAACGCCCACAAAGGCAGAATGGAGAATATTTATGATAGATATCAGAATTTTGAGAAACGAACCTGAAAAGCTTATTGAAGCTCTTAAACGCAGAAAAGAGACAAGAATTGATGTTGACCATCTTCTTGAACTGGACAAGCAACGCAGAGAATTGGTCTTCAATGTTGAACAGATGAAGAACAAGCAGAACACAATTTCAAAACAGATTCCTCAGTTCAAGAAGGAAGGCAAGGATACAACAGAAATCTTTGCTGAAATGAAGGAGCTTTCTGATGAAATCAAAAAGATTGATGATCAGGTAAGAGTTATCGACGAAGAAATTGAAACAATTATGTATACAATTCCCAATATTGCAAATCCCACAGTTCCTGAAGGCGATACTGATGAAGACAATATTGAAGTAAGACGTTTTATGGAACCTACAAAGTTTGACTTTGAACCCAAGGCTCACTGGGATTTGGGTGAAAATCTTGGAATCCTTGACCCTGCAACGGCTGCAAAGATTACAGGTACAAGATTCACAGTATACAGCGGTGCAGGCGCACAGCTTGAAAGAGCGGTTATCAACTTCTATCTTGATACACACACAAATCAGAACGGTTACAAGGAAATCTTCCCTCCCTTTATGGTTCACAGAAACAGTATGGTTGGCACAGGTCAGCTTCCAAAGTTTGAGGAGGATGCCTTCAAGGTTGCAAACACAGACTACTTCCTTGTTCCCACAGCTGAAGTTCCCGTAACAAATATGCACAGAGACGAAATTCTTGACGGAAGCAAGCTTCCCCTCAAATATTGTGCATACACAGCTTGTTTCAGAGCAGAAGCAGGAAGTGCCGGCAGAGACACAAGAGGTCTTATCCGTCAGCAGCAGTTCAACAAGGTTGAGCTTGTAAAGTTTGCTAATCCCGAAAATTCATATGAAGAGCTTGAAAGTCTTGTAAATGACGCAGAATCAGTTCTCAAGCTGTTGAAGCTTCCTTACCGTGTTGTAAAAATCTGTATCGGTGACCTTGGTTTCACAGCTGCAATGAAGTATGATATCGAAGTATGGATGCCCAGCTACAACAGATTTGTTGAAATTTCTTCATGCAGTAACTTTGAAGACTTCCAGGCGAGACGTGCAAACATCAAGTTCAAGAACAGCGTAAAGGACAAGGCTCAGCTTGTTCACACACTGAACGGTTCAGGTGTCGCAATCGGCAGAACAGTAGCGGCAATTTTGGAGAATTACCAGAACGAAGACGGTTCAATCACTGTTCCTGAGATTCTGAGACCCTATATGGGCGGAAAAGAAGTAATTCTTCCTGAAAAATAAAAGAATCTTCACGATAATGATTATAACTAGTCGGTGAAAGGCGTACGCCTTTCACCGACTAATATTATAAAAATTTTCTTTATACTAGGAATTTACTACTTATCAGTACTAAATTCTATTATAGAAAAACAAAATTTAGATTGTGCTTGTGAAATGTTCTGCCGATGGCAGAAACGCACATGGACAACCGAAAGCGTAAATGCTACGACCGCCGCATGCGGCGAGCGGCGTAGCCGCTTTCTTGAAAGATATATTACAAAAAGGACGAAAAAAATGAATCTGTACTTTGCACCCCTCGAAGGTATTACAACATATACATACAGAAACACCCACGCAGAGTTTTTTGGCGGCTGTGATAAATATTTTGCCCCGTTTATCACTCCATCAGACAACGAAAAGCTCAGCCTGAAGTGCCTTCGGGATATCCTTCCCGAAAAAAACAGCAACATAAAGCTTGTTCCTCAGGTGCTGACAAACCGAAGTGATTCATTTTTGAAATTTGAAGAAAAGCTTTCGGGACTTGGCTATGACTGTGTAAACATAAATCTCGGCTGTCCCTCAGGAACGGTAGTGAAAAAGAACAGAGGCTCAGGATTTCTGCGTGACCCTCAGGGAATTGACTGTTTTCTTGCCGAAATTTTTCAACAAACACGGCTTTTTGTTTCGATAAAAACAAGGACAGGTTTTTCAGACCGAAATGAGTTTGATGAGCTGCTCAGAATATTCAACAAACATTCTTTTGAAAATCTGACAGTGCATCCCCGAACACGAATGGATTACTACAACGGTGAGCCAGATATGACAGCCTTTGACAAAGCATACAGCCATTCCAAAAACAAATTGTGCTACAACGGCAATGTCTTTTCAAAAACGGATTTCGAGAAAATTGCTCAGAATTATCCAACATTGGACGGTATAATGATTGGCAGAGGAGCTGTGGCAAATCCTGCTCTTTTTCGAGAAATACGCGGAGGACGTCCCTTGGAGACAAAGGAGCTTGAAGAATTTACACGTGTTCTTGCGGAACGTTATCTTCAGGTTCTGGGTTCAGAGGTCTATACCCTCCACAAGCTGAAGGAAATATGGATTTATATTATGTGGAACTTTCCTGAAGAGAAGAAGATTACAAAGGCAATAAAAAAATCAAACAAGCTGTTGGATCTGCTTGATGCGGTACATCAGCTTGCCGTACTGAGGAAAAATATAAACTGAACAATGATTAAAAAATAATTATAAAAAGGAGTGTTTTTTATGCCTTATATTGCAATAAAGGCTTATCCGAAGGACGAAGAAACAAAAAAGAAGGTTGTGGATGAAATCAATCAGATTTTTCTGAAATACTGGGGTTGCCCACAGGAAGCAATCTCAATTTCCATTGATGAATTTGCGCCTGAGGTATGGGAAGAAAAGGTTATGAAGCCAGAGGTTGAACCAAAAGCTGACAAAATGATGATTTTTTCAGGGAAAAAGAATTACACTCTCTGACCTGCTTTCTGTTTGAAAAATAACTGTATTGTGGATTTCCCCGAATGAACAAAGCGGCTACGCTGCTCGCCTGAGGCGAACGACGTAGCCTTTTTCTTATTTCACAATATCCCCGAACTCTGCACCCACAAGCTTTGCAAGGTCCATGGGTGACATTCTAAGCTGTGTTCCCAGTCTGCCTCCGCTGAACATTATTACATCAAAATTCTTTGAGCTTTCATGAATCACTGTCCTGAACTGTTTTTTCATTCCTATAGGACTGCAGCCGCCGCGGACATACCCCGTTGTGCTCAGCAGATCCTTCACGGGAAGCATTTCAACAGATTTTTCTCCTACAACCCTTGCGGCTTTTTTCAAATCAAGCTCTTCTGCAACGGGAACCACAAAAACAAAATAAACTCCCGGCTTTCCTTTTGTCACCAGAGTTTTGAAGGTCTGTTCATAAGGCATACCCAGCTTGTCGGCAATGGAAGTGCCCTCCAGAAATCCGTCGCTTTCATAATTTATCGCTTCAAAAGAAACTTTTTCACGTTCTGCAATTCTTACAGCATTGGTTTTTATGTTTTTTTCTTTAGCCATTTTTATCCATCCTTTTCTTGATAATATTTTATCATTTCAATCCAAAAAAATCAAGGTTAAAAAATTTTAACAAAATTAAAAAATAATCTTGAAAATTGACAAAAAGGATGATATAGTTAATGTGGATAAAATTTGAATTCATTTGAAGGGAGGCGTCTGATATGTCCAATACTTTTGTTTGCCTGATGGGGATGGGTACCGTTTTTATAGGTCTTATCTGTATCGTTGTAATTTGCAAGATTATGGGTCTTATTCTGAGAGGTTCTGCAAATAACACTGTAAGCAAGGCTGCAACAGCACCTGCACAGGCATCTGCTCCTGCAGCTTTGCCGATTCAAGACAAACAGGCAATTATCGCCGGCACCTGCGCAGTTATTGCTGAAGAGCTTGGCACAGATGTAAGCAATATCAGAGTATTATCCTTTAAAAGGGTATAATTTTGGTCAGCGACCAAAAAGCAGGAATTCAATTAAAATAAAAACGGAGGTTTTGAAAAATGAAAAAGTACAAGGTAAACGTAAACGGAACAGCATACGAAATTGAAATTGAGCTTATGAGCGAATCAGAAGCAGCAGCATCAAAGGCAGTAGCACCTGCACAGGAAGCAGGTCCTGCAGCAGCTCCTGCACAGGAAGCAGCTCCTGCACAGGAAGCAGCTCCCGGCGCAGGCGAAGCAGTTAACAGCCCCATGCCCGGTACTATCCTTTCTGTAAACGTAAAGGCAGGCGACGCTGTAAAGAAGGGTCAAGTTCTTATGATTCTTGAAGCTATGAAAATGGAAAACGAAATTATGTCAGGATGCGACGGCACAGTTACAGCTGTTATGGTAAACGCAGGTCAGGCTGTTGAAGCAGGCGCAGCTCTTTGCACAATTCAGTAATATTAAATCAGAAAGGCATGAAATAACTATGAAAAAGAGAATTTTTACTGCCTTCTTGGTAGTACTTATGCTGGCACTCACTATTGTTCCCTGCTTTGCAACATCTGTTCAGCCTGATGCACAGGGCGAAGAAATGACACACGAGGAACAGCAGGCAGCTCTCGAAGAAGCAATCAAAGCTCAGGAAGCTCAGCGTGCCGCTCAGAAAGCAAGTATGCCCTCCGGCGATATTGTTTTTATATCCAAAAACGCTGAATATAACGACGCTGAAAAGACAATTACTTTCACTCTTGCAAATGCTTCAAAGCAGGATGCTTATATTTCAACAGTGGAATTTTTGCCCGACAAAGAAAAAATAACCCTTCAGTACGGCGGACTTCAATATAATTCCGTTCTTGATGCCGGTGCAGAAACCAAATTCACAATCAACGCTGAAATTTCGAATTATGATGAAAAGAACATTCCCGCGTTCGGCCTTGACATTACATATTTCCCCAGAACCGGGGAGGCTGACCTGACAGCTGAACAGGTTGAGTATCTGGGAAAGGTAGAAAACATTTTTGCTCCCTCATCAACACCTAAGGAGGCAATTACAAACTTTCTCAATCAGACAGGTTTTATGTCTCTTGCAAGAAACTGGAAAATGATTATTATGCTTCTCATTTCCTTTGTTCTTATGTATCTTGCAATCGTGAAGAAGTTTGAACCCCTTCTTCTTCTCCCCATTGCATTCGGTATGATGCTCACAAACCTTCCCGGTGCGGATATGTTCCACGAAGAGCTTTTTGCTGACGGCCACGTTCACTGGGATCTCTTCAATGCATCAAACGCAGTTACACCCGGCCTTATTGACATCCTCTACCTCGGCGTAAAGCTTGGTATTTATCCTTGCCTTATCTTCCTGGGTGTTGGTGCTATGACAGACTTCGGTCCTCTGATTGCAAACCCCAAGAGCCTTCTTCTTGGTGCAGCAGCTCAGTTTGGTATCTTTATGACATATGTTGCTGCTGTAAGCTTCTTCGGCTTTAACCCTGCAGAGGCAAGCTCAATCGGTATTATCGGCGGTGCTGACGGTCCTACTGCAATTTTTGTTACATCAAAGCTTGCTCCTCACCTTCTCGGTCCTATTGCCGTTGCGGCATATTCATATATGGCACTGGTTCCTGTAATCCAGCCCCCCATTATGAAGCTCCTTACCACAAAGAAGGAACGTCAGATTGTTATGAAGCCTCTCCGTGAAGTTTCAAAAACAGAAAAGATTGTATTCCCCATCGCAATTACAGTATTTGTTACTCTTCTTGTTCCCTCAGCAGGTCCTCTGGTTGGATGCCTGATGCTGGGCAATCTTGCAAGAGAATGCGGTGTTGTTGAAAGACTTTCAAAGACGGTTCAGAACGAGCTTATGAACATTGTAACAATATTCCTTGGAATTTCAGTTGGTGCAACAGCAACAGCAGGAACCTTCCTCCAGTTCAGAACACTGGCGATCATTGCAATGGGTGTTGTTGCCTTCGGTTTCGGTACAGCAGGCGGCGTTCTCCTCGCAAAGTTTATGAACCTGTTCACAAAGAAGAACAAAATCAATCCTCTAATCGGTTCGGCAGGCGTATCGGCAGTTCCTATGGCGGCAAGAGTATCTCAGGTTGTGGGACAGAAGGAAAACCCCCAGAACTTCCTGCTTATGCACGCTATGGGCCCCAACGTTGCAGGCGTTATCGGTTCTGCAATTGCGGCAGGTGTGCTTATTGCACTGTTTGGCTAATAACCACTAATACATCAGAAAGGAAATCAGAATTATGTCAAAGGTATTTATTACAGATACAATTCTTCGTGACGCACATCAGTCACAGGCTGCAACCAGAATGAAGCTTGAAGATATGATTCCTGCGCTTGAAACACTTGACAAGGCAGGCTACTGGTCACTGGAATGCTGGGGCGGCGCAACTTTTGATGCTTGTATGAGATTTCTCAATGAAGACCCCTGGGAAAGACTCAGAACTCTCAAAAAGAATCTTCCAAACACAAAGCTCCAGATGCTTTTCCGCGGTCAGAATATCCTTGGTTACAAGCATTATGCAGATGACGTTGTTGAAGCCTTCTGCAAAAAGTCAATTGAAAACGGTATTGATGTAGTACGTGTATTTGATGCTCTCAACGATCCCAGAAACCTGGAGGCGGCTATCAAATACGTAAAATTCTACGGTGGTCACCTTGAAGCCGCAATCAGCTATACACAGAGTCCTGTACACAACGAGGATTACTTTGTTGATCTGGCTTGCCGTCTTGAAGAAAAGGGTGCAGATTCAATTTGTATCAAGGATATGGCAAACCTTCTTCTTCCTTACGATGCATACAGCCTCGTAAAGAAGCTCAAAGCAAAGGTTGGTGTTCCCATCCACCTGCATACACACAACACAGCAGGTACAGGCGATATGACAAACCTTATGGCAATTCAGGCAGGCGTTGATATTGTTGACTGTGCACTTTCACCTATGGCAAACGGTACAGCAAACCCCTCAACAGAAAGCCTTGTTGCAACTCTCAAGGGAACAGAATACGATACAGGAATTGATATGGGTATTCTCAGCGAAGCTGCTGCTCACTTCAGAAAGGTTGCAACCAAGATGAAACAGGAAGGAACTCTTGACCCCAAGGTTCTCAATGTTGACGGAAACACTCTTCTTTATCAGGTCCCGGGCGGTATGCTTTCAAACCTTATTTCACAGCTGAAACAGGCAAATGCAGAAGACAGATACTATGAGGTTCTTGAAGAAGTGCCCAGAGTACGTGAAGACTTCGGTTATCCTCCCCTTGTAACTCCCACAAGCCAGATTGTAGGTACTCAGGCAGTGCTCAACGTTCTTATGGGCAGATACAAGATGATTTCAAAGGAATCAAAGGGTCTTCTCCGCGGTGAATACGGAAAGCTTCCGGGCAAGGTTAATGAAGAAGTCCGCAAAATGGCAATCGGTGACGACAAGGTTATTGATGTCCGTCCTGCAGACCTCATTGACCCCGAGCTTGAAAAGTACAGAGAAGAAACAAAGGGCATTGCAAAATGCGAAGAAGACGTACTCAGCTACGCACTCTTCCCACAGGTTGCTCAGAAGTTCTTTGAAGCACGTGACAAAGCTCCTGCGGCTCCCGCAGTTGACGAAAACGGCGTAAGAACACTTTACGTTGAAGATTTGTCCTAAATTATGAACAAAAGGCAGAAACGATTGATTTCGTTTCTGCCTTTTTAAATAGTTTTCTTTTACAGCGGTCGGGATTTATGACGTTCTTTCCCAAGTGTTTGACGCAAAACCTTTTAAAATACAAATTTTTATAGTCTCTCGCTGAAAAACTTTGCCATTATCGGCTCAAAAACTGCCCCGTGCTCAATTTTTATGTCAGGATAGGTTAGAGTCTGGGCAATTGCCGCCTTCACAAAATCCACAGCCATTTGTGCCGATTCAACCATAGTTTTTTTTCTGAGAAGTGCCCCCGTCAGCACAGCTGAAAAGCTGTCGCCCGTACCGTGAAAGGGTCTGTCAACATATCCGCAGTCAAGTATGGCACATTCTCCCCTTGTTTTGTCCAGAACACCCACCGACATTTTTTTGCTGTCAGTCATAACCGACGTTACGGCAATACGCTTTGGCCCAAGGTCCGAAAGTCTGTTCAGGATATCCTTCAATTCCTCCTCAGCCAAGGGCTTTTGAGGATATTTTTCGTCCAAAAGCAAGCACGCCTCGGTGAGATTTGGCGTAATAACATCCGCAAGCTTCACAAATTCCTTCATACTGCAAAGCAATTCATTCATTCTGTCATAATACACCGTCTCGGCATCGGACAAATCATTGTCACCCAGAACAGGGTCAATAATCGTGAGAAAATCTCCGTCCTTCTCTGCTCTTATAAAATTCGAAAGAATTTCAATCTGTCTCGAAGACCCAAGATAACCCGTACAGATTCCGTCAAACTTTATGCCAAGCCTTTGCCAGTGGTCAAGAATTTTGGGCATTTCCGCTGTCAGGTCGCAAAAGGTATAATCCTCATAGTGATAAGTATGTGTTGAAAGAATTGCAGTAGGTAACGGACACGCCTCAATTCCCATGGATGAAAGAATCGCCATTGCTTCGGAAAGTGAAACCCGGCAGAACCCCGAAAGGTCATTGACCGCCACAACTCTTGGTACATAACTTGGTATCATTTTTTTCGCCTCTCAATATAATATTTATCTTTGAACATTGTTCAAATAATCACTGTTCGGGAACAAGCAGTTTCAGCTCCTCTTCTGTCAGCTCCCGTACTTCTCCCGTCTCAAGGTTCTCATCAAGGTCAAGCTTGTTCATTTTTATACGCTTGAGAAACAAAACCTTGTTATCTATCGACTCAAACATCCGCTTTACCTGATGGAATTTTCCCTCACAAATAACAACCTCTGCCCAAAAACCCTCTTGTTGTTTTTCTGCTTCTCTCAGCTCTGCGGGGAGAGTTTTGTAACCGCCATCAAGAACCACACCTTCACGAAAGGCTTCACAGTCGCCCTCCTTCAGGGGTTTTTCTATCTGTGCAAGGTAGGTCTTTGGGATATGCTTTTTGGGAGACAGCAGACGGTGAGTCAGATCCCCGTCATTTGTCAAAAGAAGAAAACCTTCTGTATCAATATCAAGCCTTCCTACAGGAAAGGGTTCAAAATGCCTGTATTCTTCAGGAACAAGCTCAAGCACCGTAGGAGTTTTTCCGTCACGGGTTGCAGAAATGTATCCCTGAGGCTTGTTCAGCATCAGATAAATGAATTCACGGTATTCCACCGTAGAACCGTCGGCTTTAACCGTATCACCAATTGGGTCAATATGAACATCAGCCTTTGTAACCGTCTTGCCGTTGACCGAAACGGAGCCTGATTTTATTTTCTTTTTCACTTCGCTTCTGGTCCCCAGACCGCAATCCGCAAGAAATCTGTCAAGTCTCATAATACCGTTCCTTTCATACATCAATTGAATAATATTTCCCGTTTTGGCATATATTAGAATTGATGGCACCAAAAGCCAACCAAAAGGGGGTACACTGTATGCGTTTGTCAAAAACCGTCTGCAAATACCGTTATGTTTTCGCTGCCATAACAGTTGCAGTGGTACTGATGATGATTATTGTAGGACTGTTCAGTCTGGACAGTGACACCAACAAAATAATTGTGGAATATGTGGAGGGACTGGGATGGAAAATTGACCCTAATCCGCTGGAAATCACACATCTGACCATTCCTGAAGAGTTTGATGTGGTGTACGATACTTATAACGCAGTACAAAAACATTCAGGCTTTCACTTTGAGGATTTCAAAGGAAAAAACGTCAGCCGTTATACCTACCGTGTTCTCAACCACAAGGAATCCGAGAATTCCACCGTTGTTGCAGGGATTTTTGTCTTTGAAAAGACGGTAATCGGCGGAGATATTTCATCATCAGAGCTTAACGGCTTTATGCATGCCATAAACGAAACCTCAAATATAGTTCCTGAATATTGATTATATCACAAAAAATTCAGTTTGACCATAGTTTTGCTTGACTTTTTTCCCGCGAAATAGTAGAATTAATTTATACGGAAAAAGGAGGACTTACAAATGAGAATAGAAACCAAATGTATACAGTCGGGTTACACCCCCGAAAACGGAGAACCAAGGGTTCTTCCCATATATCAGAGCACCACATGGAAGTACAGTTCAACAGAGCAGATGGGAAAGCTTTTTGACCTTGAAGAAAGCGGATATTTTTATACCCGTCTTGCAAACCCCACAAACGATGCCGTAGCGGCAAAGATTGCCGACCTTGAAGGCGGTGTTGCGGGAATCCTGACATCATCAGGTCAGGCGGCTTGCTTTTATGCAATCTTCAATATCTGCAATGCGGGTGACCACTTTATCTGTTCTTCCTCTGTTTACGGCGGAACCTTCAACCTTTTCGGCGTAACAATGAAGAAGCTTGGCATTGATGTAACCTTTGTTGACCCCGATGCTGACGAAGAAACTCTCAACGCGGCATTCCGTGAAAACACAAAGGCTGTTTTCGGTGAAACAATAGCAAATCCTGCACTTGTTGTTCTTGATATTGAAAAATGGGCAAACATTGCTCACGCACATCAGGTCCCCCTGATTATCGACAACACCTTTGCAACTCCCATAAACTGCCGTCCCTTTGAGTGGGGAGCAGACATTGTTGTACATTCAACAACAAAATATATGGACGGACATGCAACTCAGGTAGGCGGTGCAATTGTGGACAGCGGAAATTTTGACTGGGAGGCTAGCGGAAAGTTCCCAGGACTCACAACTCCCGATGAATCCTATCACGGCATTACATATACCGAAAAATTCGGCAAAGCGGCATATATCACAAAGATAACTGCTCAGGTAATGCGTGACCTTGGTTCAATCCCTTCGCCTCACAACGCATTTCTTCTGAATCTGGGTCTTGAAACCCTTCCCCTCAGAATGGAACGTCATTGCAGCAATGCACAGAAAATTGCTGAATACCTCAGCAAAAACGACAAGGTTTCATGGGTTAAATACTGCGGTCTTGAAGGTGACAAATACCACGAGCTTGCAAAGAAATATCTTCCCAACGGCTCCTGCGGTGTTATTTCCTTTGGAGTAAAGGGCGGCAGAGAAGCAGCAGTAACCTTTATGGACAGCCTGAAGCTTGCGGCAATTGTTACACACGTTGCCGATGCAAGAACATCGGTTCTTCACCCTGCAAGCCATACACACAGACAGCTGAGTGATGCAGAGCTTGAAGCAGCAGGTGTAACACCGGATCTTATCAGATTTTCCGTTGGCATCGAGAATGTTGATGATATTATCGAAGATATCCAGCAGGCACTTGACAGTGTAGAATAAAAAATTTTTGGTTTTTTTTGTAAAAGTATTGTAAATATACAAAAAAGTGTGGTAAAATAGAGAAGAAGTTATTAAAACAAAAAAGAAAGGGTTTTGAATATGGAATTGATTTATCAGGGAAAAACAAAAGATGTGTACAAGCTTGAAAACGGCAATGTTATGCTGAAGTTCAAGGATGACTGTACAGGAAAGGACGGCGTTTTTGATCCGGGCGAAAACTCAGTAGGTCTTACAATCGAAGGCATCGGAAAAGCCAACCTCGAAACATCTGTATATTATTTTGAAATGCTGAAAAAGGCGGGCATCAAGACTCACTATGTAAGTGCAAATCTTGATGATGCTACAATGGAGGTTCTTCCCGGCGAAGTTTTCGGTCACGGTCTTGAGGTTATATGCCGTCTTGTTGCAACAGGAAGCTTTATCCGCAGATACGGCGAATATATCGAAGACGGAACAGTTTTAGAGGGCGGTTATGTTGAATGTACCTTCAAAAACGATGAAAAGGGCGATCCTCTGGTTACAGGCGAAGGTCTCGCGGCTCTTGGCGTTATGTCACCCGAAATGTTTGAAAGCATGGAAGAACAGACTCTCAAAAACACAAAAATCATTGCTGACGACCTGAAGGAAATCGGTCTTGATTTGTGGGATATCAAATTTGAGTTTGGCTACAACAATAACGAAGTTATCCTTATTGACGAAATCGCATCAGGCAATATGCGTGTTTACAAGGACGGCAAGATTGTTGAACCCGTTGAACTTACAAAGCTTATCAACAATAGATAATGTGACTTTTTAATGGGCGGTTTAAAAACAGATGTTTTTAAACCGCCCATTTTTATAAAAGAAAAGATGTTTCGACTACGCTCAACATGACGTCATTTTAAGCCATATAGCGTCATCCTGAGCGTAACGAAGAATCCTTCCAAAGGGTTTCCCCCAACATTTATAAAAGAATCTACAAACGGAGGTGGAGAGAATGCTGTTTCTGGAAATTTTTAATTCTGAACCCCAGCTTGAAGAATACTTTTCTGATGCATCCGTGCTTGAAGGGAAAACCGTTCTTATGGCGGCAAGTGCCCGTGAAGCGCTGGACAGACTTCTTTGCAACGGCAATACCGAATGGTACAAAATTGATTACCGCGGCAAACGTTCACAGATGGTGAGATATCTGTCGAGAATAAAAATTGAATGCTTTAAAAACTTTTTTCTGCATATAAATATGCCGAATCACTATAGTCTGGCTGACCTTCAGGGAATTATGCAGGAGGTCTGTTCGGGTAAAAATTGCGGAACAGAACCTCCCGTTTTGCGTTGTACTACCGACAAAATTCTCGAAGATGACGAGATTGAAGTCACCGTTGTTGTTCCCGTCTTCAATCTTCGGGGTACTTATTGAAATTGCTTTGTGATTTTTAACCACCAACTTTATGATGAAAGGATATATGCTGTTATGAATATATTGCATATGAAATATGCTGTTGAGGTTGCACGGATGGGTTCTCTGAAAAAGGCTTCGGATGTGCTTCTTATTGCAGTGCCTAATATCAGCCGTTCAATAAAGGAGCTTGAGAACGATTTGGGAATAACAATTTTTGAACGTACAACAACCGGTATGAGCCTGACTCCCGAAGGGGCGGAGTTTATCGGTTATGCAAAGGGAATAATTGGGCAGATTGAACAGGTGGAGCGGCATTATAAAGAGGGTGCACCCAATAAAAAGAAGTTTTCTATTTCCGTTCCCCGTGCCAGCTATATTTCCGAGGCATTTGTTGAATTTTCAAAAACACTTACAAAAGAACCAAGTGAAATATTTTATAAAGAAACAAACTCACAGCGAACCATTCACAATATGGTCAACCACGACTATAAGCTTGGAATAATCAGATATGGTGAGAACTATGACAAGTATTTCAAGGCAATGCTTGATGAAAAAGGCTTTATGTATGAGCTGGTAAATGAGTTTTCATATTCTCTTATTATGAGCAGGGAAAACCCTCTTGCTCAAAAAGAGGAAATTTCCTTTGACGATTTGGCGGACTTCATTGAAATTGCTCATGCAGACCCATATGTGCCGTCAATGCCTGTTTCAAAGGTGGTAAAGGAGGAGCTTCCCGATAATATCAGTCGAAGGATATACATTTTTGAGCGTGGAAGCCAGTTTGACCTTCTGGACAAGAATCCCCAAACATTTATGTGGGCTTCTCCGCCGCCGCAAAGCTTGCTTTTGCGGTATAACCTTGCCATGAAGGAATGTGAACAAAACAAGAAAATATACCGTGATGTTCTCATATATAAAAAGGATTACAGATTTTCAGAGCTTGATTTGAGGTTCATTGACAAGCTGAATGAAGCAAAGAAAAAAATATTCGGATAAAGCTATTCTATTGGGGGTTATTAAAAATGATAACCCCCAATAAACATTTTAAGAATTCCCAAAGATTAAAAAGTTTGTTAAAGTATTAACAAGAAATGATTTGGAGGATTAAAAATGGATATAAAAAATTATGAAATAACAGACAGCGTTGAAAAGCTTGAAGAAGCTATAAAACGTATAAGAGAAGTACAGAAGGTATTTGCAACCTATTCTCAGGAACAGGTTGACAAAATCTTTCTTGCGGCTGCATCAGCTGCAAACAAAGCCAGAATTCCTCTCGCCAAAATGGCAGTAGAGGAAACAGGAATGGGCGTTGTTGAAGATAAGGTAATCAAGAACAACTATGCATCGGAATATATCTACAATGCCTACAAAGAGACAAAAACCTGCGGTGTTATTGAAGAAGATAAGGCTTTCGGAATAAAGAAGATTGCAGAACCTATTGGCGTTGTTGCGGCGGTAATTCCTACTACAAACCCCACATCAACAGCTATTTTCAAGTGTCTTCTTGCACTGAAGACAAGAAATGCAATTATTATTTCTCCTCATCCCAGAGCAAAGAACTGTACAATTGCGGCGTCAAAGCTTGTTCTGGAAGCGGCAGTTGCGGCAGGTGCTCCCGAGGGTATTATTGACTGGATTGATGTTCCCAGCCTTGATATGACAAACACAGTTATGAAGGAAGCGGACATTATCCTGGCTACAGGCGGCCCCGGAATGGTTAAGGCGGCATATTCAAGCGGTAAGCCTGCGCTTGGTGTTGGTGCCGGAAATACTCCTGCAATCATTGATGACAGTGCAGACATTCTGCTTGCAGTGAACTCTATCATTCACTCAAAGACATTTGACAACGGTATGATTTGTGCGTCGGAACAGTCTGTGATTGTTCTTGAAAGCATTTATGATGCAGTTAAGGAAGA
Organism: Clostridia bacterium; assembly: GCA_045645485.1. Classification (GTDB taxonomy): domain Bacteria; phylum Bacillota; class Clostridia; order Monoglobales; family Monoglobaceae; genus SIG440. The sequence continues at coordinate 17,089 of JAZRIX010000020.1, read as the reverse complement.
ATTTGCTGCACGCGGCTGTTACTTCCTCAGTGACAAAGAAACAGAGCTTGTAAGAAAGACAATCATCATTAACGGTGCACTCAATGCGAAAATCGTTGGTCAGCCTGCATCAAAGATTGCAGAGCTTGCAGGTGTAACAGTTCCCGAAGGTACAAAAATTCTTATCGGTGAAGTTGAATCGGTTGAAATTTCAGAAGAATTTGCTCACGAAAAGCTTTCACCCGTACTTGCAATGTACAGAGCAAAAGACTTTGAGGATGCCCTTGATAAAGCTGAAAGACTGGTTGAAGACGGAGGTTTTGGTCACACTTCATCTGTATATCTTAACGAAGTTACCGAAAGAGAAAAAATTGACCGCTTTGCGGCAAGAATGAAGACTTGCCGAATCTTGGTGAACACACCTTCATCACACGGCGGTATCGGTGACCTTTACAACTTCAAGCTTGCCCCGTCACTCACTCTCGGCTGCGGTTCATGGGGCGGCAACTCGGTATCGGATAACGTTGGTGTTAAACATCTTTTGAATATAAAAACAGTAGCAGAAAGAAGGGAAAATATGCTTTGGTTCCGTGCACCTGAAAAGGTATATATCAAGAAAGGCTGTCTGCCTGTGGCTCTTGATGAGCTGAAGACAGTTATGGGCAAGAAGAGAGCCTTTATCGTAACAGATACATTCCTTTATGAAAACGGTTATACAAAGCCAATTACCGACAAGCTCGACGAAATGGGAATTGTTCATACAACCTTCTTTGATGTTCAGCCTGACCCCACACTCCTCAATGCAAAGAACGGTGCGGCACAGATGGCGGCATTCAAGCCTGACACAATCATTGCTCTGGGCGGCGGAAGTGCTATGGACGCGGCAAAGATTATGTGGGTTCTTTACGAACATCCCGAAGCTGACTTTATGGATATGGCAATGAGATTTATTGATATCCGCAAGCGTGTTTATACATTCCCCAAGATGGGTGAAAAGGCATACTTTATTGCAATCCCCACATCAGCAGGTACAGGTTCAGAGGTTACACCCTTCGCAGTTATTACAGACGAACAGACAGGCGTTAAATATCCGTTGGCAGACTATGAGCTTATGCCCAATATGGCAATCGTTGATACAGACTTCCATATGTCTGCTCCCAAGGGTCTTACTGCCGCATCAGGTATCGACGCTGTAACTCACGCAATGGAAGCTTATGCTGCAATGCTGGCAACAGACTACACAGACGGTCTTGCACTCAAGGCACTTAAGACAATTTTTGAATATCTTCCCAGAGCTTACGAAAACGGACAGACAGATGTTGAGGCAAGAGAGAAAATGGCAAATGCCGCAACAATGGCAGGTATGGCATTCGCAAATGCATTCCTCGGTGTATGTCACTCAATGGCTCACAAGCTGGGTGCTTTCCATCACCTTCCCCACGGCGTTGCAAATGCTCTGATGATTGAAGAAGTTCTCAGATTCAACGCATCTGAAGCTCCTGCAAAAATGGGAACCTTCTCACAGTACGATCATCCTCATACTCTGGCACGTTATGCAGAGGTTGCAGATTACCTTGGTGTCAAGGGCAAAACAGATACAGAAAAGCTTGAAGGCCTTATCAAGCTCATTAATGACCTGAAAGAAAAGGTTGGAATTAAAGAAACAATCAAGGATTACGGCATTGACGAAAAGGTGTTCCTCGATAACCTTGATGAAATGGTTGAACAGGCATTTGACGACCAGTGTACGGGTGCAAACCCCAGATATCCTCTTATGAGCGAAATCAAGCAGATGTACCTCAATGCATATTACGGTAAGCATTTTGAGGAAAAGGCAATGCCTGACGGTTCACAGCTTTAAAAAAAGGAGGAACGAGTTATGAAATTTGATAAAATTATAGCAGAAAGAAAAAATAAGACAATATACCGTGACGGAGACCGTTGCGTGAAGGTGTTTAATGAAGACTATTCAAAAGCAGATGTTCTCAACGAGGCGTTGAATCAGGCAAGAATTGAGGAAACAGGACTTAAAATCCCCAAAATTCTTGAGGTAACAATGGTTGATGGCAAGTGGGCGATTGTATCCGAATTTATCAATGGCAAAACCCTTGCACAGCTTATGACGGAGAATGAAGAAAAATTCGACGAATACCTTGAACTTTTTGTTGATCTTCAGATTGAGGTACATTCAAAGAAATCACCACTTCTCAACAAGCTGAAGGACAAAATGAATCGCAAGATAAGCGAAACAACCCTTGATGCAACAACACGCTATGACCTGCATACACGCCTTGAGGGTATGCCCAGGCACACAAAGGTATGTCACGGCGATTTCAATCCTTCGAACATTATAATTGACGACGAAGGAAAAGCATATATCCTTGACTGGTCACACGCAACTCAGGGTAATGCATCAGCAGATGCGGCAAGAAGCTACTTGCTTTTCTGTCTCAACGGTGATGAAGAAAAGGCAAACAAGTATCTTGATTTATTCTGCAAAAAAAGTGATACTGCAAAACAGTATGTACAGAAGTGGATGCCCATTGTTGCGGCTTCACAGTCGGTGAAAGGAAACGCTCAAGAAAGAGAATTCCTTCTCTCGTGGGTTGACGTAGTGGATTACGAATAACAAGAAGGTGGCTGTGCCGCTGGCCGTAAGGCGAGCGGCACAGCCGTTTTGTTCAAAAAATATTTTTTGCCAAGCGGTTTAGTGCGGACATAAAAATATATCCCAGAACACCGCAGGAAATAATTTCACCTATTCCTACCGTCAGTGCAAAATACCAGATTGAGCCTTCAAAATTGTAGACATATGCCAGAACAAAAGGAATGATGAGAGTATTTGAGATTATGGGGGGGAGCGGAGCAAGAAGCTTGTATTTTCGCAGAAGACGTGTGAAAATTGCTCCTATAAGAGTTGCCAGACTTCCGAAAATTATGTCGGGCAAAAGTGCTCCCGTCAGAACATTGGACAGCAGACAACCCAGAAAAAGTCCGGGGATTGCCGCAGGGGTGTAGACGGGAAGAACGGTCAGAGCTTCTGAAAACCGAACCTGAACGGCGTTGTTTGCAAGACCCAGAAGGTTTGCCAAAAGTGTCAGAACGGTATAAAGAGCGGCAATCACTGATGCGTGCACGCCCATACGGATGTAGCTTTTTGAATTGTTTTTCATTTTCTTTTTCTCCTTAGTTTTGATTTAGCCTGTTTGGGGCAAGTGAGGATGGTTTCGAACTCACTTTGACGGGGATTTTTCCCTCCGCCGTCAGGGGATACTTTGGGGATGCTTTTTCATTTTGATGTTCTTTTTTTGTTCTGGGTACCGTAACAAATCTTCAGCAGCAGACCGTTGGGGGCAAAACGCTGAAAAAATATGCCTGCACGGGTGGAAAAGCCCGGAATAATCAGGGCTTTCTTTTTGAACATTCGCCTTATAGCATAGTCTGCTACCCGTTTTGCGGGCAGTCCTTTCAGGGAGGATGTTACCCCTGCTCTGCTGTCAAAATCTGTGGCAACGGGTCCGGGACAGAGAACCGAAACAGAAACATTGTTGTTCTTTTGCCGAAGTTCCTCAGAAATTGCAAGGCTGAGCTTGAGAACATACCCTTTTGTAGCATAATAGGTTGCCATCAGGGGTCCTGACAGAAATCCTGCAATGGAGGCTACGTTCATTATGTACCCGGAATCTGATTTTTCGAATTCCTCAAGAAAAAGCTTTGTAAGAATGTGAAGGGATGTGACGTTCAGATTTATCATTTCAAGCTCGTTTTCAAGGGGGATTTCCGAAAATTCTCCCAGAGTGCCGAAGCCTGCATTATTGATAAGGATATTAACGCCCTTGTCACGCACCTGTTCAAAAAGAGCGGTTGCATTCCGTGGGTCGGACAGATCAACAGCAACAACCTCGGTTCTGCTTCCAAGCTCTGCTTTCAAAGCTTCAAGCCAGTCGGCAGACCGTGCTGCAAGAATAAGCTCTGCGCCCCGTTGGTGCAGAATCTTTGCCATTTCACGTCCGATTCCGGAGCTTGCTCCGGTGATTAATGCCTTCATCATTTCACTTCCCTTTGTGTAAAAATTATAACATATCACAAAGGGGTTGTCAAATTATTGTAAAAATTTTTAGTTGTAATAGAAGTGAAAATATATTATAATAAAGTGAAATTATGAAACAAATTCGAAAAGGAGTGTGTAAGTTGAAAAATTTGTTGGTAATTCAATCAGGAGGTCCTACGGCTGTAATAAACTCTTCTCTTGCAGGAGTAATAAAGGGCGGTTTTGACAACAGCGATAAAATAGGCAAGGTCTATGGCGGACTTTACGGTATTGAAGGCGTTGAAGAAGGAAGAATCGTGTCTCTTGAAGGCTTCAGAGAGGACGGACTTCTGGATTTGCTGAAGCAGACGCCTGCTTCTTATCTGGGCTCTTGCAGAAAAAAGCTTCCCAAGCTGGAGGAAGACAGAGCTTTTTATGATAGAGTTTTTGAGATTTTCAAAAAATATGATATTGGATATTTCTTCTGTATCGGCGGAAATGATTCAATGGATACTGTTGACAAAATGAGCCGCTATGCCGATGAAATCGGTTCGGATATAAGAGTTATCGGAGTTCCCAAAACCGTTGACAATGACCTTGCACTTACCGACCACACTCCGGGTTATGGCTCTGCGGCAAAGTTTATTGCAAACTCGATGCGTCAGCTGAAAAAGGATGCCGAGGTTTACAGAATGCCGTCAGTAATTGTTCTTGAAGCAATGGGCAGAAATGCAGGCTGGCTTGCTGCTGCAGCGGCTCTTGCCAATGACGCGAATACACAGGCGGCTGATATTGTTTGCCTTCCTGAGGTAGCCTTTGATATGGACAGCTTTCTTTCAAAGGTTGAAAAGGTAAGCCGTGAGCAGGAAACCGTTATGATTGCTGTGTCGGAAGGAATTCACGACAAAAACGGCGGATATATCCTTGAAGACAATTCAGGTGTTCCCAAGGAACATGACAGATTCGGTCATGCGGTTCTGGGAGGTGTCGGACAGATTGTCCGCAACAGCATCTCCTCAGGTCTGGGATTGAAGGTTCGTTCCATTGAACTAAGCACTCTTCAACGTTGCTGGGCAAGCGGTGCATCTCTTTGTGATGTGGAAGAAGCATTTTCGGCAGGTTATACGGGTGTGAAATTTGCCTGTGACGGACTTTCGGGGGTTGTGCCCGGTTTCAAAAGACTTTCGGACAAGCCTTACAAAATTGACATTGTTCCTTATGATGTGCGTGAGATTGCCAATGTAGAAAAGAAAATTCCTGCTGAAATGATTTCAGATGACGGTTTTGGTGTGACAGACAAGTTTTTAAGCTATGCAATGCCCTTGATTGAGGGCGAGCCAAACATAAAGTATTGTTCGGGTCAGCTTCAGTTTGCGCCAAAGGTATGGTAAAAATTAAAATATCCCTTGATGGAATAGGTGTTTAAAAACATTGTTTTTAAACACCTATTTTTGTAATATTCACAGTTCATAATTCAGCAAAAAATTTCATAATATAAAGTATTCCCTGACAGTAAAGAAATGTCAGTCCAAAACAACCGACAAAGCCTGTAACCACTCTTCTGGTATTGGTAGATTCAAAACATCCAAGGTATTGGAGTCCGCCGTCAAGAGCCATGGGAACAAGCAATAAAGCTGCAACAAACAGGTTCAGCCGCATACCCAAAAGAAAAAGAATGATTGCCACAGGCTGTGAAGCAATTATTCCCGTACATCTGGCACAAACCGGAAACTGATAGCCTTTCAGAAAAAAGCTCCGTTCAGGTCGCTGGTGACAGCCCAGCCTTGCGCCAAGAGTCATCAAACAAATCCAAAGCCTGTCGGATTTGTTGGTTACGCCTTCCATTTGTTTCCGCAATCTGAGCAAACCCAGAAATTAGTATTTATAGTTTGTTTGTTCTGGCCGCAGAGACCGCAAAGGATTCCGAGGGGTCCGAAAAGCAACCATCCGCAGCAACCCTTTGATGCTGAAAAATCCTTGCCTTTGGTATTTACTTCATTGATAATACTACAATTGTTGCTGTTACATTTTGGACAAACCATTTGAAAAACCTCACTTTTTCCGTTTATAAAATCATTTTAATGAAAAAAACGTACTTTACGTTTTTCTAAGACACATTTATTATATCACAATATGTCGAATTGTGCAACTTGTTTTTGAGTTTTATTTGTACAATCGTAAAAAATCTGCACAATTGTGAATATTTTTTTAAATTTGTTGACATTGAAATTTTGCTTTGATAAAATACAGTTATTACACCGAACTTATTCAAGAATAAAAGGAGATATTGATATGAGTTGGACGAAAAAAGGCTTTGAGGAATTCAGAAAGGGTACTTTCGGAAGCGGCGGACAAAATCTTTTTGTTTCCAAGGGCGGAACTCTTCAGAGAATATTTAACTTTGATATAAACGGTGACGGGTATCCTGACATTCCCATTGCCAACAGTCACAGTATGAATGAGCGTCCGAATTTGCATATTTATGACGGTCTTGATGCTGAAAAACCTATAATTTTGCCCGGCGAAGGTGCTTTTAATGCGGTTTTTGCTGATCTTACGGGTGACGGAACAGAGGATTTGATTGTTTGCTGCCAGCATGACGGTGTACATACAGATATTTCTGCAAGAATTTTTTTTGCATCCGATGAAGGTTTAAGTGAAAAATATTGCACAGAGCTTCGTGTTCCCAATTCAATGTGTGTTGCTGCAGGTGATTTCAACGGATGCGGAAAACAGTCTCTTGCGTTCCAGAGTGAAAACGAACTGCGTATATTCTACAACGGTGAGTTGGGCATTGAAGCAAACAAATACGAAAAGATTGATGCAAAGTGTCTTTCTATGGCGGCAGGCGACCTTGACGGTGACGGCTATGACGACCTCTATATTATGAACGGTGACACTGCGGCAATGACAGTTTTCTGGGGTTCACCGGAGGGTCTCAGTGCCGACAACAAGACAGATTTCGGCAAGGAAATCACGTTTACTGACTCCCGTACGGGTTCTACAACGATAGGAAGAAAGCTTTTCCGCTGGGTTCCCTGGAAGTGTGATGTACTGAAGCTTAAGGACAAAACCGTTGTGTTCCGCGCAGAGGATAACGTTGCAGTTTTTGAAAGCTTTGACAAGGACAGAAATGTTGTTGAAGAAATGAGAATTGAATGTTGTGATGTTGTTGATGCAAACCGTTGGTGCAAGGACATTATGTTTGCAGGCTACGGTGCAATGCATGCAACCTGCGGTGATCTGACAGGCGGGGGCACCTGCGATATTGCTATTGCTGTGGGTACTGACTTTGAGATTGTGAATGACTGCCTTGTGCTTTGGGAAAAAGACTGTTATGATGTGGCAAAGGCAACAAGAATCCCTGTCAGAGCGGCAAGAGCAATGCACATCGGAGCCGCCGAAAAGGAGGGCGAAAATCTGCTTTTTGTGACACAGAGCAGTACGGAAAAGGATTTAAACGTTACAAACGATGTGTACCGTTTCTCAAAGGATAAAAAAGCTGAGCTTGTGAAGCGGATTCCTGCTGAAGAAGCAACTTGTATTATTACCGGAAAAACATATACTGACGGAAGACGTCAGATTGCGGTTATCAACCATGAAGGTGAAAGTCCTCTTGGTCTTGAGAATATTTCGTTCTTTCTTGGCGGAGAAGACGGTTACAGCATTGAACGTGTTGTGGCTCTCCCCGGTTGTGCGGCGGTTGACTGTGTTCCCGTTGACCTCAATGATGACGGTCAGCCTGAGATTGTTGTTGTGAACTGTGCTGAAAATGCTCCCACACTTGACCCTGGTGCAAATATTTTCTGGGGCAAGAACGGCGAATTTTCACCTAAAAAAAAGACAGCAATGGATACTGTTATGAGCCACGGCTGTGCAACAGGCGACTTCCGTCATACGGGTTATATTGATATGATTTTCACCGGAATCAGTTGTCGTGAGCTGTTCTGGGTTAAGGGCGGTCCTGACGGTTATGCCGGAAAAGCTGAAAGAATAATCTTAGGAGACCACCCCGAAGAATGTATTCACAAACAAAAGAAACGTGACAGCGTTGCGATAGATTACATCGAGGCAGAATCGAAACGTCTTCGTGAGTTTGGAGGACCTCGCTGGATATTTGCCGCAGACTTCAATAACGACGGCTGGCTTGACCTTTTTGTCCCTCAGGTGGCAGGCTCAAGAACATCAATTCTCTGGGGCGGACCCGATGGTTTCAGCTGGGAAAACCGTCAGGAGCTTGCAACAGACGGCGTTGTAACGGGTAATGCGGCAGACCTTACAGGCAACGGTTATCTTGATATTATCTGTTCAGGATCCCATTCCAAGGGCAAAGACAACGTGAAAGAAACATACCTGACCGTATACTGGGGCAGTGAAAAGGGTTACAGCGACAACAGAAAGTGTCAGCTTCCCGTATTCTGTTCAAATGACCTGACAGTCAACGACTTCAACGGTGACGGAAACCTTGACGTCTTTTCAGCCGCATATCATGGCGGAAGAAGCCGTGATGTGGACTCCACACTTTATTTCGGCAAGGATGATGGTTCATTCAGTCGTTACGACTATCAAAAAATCAGAACGCACTCTGCCACAGGCTGTATTTCGGGTGACTTTAACGGTGACGGATATATTGACCTTGTGGTTGTAAATCACAAAACAGCAGGAAATCACGTAAATAATTCGGTCATCTACTGGGGCGGTGAGGACGGTATAAACGAGGAAAGAGTGACTCTTCTTCCCTGTCGCGGACCTCACGGAGCTTGCACCGTTGACATAGGAAACATTATGGACAGAGGAAACTCGGAATACTATATCTCTGAAGCATATAAAGCTGATACAAAGGCTGACAAAATCAGCTGGGTAGCTGAAAACGGCAAAAAAACGTGGGTAAAAGTGCAACTCAGATGTGCGGACAGTGCTGAAGCACTGGAAAATGCCGAATGGAGTGAATCTTTTGAGAACGGAGCGGATATTTCCGGTCTCAACCTTAAAGGTTACATTCAGTATAAACTTGAGCTTGGTGCTTATTGCGGATGTGGTACTCCCCGTGTAACAGAAGTAAAAGTTGAGTTTGAGTAATCAATAAGGGAAAAACTGTATATTGAACGCAAAAAATCCGCGGCACTTTTGTGTCGCGGACTTTTTTGTATGATGGGAGTTTAGTACTGGGCAATAGTAAATTCCTATCATACAAAAAAAGAAGTGACCCTCAGTATCAGCTTTTCACACTGTAACCGAGGGTCACTTCTGTTCACTCTTTGTATCTAACATCATTTGGTTATCCTCTCTTTCCTTGTCTATCCTTTGTCATTTTCTTACTTCTCAACTACACTTACAAATTTCTTTTTTCTCTAATGAGAACAACTTGATGTTTGAGTTGTAAAAGAATTTCAAAAGAAGAAGTTTTTTGACATTTCCGGTGAAGCTTTTTTTTCTGACCCGAACCTTTTGCAACAGCTGTTTTTGCAGCCAATCTATGTTATACGTAGCACCGTCGTGTTTTTCGTGTTTGGGGTTAGTTCAAATCAGATTTTCTTCACTTTTATTAGTCAATTGGGTTAGGTTCTCATTGGATTGTACCTTCCTTTCCTTGATTTAAGTCTACCACATTCAGGCACCTTTTTCAATTGACATAATATAAAAAGAATAAAGAATTTTTTTGTAAAAATCGCAGAAAATCAAGGCTTTGATGAAAAATGTATTTACAAGGAACGCTTTTATGTGATATAATAAATCTGTTGTGGCTGTTTGATTTAGCGCAGACCGTTCAAAAGGAAAATAGTAAAGGAAGGTGTCGCTTAACGCGACAGCTCCTTTTTTTGTTATGGAGACGGAAGAAGATACTGTCACATATACGCACTTTTCGGACTCGGGGCGAGAAATCTTGTCACATTTGTTCCTTGACGAAAATTTTGTAGGGTAGTATAATTCAGATAAAATGAATTATCAAAAGGAGCGAGTTTAATATGATCAGAGTAGGATTTTATGAAAAAGAAATAACGCCACCGCTTGGCTGTTTTCTTCCGGGATACTTCAATCTTCGTCAGGGCAGCAACGTAAAGGACAGACTTTTTGCCAAGGCTATGGTTGCGGAAGCAAATGGTGAGACTGTTGCGGTGCTGGTTCTTGATGGTGCCTTTGCTGAAAAAGAAGTACGTGATATGGTTGTGGGAAGAATCGAAAAGTTTACGGGAATCAAGCCTGAAAATGTTATGTTCTCGGGTGTACATACTCATACCGGTATCCCCAGAACTGATTACAATGATGATCCTGATGCGGTTGAAAACCAGAGAGAATATTATACTGTATTTTCAAAGCTTATGGCTGACTGTGTTACTCTTGCATACAAGCGTCTTGAAGAATGTAATATGACCTTTGCGAGAGGCTACGTTGATGGAATTTCCTTTTGCCGTGATTATTTTATGAAAAACTCAACACCAAGAACAAACCCCGGTGTTTTGAATCCTGATATTGTGGGACCCACAGCAGAAATTGACAAGTCTGTTCCTACACTTTTTGTTTATGACAAGGAAGGCAATCCAAAGGGAATGGTTTTTGCTTATGACTGCCATCTTGACTGCGTTGACGGAACAGAATACAGCGGTGACTATCCTGCAGAGGTTTCAAAGATAATGAAGAAGAAGTACGGTGAAGATTTTGTTTCTGTATTCTTTATGGGAACAGCAGGAAATATAAACCATTTTAATGTGAAAGAACCTATCACAGACCCCTTCCATTACCGTCATATGGGAAGATTGCTTGCTGATGAAATTCTGAAAATTGAAAAAAATGCACAGCCGCTGTCGGGTGATACGGTTGCATCAAAGTTCGAAATAATAAAGCTGAACAGACGTGAAGTGGCACAGGAGGATATTGACCACGCAAAACACATCATTGCAACAATAAAGGAAATTCCGGGAGTTAAGATTGCGGCAGACAATACCGACCCCGACCAGTATGCACTGGCAATGTCAAAGCGTCTTATGGACTTTCTTGAAACAAATCCTCTTGTATTTGATATTCCTCTTCAGGTTATCAGAATAGGTGATTTCAAGCTTTATGCATTCCCCGGCGAAATCTTTAGCCACTTTGGCGATATTGTGAAGAACGGCAGCGACACAAAAAAGAATATGGTTGCATCCATGACCAATATGACAATGGGTTATGTTGTTGCAAAGGACATGTTCTATGATACAATCTATGAGTCACGCCCCGGTTCAAACCGTCTTGAAAGAGAAGCAGGCTACAAAATGGCTGAAAAGCTTCTTGAAATGGGAAAGCAGATGTAATTAGCTTCAAAGCAGCGAAATTTTTCGGATTGACAAAAATCTCAAAATGAATTATTATAGAAAAAATGTTCATGGGGATGAAGTTGCGGAATTGAAAAAATTTATCTGTAATGCTTTGGAAAAGAAATATCGTTCATTTGATATTAAGAAGGCGATTGACGATACTCAAAAAGAGATAGACGAAGGAAAAAAAACAGAAAAAGCTGATGATGCAAACAGGCATTGTCCTCTGCTATATGTGATTTTCGAGCTGTGAAACAATGCTTTCACAGCTCTTGTTATTTCATAAATATTTTCAGGATTTCAAAAAACAATAAAGAAATTTTTTGTAATAAACGCAGAATTTTTACGTGAAGCAAAAGTTTTTATTTACATACCACCGTGTTTTGTGTTATACTGATTTTGTTGGGCGTTTTAAAAACGCCCATTATTTTTTAAAAAAGGAGATGTTGCTATGAAGAAATATTTTGCAGTTTTTGTTTTGACAGTTTTTTGTGTATCTGTTTTTTCAGGCTGCGGAATTATTTTTTCCAAGCTGTCAGATACGGATTCTGAAATGAAGAAGGTTTTCAAAAATCTGGATGACGGTTTTGCTCCTCTTGGGGATTTTGTTGTCGAGATGATTGCCGATGATTTAATGTCCGATTATGAAAACAAGATTTTTGAAGCTGATGTTGTTCTTGCGGACGGCATTGAATCAAAGGTTTCTGTTTCTTTTGAAAAGGACAGTGCGGTGGTCTCGGTAGACGGACAGAGTATTGAAGTTTTTGGTGTCTCACCCGTTTGTATTGCGGTGGTGGACATTGATATAACCGATAAGTTGCGTGAAATTGCAATCTGTGTTGACGGTTACAGCGGAGACCCCGGTATTTCCTTTGTTCGCTATGACGGAAGGGATTTGTATGCACTTGAACATTATGTTGCCAGGTATGATATGGTTTATACGGATATATACGGAGATATCAAAGCTGATGAATCTGCTGTGGGTCCTACTTACGGGGCGATATGGTGCAACGGAAAGGGAAGGGTGGTTACTTCCTTCGACAATATGGGATTCACGGATGAAAGGGTTGCCTTTGTATGCTATGACGCAGTAGGAAGGGAGTGGAAAGAAACCGTCCTTAATGCCTGGGGAGATATTCAGGGTGAGTATACAGTATCAAAAGCTTTTACTGCTTTTTACACTCCGACACCCGAGCTTCCCCATGACCTTGGTGATGCAAGATATCTTCAGAACTTTGACCCTGAGAAAAGCAAGGAATTTGAAGAAGGCAAGTCGATAACCGTTATTACTTATGCAGAGATACATAATTATTATGCCTTCTATATTGAATATGAAGGTGAAAGAGGGGTGATTACATTCTGGATGGGCGATTGATTCTGAAAAAGCTTTTCAGCACAGCAGCAAATTTCTTCTATCCCCGTCGCTGTATTTTTTGCGGTGAGACTCTGGAAATCAATTCGTCAGATTGGACCTGTTCCCGATGTCTGAAATCACTGGTGTGGTGCAGGGATATGCTTTGCTGCGAAAAATGCGGAAAACCCGTTGTAAGCTACGGAAAACGTCAAAGGTGTTATTTTTGTACAGAAACCTCTCCTTTGTATTTTGACAAAGTGGTATCGGTTTTTCCTTACAGACCGCCTGTGGACAGGGCAATCAGACGGTACAAGCGGGAGGAAATCCAGAGTACTGCCAAGGGCTTTGGTGACCTTGTTGCAATGCGTTTTGAAGAGGTATTTGACAAAGCGGAATTTGATATTGTATGCGGAGCTCCTGCTCACAGTGCAGACAAGCGAACAGCGTGCTTTGATAACGTAGAATTGATTTGCCGTGCTGTGTCAAGTAGAACGGGGATTCCCGCAGAAAAAGCTCTGCTGAAAAAGACACGGACTACCTACAAACAGACAGAGTTGAATTATCACCAAAGACTTGTTAATCTGAGGAACAGTATGGAGGTATCCGCTCCTGAAAAGGTAAAGGGAAAGACGGTTCTTCTGGTGGATGATGTATGCACAACACGTGCGACGGTTATTGAATGCAGCCGTGCTTTGAAGGCGGCAGGAGCAAAGAAAGTGGTTGCGGTTGTTTTTGCAACAACCGAAAAAAGAAAAATTGAAATATAAGCAAAGAGGAAGCTGAAGGTGCTGACAAAATCAGGTTCTTTAGCAAATGTTGGGGGAAATCACGTTGGAAAGATCCTTCGGTAAACTCAGGACGACCCTGTTAAGTTTGATGCAGTGTCATTCTGAGCAATAAGCGAAGAATCTTTGTGTCAGCCTCCAACATTTGTTAAAGAAACCAAAGGTCATTAATTGTCATCCTGAGCTTCCTCTTGAGCTATTTTATTCTGTAAATAGTTTCTCCTTCAAAGAACTGCCGTTCTACGGTTATGGTGTGCTTTGAGACACCGCCGTTTTTTGCAAGAAGACGATAAAGAAGGTGAATGGTTTCGGAGCAAAGCTCCTCAAGCTGCATTTTTATACACGAAACTTTCAAATTTCCGTACGGTATGCCGTTTATATCATTGAGACATACAACAGATATATCTTCGGGAACCTTCAGCTGCTCTTCGTTAAGCCTCTGCAGAATTCCCACGGCAATATGGCTGTATGCGGCAAATATTGCTGTGGGCAGACATCCCTTTTTGAGCATTGAGTCAATACCGTAATATCCGCATTCGTGAAACCTGTGTTCATTGACGGATACGAACTTCGGCTGGATTGCAACTCCGCATCTTGCGGCTGTACTTCGGAAAAGCTCGTATTCCTTCTGGGTATATTTTTCGCCCACAAAGCCTATGCTGTGATGCCCTGACTTCTTCAAAAGACCGATACATTGCATCAGCGCATCACCCATATCTGCGTATATGGCGTGGACGTTTCCGTTGTCCTTTTCCATTCCTATCTGAATAATGGGAATGTCGTAATTTGCTTTTATTTTTGCTACGGGTTCAACAACAATTATACCGTCGGCATGGGCAAACTTTGAGTAATAATCAATGAGCTCAGCTTGCTTTTCGGGAGAGAAGGCACTGACTGAAAGCAACATTGTACCGCCTTTCTTTGTAATTCGTTCCTCAAGAAAGGTTGCCATATGTGCATACTGATTCCCCAGCATTTCGGGAAAGATTACGGCTATAAGCTTTTTGTTGTATTTTGGCTTGTAGTATTTTTCATAGCAACCGTTTTCCTTTGCGATTTGCATTATCATCTCTTTTGTTTCGGTGCTGATTTCGGGGCTATCCGAAAAAGCCTTTGAAACTGTAGAAACAGCTACATTTGCCAGTTTTGCGATTTTTGCAAGAGTCACTTCTGCACCTCCGAAAACTTTCGTAAGTAATGTACAGCAATGCTGATTACGTGGTCAGTATATCACAACAGCAATCGCATTTCAAGGATTTTTTAGATTTCGAAAAAGTTTCGTGAATTTTGTAGTTGACAATGCTGTTTTGTAAAGTTATAATTTGTTATAGGGAAATTATTGTGAGATACTATGTCACGAGATTCCTGATTTTACGGCAGAAAGGCAAGGAATGTGATTATGAAAGCTATTATAAATGCAACACTTGTTATGCCGGACCACTATATTCCTGATGCAACTTTGATTATGGATGGCGACAGAATTGTGGATTTTGGCAGAAAGATGCCTGTTCCAGACGGTGCCGAAGTGATTGATGCTCAGGGCAATTTTGTTGGTCCCGGACTGATTGATATACATACTCATGCAGACGGAAATACTTATTTTCACGAAGACCCCGTGAAGTGCTCAAGAACCCTTCTTGACCACGGAGTGACTTCGGTTCTTCCTGCTCTTTTCTACAGTATGAACAAGCAGGAACACCTTGATGCAATCAAGAAGTTCAAGGATGCCATTGCCGCAGGCGAATGCGGAAACATCATCGGTGTTTATATGGAAGGTCCTTACCTCAACCCTGACTTCGGTTGCGACAAGGAAAAGAATGTCTGGAAGGACGCAATCGTTGAAAAGGACTATGCCGAGGTTGTGGAAGCCGCAAAGGATTTCGCAAAGGTATGGTGCGTTGCTCCCGAGAGAGAGGGTATTCTTGATTTCGTAAAGTATGTTAAGCGTGAAATTCCTGAAATTGTTTTCTCTGTTGCTCATTCAGAGGCAACTCCCGAACAGATTGAAGCTCTGATGCCATACGGACTCAAGCTTGGCACGCACCACACAAACGCAACGGGAACCCTTGAAAACTATCCCGAAGTACGCGGTGTCTGCGTTGACGAAACTGTTAATTACAACGACGGTATCTATGCAGAGCTGATTGTTGACTCCTTTGGTGTTCACGTTCACCCCTATATGATTCGTCTTGTGAAGAAGATAAAGGGTCAGGACAAAATTATCCTTATTGCGGATTCTTTTGTTGCTGACGGTCCTCCCCTTCCGGGCCTGGAGGAAGCCTTTGACATTAACTTTGACTGGGGCGGTGATATTGCCGGCTCAAAGCTCACTCTGGATGTTGCGTGCCATAATATGATGGTGCACACAGGCGGTTCTGTGTGTGATGTGTTCAAATATGCATCACTCAACCCCTCACGTCTTTTGAATATGCCCGAAATCGGACAGATTAAAAAAGGCAATCTTGCGAACTTAATCATTGTTGATCAATGGTTTAATGTTAAAAATACTATATTAAAAGGAGAAATTGTAAAATGAGTTTTATTACTGATCCCGCAACAAAATTTGATTTCCAGCCTCATGAATTTGTTCCTTTCAAGGACAAAAAGGTTTGCGATTATGTTCGCAGCCTCAGCGGCAAGGACCTCGAAAAGAGAGAAGATTGGTGGCATCCCGAATTTAACGTAAAGGTTATGATGAACCCCCATCCCGTTCTCATCGCAACACTTTTTGAACGCCTCAGAGCTGCATCAGAAGCAGGCAAGAGCTTCACAATGATTCTCGGCAACCCCGAGCCTGATACATACATTCCTCTTGCACAGCTCATCAACTACTTCGGCGTTGACTGCAGCAAGGTTCACCTTGTAGCAGAAGATGAATGGGCTGATGAAAACGGTAACATCGCTCCTATCACATACGAAGCAGGCTTTGCTCATTCTATGATCAAGTATCTTTACTATCAGATTGATGAAAAGCTCCGTATGCCCATGGAAAATGTTCACTTCCCCACAAATGCAAACATCAATGATTATTCAAAGATTATTGACGATATAACTGAGGGAACAGGTGCTGATATCGCATCTACTTCTCCCGGTTGGGCAGGTCATATGGCATTCGTTGATCCTATTCCTGAATTCATCGGCAGCGGTGACGTTGAAGAATGGCTCAACCAGCCTGCACAGATTGTTAAGCTTCATCCTATGACCATTATGCAGAACTCACTCAACGGTACATTCGGTCAGTCCGGTGATATCGCAAATGTTCCTCCCTGTGCTGCAACCATCGGTCCTCTCGATGTAATGCGCGCAAAGGAAAGAATCGAAGTTCATGCACTTGCAACCTGCGGTACATTCTCATCATGGCAGAGAATGACAAGCCGTCTTTGCACACATGGTCCTGTTACACCTTATCTCCCCAGCTCAATGCTTCAGACAAAGAAGACTCAGGTTTACATCAGCGAAGAGCTTGCAGCTCCATTCGAATGCTGGGAAAAAGTTGGATATTAAGATTTCGCAAGAAACCTTTTATCAAAAGCGCAACCACAAAACCCCGGCGAAAGCCGCCGTTTTGTGGTTTTTGCAGTTTTGCGGGCAAAAGTTCGGAAAAATATGGTTTTGTCCCATGGACTATTGACACAGGGAATGGGTAATG
>JAZRIX010000019.1:0-45688 GCA_045645485.1 Clostridia bacterium | reverse complement strand
TTTTTCAGACTCTTTGAACCCGTTTCCCTTTCAACAAAGGTAATTTTCACATCAGAATGAATATCATAAAAAACTTCACTGTCATAATAAAGAAGAATCTCAACCTGTTGTCCTTCTTCTGCCATTTTTCGGCTGAGAATTGAAACAACGCGTTCCGCTCCGCCTTTTCCCAGTGTTCCCAAAAAGAACACATACCGCTTACCCATAAAAACTCCTCAAATAAACTACAAATTTTCTTTATACCAATCAATAGCCAGCTTAATACCCTTTTCAAAGCTGTATTCGGGATCATATCCAAGCATTTCCTTTGCTTTTGAAATGTCCGCATTTGAATGCTTGATGTCACCGGGTCGATCAGGGCCGAAGTTGGGTTCAACATCCTTGCCCAGAGCCTCGGTAAGACCGTAGTATATGTCAAGCAGATATTCTCTGCCGCCGTAAGCCACATTGAACGCCTCACCTGCATATTCGCTTGACGCCTTGCAGGCCTTGAGATTTGCTTCAATAACATTTTCGATATATGTGAAATCACGGGACTGCTTTCCGTCGCCATTGATTGTGGGTGTTTCACCGTTCAGAAGCATTTTGATGAATTTGGGGATAACCGCTGCATAAGCACCGTCGGGATCCTGACGTCTGCCGAACACATTGAAATAACGAAGTCCGTATGTATCAAGACCGTAATGCTTTGTATACTGCTTTGCCCATTCTTCATCAGCCATTTTTGTAAGAGCATAGGGCGAAAGAAGATTCCCTTCAACCCCTTCCTTTTTGGGAAGCTTGGGTTCATCACCGTAAACCGATGAGCTTGAAGCATAAACAAACTTTTTTACTCCGTTCTGACGGGCTGCTTCCATCATATTAACCGTACCGGTGATATTGTTTGCACAGTAGAAAAGAGGCATTTCGATGCTTCTGGGAACACTTCCCCAAGCCGCCTGATTGAGAACGTAATCAACACCCTCACAAGCCTTCATACAGGTATCAAAATCTTTTATATCGCCCTTTATAAATTCATAATTGGGATTATCCAAAAACAGATCCACATTTTTCTGATGTCCCGTCGAAAGGTCATCCAGACATCTTACGCGATAACCTAATTCAAGGATTGCTTCGCAGAGGTTTGAGCCAATGAAACCTGCCCCGCCTGTCACCAGAAAAAGTGTATCCTTTTCAAATTCCAAATGCTTGTATCCCATTTTTATAATCTCCAATATTTATAATTTTCTTTTTCAACTGCTTTTCTGCAAAGAATTCCCTTCACGTCAATAATAACCTTTCTGCTATTATCGCACTTTTCAAAAAGCTTGTCAATATCAATAATTTCCAGTTCCCTGAACTGACTGTGTGCAACCGCAATCACAACAGCATCAAGGTCCTTCAGCTCACTCATGGGAACAAATTTTATTCCGTAAAGCTTTTCAGCCTCAGCAGCATCCGCAACAGGATCACACACAACAGGCGAAATACCGTATTCCTTCAGTTCTGTTATAATATCCACAACCTTTGAATTTCTCGTATCGGGACAGTCCTCTTTGAATGTGAGACCCAAAATTGCAACCTTTGCACCCTTGATAGGCTTTTCTGCCGCAATGAGATTCTTCACTGTGTTTTCAGCAACATATTTACCCATATCATCATTAATCCGTCTGCCCGAAAGAATAACCTGAGAATGATATCCCAGCATTTCAGCCTTATATGTCAGATAATAGGGGTCAACACCAATACAGTGTCCGCCAACCAAACCGGGGAAAAACTTCAGAAAGTTCCATTTTGTTCCTGCCGCCTCAAGAACCGCTTTTGTGTCAATTCCCATTTTGTTGAATATAATCGAAAGCTCGTTCATAAAAGCAATGTTAATGTCTCTCTGGCTGTTTTCAATAACCTTTGCAGCTTCTGCCACCTTGATTGATTCGGCACGATGTACACCCGCGTCAACAACCAGTTCATAAACCTTTGCAACTGTGTCCAGAGTTTCCTCATCCATACCCGAAACGATTTTGACTATGGTCTCAAGTCTGTGAACCTTATCTCCGGGATTGATTCTTTCAGGAGAATAGCCTATTTTAAAATCAACACCGCATTTGAGCCCTGATTCTCTTTCCAGAATAGGCACGCAAACATCTTCTGTAACACCGGGATAAACCGTCGACTCATAAACAACAATGGAACCTTTTGTGAGATTTCTTCCTACAATTTCCGAAGCCCCCTCAACAGGTGACAAATCAGGAGTGTGGTCATCGTTCACAGGAGTTGGAACCGCAACAATGTGAAACTTTGCTTCTTTGAGCTTTGTTTCATCTGCAGTAAACTCAACAGAGGTTTCTTTTATGGCATCGTCACCAACCTCATTGGTGGGGTCAATACCCTTTTTGTAAAGGTCGATTTTTGCTTCATTAAGGTCAAACCCAACAACCTTCACCTTTTTAGCAAAAGCAACTGCAATTGGCATACCAACATAACCAAGACCCACAAGGGAGATTTTTTCTTCTCCGTTTACTATCTTTTCATAAAGACTCATTTTTTTACCTCCAAAATCTTTTGAATTTCTTCCATGTATGCATTAATAACTATATTTCTGTCATAATTATTTTCAACATTTTCTCTGCCTCTGAGCCCCATTTCTTTCCGTTCATCATTGGAAAGCTGAATCATCTGCTCCATTGCCTCAAGCAAACTGTCACCATCCTTCGCTTTGCAAACAAAGCCCGAAACACCGTCCTCAAAAGTCTCTCCGCAACCGGGAGCGTCAGTTGAAATAACGGGTCTGCCGTTGGCCTGACCTTCAAGCAATACATTTGCGGTTCCCTCGTGATAGGAGGGAAGTACAACACAATGTGCCGCCTGATAGTAATCATCAACATTTTTCACTCTGCCGTGATATGTAAAGTCATATTTCTTCGAAAACTCATCAATTTGGGTAAGATACTTTTCTTCATCACAGCCGCCGCAGATTCCGAAAGCAAGGTTATCATACTTTCGGCAGAGCTTTTCTGCCGCATACATAAATTCCTCAATACCCTTTGCCTTCATAACTCTTCCCACAAAAAGGAAGGTGAACTTGCCTTCATCCGAAGGATATTCCTTCAAAGAATGACCGCTGAGATTCACACCCGAGCCGGGAATGAGTCGATGTTTGCCCTTGGCAATTTTCCGTTCTTCAAATAGCTTCCTATTTGAGGCATTCTGGAAGAACAGACAGGAAACCTTTTTTGCCCCCATTTTGTAAAGCTTCATGCAAAGCTTTGCCATCATACCCTTTCCTGCAATTGCCGTTCCAATTCCCGTCACGTTTGAAATGTACGGAACCTTTTTCATCCTGCAGGCAAGTCCGCCGTAAATATTGGGCTTTATTGTATAAGTAAGAACCGCATCAGGCTTCTGGGCTTTAAGAATTTTTATGTATTCTCTAAAAAGCTTCAGGTCCTGAATTGGGTTTATTCCCCTGCGGTTCAGGTTCTTCATTTCAGAAACACTGCATCCCATAGCTTCAAAATCCTTTGCACGATCGCCCTTTGGTGCATAGACGGAAACTTCATAACCTTCCGTCAGCAGCCTTTCCATAAGCTCTGCCCTGAATAACCACAGCCCGCCTATTGCATTTGTTAAAACAACTATCTTTGACATTTCACACCTCCGTTTTTTTCATCATTGTTCAAAAATGATAAAATCTAACCGTTTACACCGCTGCTTCTTCATCAGAAAGGAACATACCTCCCCCGACGATGTGATAATTTTGTTTACGTTGAAGCTGATTGCATTACACTTTCCGAAAGTATCTATCGGAGCGGAAAGCCATATTTTCATTTTTTGTCATTGTATCTGTACCCTCTTTCGGATTTTAATTTTTACTGACAACAATGCACTTTATCTTACTAACATTTCACGCAAACATCAAAAGACGTATGTTCCGGTCAAAATGAGTTTAACACAGACATTACGTCCTTCTTTTATTTTCAAGCTATAATATCATTCTGTCGTATCAGCATAAACGCTTCTGCATTTTTCTTACAAACAGTGGAACCTCTATATTCAGACAATGCTTCGATTGCCTTTAACGAGCGAGGATTTGGAAACACTCTTAATTGAGACACATAACATTCCATTGCTTTTTTCTTCTTTTCTATATAATCAGATATATCAACCCAAACATTTGGAACAAATATATTGTCCGCTGAAGGTATATTCCATTCCGTTTCAGATAAAGTTTCATATGCATATATAGCTTTTAAATTTGGTATTTCTACAGGTCTAAGAGCTACCATTGCAGCCATCGCCACCTCATAATGATCTATATGCATATCACCTTTATGTGGTATAAATGCCACATCGGGAGATATTTTTTTTGTAATATCGAGAAATTTCTTGTTCAGCTCACTTACTTGCATATTTTTAAGATGAACAACCGGCAAATCCAAAAAGAATGTTTCTTTTACCCCCAGAATTTCATGTGCTTTTTTCGCCTCACCTCTAAGCCTATTCACATTCTCAGGTTTTGACCCGCTTGTTATTTCACAAACATAAACCTCATGCCCGTCGTTTGACAATTTTGCAATTGTACCTCCAACTCCAAGCACCTCATCATCATTATGAGGTGCATATACTAATACCTTCAAAAACATACCTCCTCACTTGAATTTATGACCCACAATCAAATTTACACCCTCAGGAATAGTGTACTCGGTTACCCGCAGCACTCCACCTTTGCATAAAACATCCAGTTTATCCTCCTCAACGGATATAATTTGTCCGTAAAAACCGATATATTTATTCTCGGGAATAAATTCAGATCTCCAAAATTTAACATCCACTTTATTTTCATAGCTTGCGAAAGCACCCGGATAAGGCTTCGAAGTTGCTCTTATCAATCTTTCTATATTTTCACCGGATTCATTCCAATCAATCTTTCCGTCTTCGGGGGATCTTTTCAACAAGTATGTCGCTTCTTCCTCATTTTGTGGTGTGGGCTTAAAAGATGGATTCTGCAACAAATCAAGACCTTTGGAAAAAAGCTTCAAAGATGCTTTTTCCATTTTTTTCCCCACATCCAAAGGATAATCCTTTTCTCCGATTTCGTACTCCTCCTGGCATATAATATCACCTGAGTCTATTCCTTCATCTATAAAGAACATACTAACAGCCGATTTCCTAACTCCGAGCAAAATCTGCCATACGGTTGCTGCACGCCCCCTAAATTTCGGCAAAGGTGTCGGGTGATAGCCAACAACTCCTTTTTTTGCACATAAAATAATTTCTTTTTTTACCAATTGTGAAAGTCCGACAATAAAAATATAATCCGGCTCAATTTTTCTGAAAATCTCAACATTTTCTTCATCATTTATCTTTCTAAACTTTGTATAAGGAATATTATGTTCCTTAGCGAGATTGTGAATCGGCGTGTAGCCTGACACATTTTCGGAATATTGTTCATCAAGCGAAAAAACCATTCTCACATCAATGTTTTTTTCTATCATCACTCTCAACAAGCGTTCGCTTGATTTAACCGAACCAACCAGTATCACTTTCATTTTATTGCTTCTCTCCAATCATAACTCTACTTTCTTTTTCATTGTTTTATTATAAAAAGCATAAAAAACCATCTTGCGATATTATATCGCATTTTCCCATTATAGTCAATGTGTTAAAACTTTAATTCACATTGTTTTCAGCAACTACAACAAAAATTCTGTAAGCTTCCCCTAAAAAACGACCAAAACTCAAGGTCTCAAAAGCGCCTTCTTGTAGTTATTTATGTGTTATTGCGAAAACATTGCTAATTTATTAATCAATAAAAATTACTTTTCCCATTCATTGCTAAACAACTTTTGAACTATGCCTAACTTGGTGCGGTTTTCGTTTTACGTTTAAATTCCTTAATCCCTTTTTTACTTAACGTTTTCCAGTTTTCGAACCTCCTGAGCACTTCTCGTTTCGTTGAGGTTCTTTCCGTCAAATTTCACTCTCGTTGAATTTGTACGCATTTCATTTTTCCCAAATATAATCTGTATGGTTCTGAAAATCATTTTGATGTCAATCCAAAGACTCACATTTTCCACATAATAAATATCACTTTCAAATTGAATATTCCAAGTCCATGAGGTTGACGTCAACTCACCCTTGCTTTGAAGATTCCAACATGCAAGACCGGGCCGCACGCTATGTCGATATTTATGCCTTTCGTTATAAAGGGGCAAATAATCAACCATCAACGGTCTGGGCCCGATTATTGACATTGTTCCGTTGAATACATTGAAAAGTCCTGCAAGCTCATCAAGAGAAGTCCGCCTCAGGATTTTCCCGAACTTAGTAATACGCTTGCTCGGGTGCAAAAGAAAACCGTTTTTATCGCATTTATTGTTCATTGATCTGAACTTATAAAGATTGAATATTTTCCCATCCTTGCCCGGCCGCTTATCAACATAAATAACAGGAGTACCATGATATATAAGCTCAAGAATAACTATAATCAAAAGCACCGGACTCAAAACCAATATTGCAAGGCCGCTGAGAATTATGTCAAGCAATCTCTTTATGTACCTGGAATAGACAGAATTCCTGGGTGTTGGAATATCGGTGCGGATTTCCATATTTTCAGCCACTTTCTCACTCATTTTGTTTTCTCCTTCACACATTATTCCTGACAATTTATATATGCATTATATAAATCTCTTCCATCATATTCATACAGACCTTTTGCTTCAAAGAACGCTTTGATATCTTTCTTCGCAAGAACAGGACCGCACATAATCTGCTCGTAGTCTATTGCGGGATGAGAATTAATTTCACAAAGCTTCATCCCCTCCTCGGTTATAATAATATCCAAACCAAGATAGTCCAAAGAAGAAACATGACTGCATATTCCGTCAATCATGGTTTTCACTTTCTGCCAGTTAGGCAAAGAAAGTTTATTCCAGCAAGCTTTTGTATCGGGATGTTCCTTTAAAATCCACTCTCCGTCGGGACAAAATCTCTTATATCGTATACTGAAATCCTTATACTTTCCCGTTTCAAAGTCAAAGCCAACACCAACACCGCCCGATGATAAATTGCTGGCACCACCCGAAACAGAGGTTCCGAATCTTGCATAAGACACCGCACAAGACCATGTCGCAGGTGTATACAAATCCTTTTTCGGATTTTTCACCATAATAACTCTGAGAGTACACTCACTGTCCGGCCATATTGCCGCCAATTCCTTGTGTTGATGCACATATTCGGTTATAATATAATTACGCATAGAATCCCTTATTTCAAGGAATCTTGTCATATCAATTTCCTTATTATTTTCAAAAAACTTATCGTCTTTGAGTTCAAGCTTAATAAAACCAAAACCACCCGACGTACCCGAATTGGGTTTCATTGCAAGAACACCCTTAAATTTCAGCAGATTCAAAAGAAAGTCCTTGTTTTTCTCAATATGCTCAGGTGCATTCATAAGATATGTAAAGCTGCCGTCATTTTCAACATACACATAGTAATCAGGCATTGTCTGTTCACAGCCGTTACTGTTGAGGACATATTTAAGAGTTGTTTTTTCCAACCACTTCAAAAAATGATTGTTCAAAGGATGAAGCATAAAATAATTATAATCAGGAATATAGTCTCTGTAGTTTTCTTCTGTCAAATCATAAAGAGTAACTCTTCCCGGATAAAACCCTCGTTCCAACGCCCATCTCTTCTTTTCGTCCTCCACGGAAAAAGCGTCTTCGTCATCCTTCAGTTTTTTCACAAACATTTTCGCCCAGCGATAATCCATCCCAAGCTTTCTCACTTCTTCAAGTAATTTTTCATAATTTGTCATAACAAATCTCCTTGCTCAATTCTATTGCAAATTTCCGAACCTTCACCCGGATCAAACGGCTTCAACCCCCTCAATCTTTTTTAAGTATATCACTATTTCTTTTTATTTTCAAGTAGCTAAAAATTTTTATTTACTATTTTTTTTTTTTGTGATAAGATAAGGTTAACGAAAACTCATATTTACAAAGGAGAATCCCTATGAAAGCACTTGTACTTTGCGGAGGAGTTCCGCAGATTGCCGCAATAAAAGAACTGAAAAGCCGTGGCATAACCACACTTCTTGCGGATATGAACGAAAACGTGGGCGCAAGACCATACGCAGACGAATTTTATAAAGTGTCCGTTCTGGACAAGGAAGCCATAAAACAGCTTGCCATTGACCAAAAAGTGGACTTCCTCATTTCAGTCTGTGCCGATCAGGTACTTCAGATTGTGGCAGAAGTTTCTGAAGAATTGGGACTTCCCTGTTATATTGACGCAAAAACTGCCGTAAATGTATCAAAAAAATCCTACATGAAGAAAATCTTTGCAGAAAACGGAGTTCCAACGTCTCAATTCGTGATTATGGAAACTCTGAATATGGAAAAGATAAAACATCTTGAATATCCTCTTATTGTAAAACCTGTTGACTCCTACAGTTCAAGGGGCGTATGCAAAATCACAAAACCCGAAGATTTGCAGGCGGCATTTGACAATGCGGTGACTATCAGCCGAACAAGCACAGCCATTGTGGAAGAATTTGTTGAAGGCGAAGAAATCAGCGTTGATGCTTATATTGAAGACGGCAAAGCTCATATCCTTTGTCTGACAAATCTCTACAAAATCGGCGGCAACAACAAGTTCGTCATCAACCGAAGCCGCATCCCGGCAGTTGCATCTGACCACATTGTTTCGCAGATTCAGGATGCCGCACAGAAAATTGCCGATGCCTTTGAGCTCAAGAACACGCCTATGCTCATTCAATTGATTTCCACAGGCGAAAAGATTTCGGTTGTTGAGTTCTGCGCAAGAACAGGTGGCGGAATCAAATTTTTAATGATTAAAAAGGAAAGCGGCTTTGATGTGGTTAAAGCGGTTATCGACCTGACCTTGGGCGAAAAGCCTCACGTTGAGGATATTGACATCCCCCAAAAGCTGACCATAAACGAATTTGCATATTGCAATCCCGGAAAACTCAAGTCCCTTGAAGGCTTCGAAGAACTGCTTGAAGAAGGTATCATCAACGACTACAAACAGTTCAAACAACCGGGTGCGGAATTTTCGGACACTATAAACGGAAGCGGTGACCGCATCGCATATTTCAGCATCGAAGGCGACACATACGAAGAAGTCCTCGAACGTCACAAAGAAGCAAACAGCCGAATCCGTGCCATATCCGAAGACGGCACCGACATCATAAAGCACGACCTCATTGAAGAGCTTCACAGCAAAAACAATATTTAAAAAAAGATCCCTTAAAACCTCAATAATTTGAGTATTTTTAAGGGATCTTTAAGTTTATTTTCTGTTTTTAAAAACTTCGTCAAGAATTTTTTTTGTATCATCTCCA
Organism: Clostridia bacterium; assembly: GCA_045645485.1. GTDB lineage: Bacteria > Bacillota > Clostridia > Monoglobales > Monoglobaceae > SIG440. Next base: position 36,339 of record JAZRIX010000019.1, on the reverse strand, counting down.
AATAACGGACCATTGCACAACTGCAACAAATCAATTCCACCGCGACAGAAATTAGCCTCTATAAGAACAGCTTTTCCATTTTCATCTATAGCTATATCCCACGACACTGACCTGAAATGAGCAACGGTCGGATGAGTTTCCTGAACCATTTTTACCGCCTCAGTATAACACGGTATTTCATAGTTTTCAAATACAATACCTGAAACGGGGTGTTTTTCAAATCTTTCACCTTTTTTATTAAAAGCATACTTTTTCAGCTTTCCATCCTCTGTTATTCCCACAGATACCCCACCTGCGGCATAATTATCCACACGTTTTGCACCAACGCCCATTCTCAAAACAGGTGAATAAACAGTAGCCTTTCCATCGCTGCCCAAAACCGAGTATATTCTCAATGAATTTACTGAACTTTCATTTAGTACCGCCAAATTCTTATGTTGTTTAATCCGACGTTGAACAACCACATCGGTCTTCACTTTCTTCAGGGTTTTCATAACATCTTCTGCCTGTTTTTCAGACTTTTCAACGCAAACAACACCTGAACCTCCGGCAGTTCCCTGTGCCTCTTTAACAAACAGATCATCTTCCTCTGCCGCCAACAGTTTCATGGCTTCATCATAATCCACCACCTTGCCGTCATGATTCAGCAGGATATTATTTACCTTCTTAATCACAATATAGGGTTGTTCAGCTTTATAGAAAAGTTGTTCATAATAGCACTTATTGTCCATATGCTTGGCAGCAACAATATCATTCATATAAGGATCCACAAAAGACACATATATATCCTGGGGAAGATAATTAACGCAAAATTCACCACGTTTTTCTGTGAAATATCTGTGAAACACCATGCTTGGTTTATAGTACGGCTTATAAAACTCCTTTATCTGAACAATCTGTTCACGAGATAAGGAATCTTTTTTTGACATCTTTTTAAATTGCTTTATTCGCCTTTTTCTGGCAGAATAAGCTCTAATTTTCATATACAAATCTTCATATATTTTTTCCGCTTTGCTTTTAAGCCCCATAGAATTCTCTCCTTTTATCAGTTTGCACTATTTTTAATAACCTTGTTTGGCCCCTTTGACCACTTACAGACAAAAAACCAATTTCTAGCCTTCATTTTACAGTTAATACTTGTTAAATATAATATCACAAAAAACTATTTTCGTCAACACTTAACAAACTTTCTAAAATCTGCAATCACATCAATGACTTTATATTTCCTTCAATAGCTTTATTGCATACTCCGCATACTCGGAAATATACTGACCCCGTACCGTAACCACTGCAGGCCGGCGAATTTGCTTATCCTGCTTCAGCTCAAAAAACTTCACGGCATCGCCTTCTTCCATTTTTGCAAACTGTTTGGGAAGAACACCCGCTGCAAGCCCTGACCTCACCATTTCGCCAAGGGTCGTAACTCCCGTAACCTCAACATAAATTTCAGGGTCAAGTCCTGCCTTTGAACAAAGTCTGTCAAACAGCTTTCTCATTTCCTGATTTTGTCCCACAACTGCAAAGGGCAGCTTTTTACAATCCGCAAGGTCAACAAAAGACCTCTCATTATCGCCTTCAATAAGCCCTGTCAATCCCTCAGGAACAGCCAACACCAAGGAATCTGCCTCAAGCGGTATAACATCAAATACCGCCTCGTCCACGGGCAAATTCATAACCGCAAAGTCATACAAACCCTCCGTCAGACCCTTCCTAAGCTGCGAAAGACCATATTCCTGCAACGATATATGCACTTCAGGGAACCGCTCCTTCACAGCCGCAACAACCCTGGGCATAACATAGAGGCTTCTGAAGGGGGCTATGCCGATTGTAAGCTTTCCGCTTTCTCCGCTTTTATATTTTCCCATAGCTTTTATAAGTGTTTCCTGCTCAAACAAAATGTTCTTTGCCTTTTTAACAAAAAACTCTCCTGCAGGAGTAAGCGAAAGAGGATTGCTTTCACGGTCAAAAAGCTTCACTCCCAGTTCATTCTCCAGAGCAATAATCTGTTTACTGAAGGCAGGCTGTGTTATATTCAATTCCTGTGCCGCACGGGAAAAATTCTGTACCCTTGCAAGCACCAAAGCATATTGCAGTTGTTTTGAATTCATTTATTTCTCTCCCTTTCTCCTTAGTATACTCTTTTGCATAAAAATTTGCAAGCATCTTTCCGTCTTTTTCTCAAAAAACTTCTTGACTTTTCCATTTTAATATGTTAAATTATAACCACAACGGAATAACTTTTATAACTTTTTAGCAATACAAGGAGGAGTTACATTATGCCGTCTGCATTTATTTATCTGGGCATTATGCTGATCGTAATAGGTGTATGGTTTTCCATATTCAAACGACCCGTTTACGAAGCTGTTCTTATCAGCTTTTTGATTTTGCTGACTGTTACGGGAAAGTGGTCAAATATTCTTGCCTACATAGACAGTGGACTTTCAACCTCGCTCATTTACTCTATGACCGCATTTGTAGCAATGTCTATCATTTTAACAAAAACAAAAATTATTGATTCATGCATTGCCATCATTCTTTCCCTGCTTGGCAGAGTTACGGGAGGTGCAGGATATGTATCGGTTATTGCAAGTGCCTTTATGGGTGCCCTTTCGGGAAGCGGTCCCGGAAACATAATGGCAACAGGAACTCTCACCATTCCCGCAATGATAGAATCGGGATTTCCCAGAGAGCTTGCGGCAAACATCGAAAGCAACGCCAGCTATATGGGTAATATGATTCCCCCTTCATCAAATATTATTGCCGCAATGGGTGCATATACAGCCTTGTATCCTGCCGAAAATATGACAACAGGTCGTTTCTGGATTGTCCTGTGGGGCATATCCCTTTGGTTCATTTTTCAGAGACTTGTTATGGTTTGGGCTTTTTGTAAATATTACAAAGTCAAACCTATGACAAAAGAGGAACTGCCAAAAATCAAAGAGGTTCTCAAAACCGGATGGCAAGGACTACTTCTTCCCGTTATAATTCTTCTGCCCTTTGCGCTTGACTATTTCTTTAAAGATAACTTCTTCACAGCACGTCTGGGCAAGGATGGAGCAAAATATCTGTCAAGCTCGCTTTTATTGTTTATAGCAGGTCTTTCCGCAATTTATGCCTGTCTTATATGCAAGGACAAAAAAACGGTTTCCATAAGCAACCTTGCAAAAATGTTTTCGGACGGCGTAAAAACAATATCTCCCGCCATCGGTGTATGTATAATAGGTTATATGATAGGCGGGCTCTTCAAGGATATGAACGTAGCAGAAGAACTCGAAGTATTCATCACATCTATGCCCCTGAATAAATTCGGAATGGTTCTTTTCATCTGTGTTTTCACTTGCTTTTTGGGAATGGTTATCCCCGGTTCGTCCCTGGTAGTAATCTTTGGGCCAATGTTCATTTCCGCTTTGGCAAGCGTAGGTGTTTCGCCGTTGCTGGCTGCCGCAATGCTTCCCTGTGTCTGCGGAGTAATGTGCGGAATTACACCGCCTCTGGGTCTCGGTATGTATGCAGGTATGTCTCTTGCCGAATCTGATTTCGGGAAAACCTTCAAGAATAACCTTTGGTGGGTTGGAGCACAGTTTTTGATGCAGGTGCTTTGCCTGATGGGTGTTCTGCCAATAATAGGACTATAAAGGAGGCAAGTCAATGAAAGAATTTATTAAAAAACTGTCATCTGTTATCAAAACTGTCTTCGGCTACGGAATTATGATATGTCTTTTTGCCGGAGGACTTACATTCTTCGGATACCTTGCCGCTCTCATAATAGGCGGTTCTGTGGCGGCTTCAATATGCACCATAATTTACAATACAATATTCCCCGTAATAATATACGCATCCTCCGTTCTTGTTCTCCTTGGATTGCTTGCAATGTACCTCAACGGAGAAACGGCATTGACCGTCAAAAAGAAGAAATAATTTATACAGAACTGTTGCTTCATCTGCAACAGTTCTTTTTTTGTGCAGAAACACTTGATATTTGGGTTAAGAAATGATATAATATTTTTATACCACACTTTAAAAATATAACATAAAACGAATTAGTTACTGTACAATTGGGTACGTTATTGATAAAAAGCGTATTCTCTTGTTTCAATACCCTCGTTGTGCGTAGCATATTCGTATGGTTATATTAAAGTAGTGTGGTAGCTCTTTAGAAACAGAGTAGTCGCTTTTTTGCGTGTAGCTCTGTTCAGAAGCTACACGTTTTTTATTAGGAAGGTAATATTATGAAAAAAAACCGAGCTTGTAAAAAGTTATGTTTCTTCACTGATATGTGATTCTATGGATGATATCATCGAATTTGATGCCAACGAAATCGTAAATTCAAAAGCAATTGAAATATTGCAGGAAATACAAAAGGTCATCCAGAGTGATATGGACGACTTCGAAATGGTTGAAGAAATTGTATGTATTTTTGAACGCAACAAAATTGATGCAGACAGTTGTCACGACTTCGGCTAATTACAGAAATACCGCAGCTTCAAAATGAAGCTGCGGTATTTTTAGATTCTTCACCTTCGGCTCAGAATGACCATAAACTTCAAACAGTAATCTATATGTCATCCTGAGCGTAATCGAAGGATCTTTCCAAAAAAATTTACTACAACATTTGAAAAAACCTTTTTAAAACAAACTCTTTATAATCTCAATTACTCTTCCCTGCTGCTCTTCAGTCATTTTTATATCCGAAGGCAGACAAAGACCTCTTCTGAAAATATCTTCACCCACATTGTCTCCTGCGGTGATAAAATCACGGTCTGCATATACAGGCTGCATATGCATAGGCTTCCAGATAGGACGTGCTTCAATGTTTTCAGCCTCCAAGGCAAGGCGTATTTTTTCGGGGTTCACCTTGTCCATTGCATCCTCGTCAACAGTAAAGCAACTAAGCCAGAAGTTAGGTTCACTGCATTCAAGATATGGATTCATCTTTACGGGAAGACCCTCAAAGCCTTCCTTATATCTCATATATATTGCCTTTTTCAAATCCTTGTGTTCATCAAGATGAATAAGCTGACCGCGGCCGATACCTGCAACAATGTTGCTCATACGGTAGTTGTAACCGATTTCGCTGTGCTGATAGTGTGGTGCCGCATCACGAGCCTGAGTTGAATAAAATCTTACCTTCTGCACAGCATCTTCATCATCTGAAAGAAACATTCCGCCACCCGACGATGTTATAATTTTGTTACCGTTAAAGCTGACTGCATTGTACGTACCAAAAGTTCCCGTCTGTCTTCCCTTGTAAGTCGCCGCCAGAGACTCCGCCGCATCCTCAATAAGAGTAACGCCGTATATGTCACAAAGCTCACAGATTTCGTCCAGCTTTGCAGGGGTTCCGTAAAGATTGGCAATCATAACAGCCTTTACTTTTCCCTTATATTTTTCAAGAGCAATTTCAAGAGCCTTGGGGTCAACATTCCATGTTTCACGTTCGGAGTCAAGGAACACCTGAATACCATTTTCATATGTAACTGGATTAACCGTTGCCGCAAACGTCAAGTCAGAACAAAGAACCACATCGTCTTTTCCAACTCCTGCCAGCTTTACAGCCATATGCAGAGCGTGCGTTCCCGCTGTCATTGCCGCCGCTGCTTTGCAACCCACATAAGCCGCAAGCTCATTTTCAAATTCAGTTACGTTTTTACCCAAGGGAGCCACCCAGTTGGTATCAAACGCTTCCTTTACAAACATCTGTTCCTCACCGTGCATTGTGGGCGACGAAAGCCATATTCTCTCAGCCATTAATTTTCACCAATCTTCTGTTAGTATTTATTTTTACACTTAAAAACCATTTTACTTTAACTAATTTATTATACTCCAAAAGTCTTCCCACGTCAAGATTGTATAAGCTTTTTACTAATTTTTTCTTTTTTTTGGCAACAATCAACAAATTATTTCAATGCAAACAAATAAAAGTCACAAAAAACAAAGCGAAAACCCAATTACGCAGGCTTTCACTTTCATAGTTTTCTTTTTTAAAGAAGCTCTACAGGAACAAAACCTTCTATTCTCAAAGAATCTCTTGTTACCTCACACCAAAGAGCAAGGATGCGAACACCTTTTTCTTCTGCTTTTTTCAGTGCGTCCGCAAACTCAGGATGATTTTCTCTGTTTGGCGAAAAGCACCTTGCCCCCCGAGCCTTCAGCACAAATACCGCATACGCATCAAAGCCCTTATCAACGGCAGTGCACAGCTCTTCAAGATGTCTGATTCCTCTTTCTGTGGGTGCATCAGGAAAAAGAAAGCATCCGTCACGCTCCAGAGTTACACCCTTGACCTCTGCAAAAGCTTTTTTATTGCCGTATTCAAAATAAAAATCCAGTCTTGACTTTCCAAAGGTACATTCAGGCTTCACTACTTTTATATCCTCAAAATATCCTGAACTTTCAAGCCACTCACCAAAGACCTTATTGGGTGCCTGACTGTCAATATTGAAAAGAACCTCACCCTTCCAAACTGCCACAAGGTCAAACCTTGTCTTTCTTTGAGGGTTTTCCGCCTCCGCCAGATACACCTTAGCTCCCGATACAAGAAGCTCCTTGCACCGTCCCGTATTTTTCACATGGCAAATTTCAGGTTTTCCGTCAACCTCCACCAATGCCACAAACCTGTTTGGACGTTCCAGAAAAACGCCTTCTCTTACGCTTTCGTATCTCATTTTATTTCAATCTGTACCGATGCCATAGCATCCAAAGCATTTTTATGGGATTCAGGAGTAACGCCTGCACAGCACGCCGAATCCACAGAAACTGGAATGTCAGGGAAGGCCGCCTTGAGAATCATGGCATTTGAAATTACACAAATATCAGTACAAAGACCTACCAGCTCAATTTCCTCAGGCTCTTCCTCAAAATAATCCAGAATACACTCAGGAAGAATAATACACCCAAAGGTCTCTTTTGTGACTCTGTTTTTCGCAAAGGGTTCCAGTACATCGCAGATTTCCCATCCCTTTGTTCCTTTTATACAATGTGGAACAGGAAGCTTTCTCCCCTCCTGAGTGGACATATAATCATCGCCATGTGTATCCTGCGTGAATAGAATCTCGCTGTCAAAACTTTTCACCTTGTCATAAACCTTTTCAACTATGCCCACAGCTTCCTTGCTGCCCAAAGCACCGTCAATAAAATCATTCTGCATATCAACAACAACCAACAGCTTCATTTAAATCTTCCTTTCTAACAACCCGCTGTTTACAATTCAAGGCTTACCGTAAAGGGCCCGTCATTCACCAGGCTGACTTCCATATGTTCTCCAAAGCACCCGTGTGCAGTTTTTTTGAATCTCGTCTGGCACAGGGTAAGAAAATATTCATAAAGCTCCTCCGCAAGTTCAGGAGCACCCGCATTAACAAAGCTGGGTCTTGTGCCCTTTCTTGCATCCGCATACAGCGTAAACTGAGAGATCACCAGAACCTCGCCGCCTATATCTTCAATAGACAAATTTGTTTTCCCTTCTGAATCCGGAAACAATCTGAGCTTTTTGATTTTATCAGCCATTTTCTCGGCAATCTCCTTTGTGTCTCCGTTGCCAACACCAAACAGCACCACATAACCTCTGCCTATTTCTCCTACAACTTCACCACAGACCTTTACCGAAGCCTCAGATACTCTTTGCAATATAACTCTCAAACAAATCACCTCTTTAAAACATTTTATCACTTCAAATCCTTTTAGTCAATGCAAAAAAGAGCCACCCGTCAGGAATTCACATCCTGACAAAGCAGCCCGATTATTATATAAGACTCGCAAGAGTTTTTATGCACTTTTCGCAAATAAGCTTTTTCTTGTATACAACCGTTCCGTGAACTTCTTTGCAGAAAATGCAGGAGGGTTCATATTTTCCGAGTATAATTTTTGTGTCCTCCACAAAAATCTCAAGTGCATCCTTTGGCGCAATACCCAATTTACCGCAGATTTCTTTGGGTATCACAATTCTGCCTACAGTATCCACGTGTCTCACAATTCCGGTGTTCCCTCTTAAATTTGCTTCAGATGTATCTAAGTGTTTTTCAAGAACAATATTTGTTTCATCAACAAAAATTTCCAACGCACCCTTCGGTTCAATACCCAAAGACTTGCACAACTCCTTCGGAATAACAATTCTATCCAGTGTATCTACGTGTCTCACAATACCGGTTGACTTCATCAAAAACCGCCCCTTTTCGTAAAAATTTTTTACAATTTGGCAAAACATTGTCCGTTTTGTCCGCTTTTTTATTTATATTACCATATTTGGAAAATAAAGTCAATAGCGGTAATAAAAATATTTATCTTGTCGAATAAAAAATTTGCCGAGGCTATCGCATTTTGTCGAATAAAATCATTTTTCCTTATCGAATAGAAAATACACAATTTCCTAATATATAAAAAGGAGCCTTCTGTCCGTTTGGACAAAGGCTCGAAAAAACTATTTATTATCGTCAGCTACATAAAACCTGACAAGCTCTTCAAGAATTTCATCGGTTTCAAGCTTCTGAATCAGTGTGCGTGCACCATTGTGTGCAGTAATATAAGAAGGGTCTCCCGACATAATGTACCCCACTATCTGACTTATCGGGTTGTAGCCCTTTTCTGTCAGTGCACTGTGAACAGTCAAAATAAGCTCTCTTGCATCAGGCTTTTCTCTCTCCACCCGCAACTTCACAGTTTTTGAAAGATTTGTCTTATCCATTTGCAATCCCTCCTATTCCTTGTTTTCAATTATAATTTCCACTCATTGAATGTATTGTAACACATATTATACACGAAAACAAGTATATTTTTTAAATTTTTTATTACAAAAGTGTTACCAAATACGAAATGTGTCAAATATTGATATAATTCACCGATTGTTGTTTATCGGGCAAAATAATCGCCCATAATAACAATATCATTTATATCAAAAAGCTCCTTGAGTCTTTTATTTCCTTCTTCCACCTGTTCCTTCTGTTCCTCGGCAACCGCCTCATCAGCAGGATCATAATACATCTCACTATCCATCCATGCAGCGTTTGAAAAGTATGCGAATCCCGTATATGAGGGCGACAAAGCATCCCTTCCTATATATGAATAATGGTTTTCAAGACCGAACAGGTTTATAACCGTAGGCATAAGATCTGCCGTCTGCGTCACCTTCCATACCTCAAGGGGTTTGATCCCGGGAGAATAAACAAAGGCAGGAACTCTGTACATCAGATAATCACCCACTGCCGCATTAAGCTCCAACAGCTTTTCCTGATCAGAATAACCATAAGCATAATGGTCTGTATAAACAACAATTGCAGTATCCTTCAGCAACCCGTCTCTGTCCAGATTTTCCAAAAGCTGGCGGAAGAAATCATCAGTATCCGCCGCAAGAATTCTGCAGGCATTTTCTTCGAAATCCATTTCTGTATCCACAAGTTCAGGATGATTTTCCTTTGCACGGGCAAGCTTTGCGTCATCATAGGTATAGGGAATATGCCCTGAATACGTTATAACAAAGCTGAAAAACGGTTCTCCTGCTATCATATCTTCATAGATACCTTCGGTTTTCAGAATATTACTGTCAGACTGTGCCGCATAGTCAGGAAGTCCGTAATCCTGAAATGAATGGTATTTCTCATATCCCAGACTCTTGTGCAAAATTCCTCTGTTATAAAATTCAGAATGATTGTAATGAAAAGAATTCACGGTATACCCCTGCTCCTTAAAAAGCTGAGGAAGTGCATAGGGAAAACGGTTTGAAACATAATTCACCGAGCTTACGGCAGAAATAGGTGTGTAATATCCGGTGTTAAAGCAAAATTCCGTTCCCAGGGTATAGCCTGTTCCAAAAGTGGGAGCATAATGTCTCCTGAAGCTTATACCGTTGTCCATCATATATTTCATTGCAGGAGTGTACTTTTCGTCTATCATCCAGTCATCTATGCCTTCAAGCATAACTGCAATAACATTTTTACCTTTCAGAAGTCCGGTATAATCATTTGGCTCACTTTCGTTCTTTTCCTTCTTTGCAAAAAAAGCTTCAACCTTCTGATAATCTTCATCCGAGTAGTTGCCGCCGGAAATCCACGTCTTATAAAAATCTCTTGCAACAAAATGATAAATTCCCACAACATCAATACTCTTATTTACGTCATTGAACTGCTTGTACACAACTCTGGGCAGCTTCCATGCATCCCACCGCTCCGCAGACTCGCCAAAAAGAGACGGCTGCATATAAATATGTAAAAGCACAAGAACCAGAACAGGAACCGAAGTCAGACTTTTTTCGATCACGCCGTGTTTTTCAGGTCTTTTCCACCTGATTGCCGCCACCACAAGAAGGGCTATGGACAGCAAGGTACTGATAATAAGATGCTTGTCAATATAAGATACAGCATACCCGAAATAGTCTCCGCCTTCCCCCGCAAGTCCTATACCTATCAAACGGAAAAACTGCTCAAAAATCTTAAAGTATACATATTCAGCAAAAGCAAATATAATAAATATACTGCCGAATACAACAAAAACCAGTCTTCCCCATTTCTTCGGGAGCCAGATCATCGCCCCGAAAAGAACCAGCGAAATCCACGCAATATCAAATGCCGCAGGAACATATATTGAAAAGAATTCATCGTAAACCTTGGGAACAACAAGATTCCGAAGCATAAGATCAGGAATAAGAAGTGCTGCAACAGCTAATATACAAAAGTAATAGCTGTTAAAAAAGCTCAGAATCTTTCTCAATTTTCCTTTCACATAAACCACCTCTGATAAATACCGTAAAATTGCATATAATACAAAATACATTTACATTCTAAATAAATATATTAACACATTTTTTCACAAAAAGCAACTTTATTAAAAATTTTTATTTGTCTTTTTTTAAAAAATGTATATTTATATTGACATATTTTTTATGTAGTGGTATCATAATATCTGGATTTTTAGTTGTAAACGATAGGAGGAAAACAAAATGTTGGTATCAGTTACCGAAATGCTCAAAAAAGCAAAAGAAGGCAAATACGCAGTAGGTCAGTTCAACATCAACAACCTTGAATGGACCAAAGCAATACTCCTGACCGCTCAGGAATGCAATTCACCGGTTATTCTCGGTGTTTCCGAAGGTGCAGGAAAATATATGACAGGCTTCAAAACCGTTGTAAATATGGTAAATGGTATGCTTGAAGGACTGAATATTACAGTTCCCGTTGCAGTTCACCTTGACCACGGAAGCTATCAGGGTGCTCTTGATGCAATTGATGCAGGCTTCTCATCAATTATGTTTGACGGTTCACACTATCCCATTGACGAAAATATTGCAAAAACAAAGGAACTTGTTGCACTTGCAAACTCAAAGGGAATTTCAGTAGAAGCAGAAGTTGGCTCAATCGGCGGTGAAGAAGACGGTGTTGTGGGCGCAGGTGAAGTTGCAGACCCCAATGAATGCAAAATGATTGCAGACCTTGGTGTTGATATTCTGGCAGCAGGCATCGGAAACATCCACGGCAAATATCCTGAAAACTGGCAGGGACTCAACTTTGAGGCACTTGAAGCAATCAGCAAAATTACACATCCTATGCCCTTGGTTCTTCACGGCGGCACAGGAATTCCCGAAGATATGATCAAGAAGGCAATTTCTCTGGGCGTTAGCAAAATCAACGTAAACACAGAATGTCAGCTTTCTTTTGCGGCTGCAACAAGAACTTATATTGAAGAAGGCAAAGACCTTGTCGGAAAAGGCTTTGACCCCAGAAAGCTTCTGGCTCCCGGCTTTGAAGCCATCAAGGCTACAGTAAAAGAAAAGATGGAACTTTTCGGCTCAGTCGGCAAAGCATAAAATCCTTTGATGCAAAACTCCCCTCGCAATATGAGGGGTACTCTTAAGGACAGTAATATTAAAAGGCTGAACGATTGATTTCGTTCAGCCTTTTATCGTAGGGTGCAGCGTTTACGATGCACCGCTTATAAGGTCTTAGGATATCCTAAATATTTGGAAAGTGTGATACATTTCCCCTGCTTGTTACAGTACAGGACATATTACTGATAAACTCCTGCATTTCCAAAGCAAAGTATCATATCATCAACACTATACTGAATTATAACATTGTTATAACCTTTTATGTTTACATTGATATTAATTGGTCTACTAGCTTTGTTCATTTCTGGTGATGTATATATTGTTTTTCCGTCTGCAATTACTTGAATATATGCTGTTCCATCGCGTGTTTCTCCTTGTGGTACATATAGAGTTCCTCTCAAATAACTATATTTCATATTTAACAAATATTCTAATTTGCAATCACCATCATACCCATCATCAGCAAAGTTATCATATCTATTGCCATAATTATCAGTCAAACTTCCATATCGAGTACTTACTTCGTCTGAAATACTGGTTAAATCTTTCAAATATGCTGTTGGGTATTCTAATCCCCCATCCATATTACCTAAATAAACAGTATAATTAGGACCATCCCAATATACAGCTTTACCAAGTGCGTTTGCAACTGCTCTTACGGGTAGATATGTAGTACCATTATAAATAATAGGTTCGACCTTATTGCCGTTCGCATCAGTTGGATTGAGTTTTTGACCGTCGACAACAATTTTAACTCCATTTGCAACAACGTCGTAAAGTGTAGTTGTATTTGTAGCCAATACCACTCCACTTGTCAGCATTGCACCAATCAGTATACCTGCAATCAATCCTTGTAATCTTTTGCTCATTTTGTTTTCCCTCCATTTTTAATATGATAATCAAATTATAACACATAAGCGTTCATTTGTCAGCATATGTGTTCAAGCGTTCTTCTGAAATGACATATACTATTCTTGAGGTGAGAATATGTATATAGCCACACTAGATTCTATTAAAGTAGGGAAAACTGTTGCTTTTTTTAGACAGCAAAAAGGCATTTCTCAAGAAGTGTTAAGTGGATTAGCTGACATAGGCAGAAGTCATCTAAGCGCCATAGAAAGAGGAGAGCGTAAACCTACTTTAGAAACATTATATAGAATTTGTAATGCTCTTGATATTAAAATGAGCACTTTTGTTTTAAAATTAGAGGAAATATTATGAATTTACCAAAACGAAAACCAACAAGACTAAAAGGGTACAATTATTCTACTCCGGGTGTGTATTTTCTTACAATATGCGTAAAGGACAGAAAGTATTTGTTAGGTAAAATTGTAGGGTGCGGCGATTTCGACGCACCGCAAATGATATTATCTAAATATGGAGAAATCCTTGATAGAAATATTCGACTGATGGATGAAAAATAACCTCATATAAAAATAGATAAATATGTAATTATGCCAAACCATTTTCATTTAATTCTCGATATAACGGATTATAAAAACGGTGCGTCGGAAACCGCCGCACCCTACAATAATGAAACCTCTAAATTTGTATCACTTCTGAAAAGATATTGTAATCGTGAATATGGTAAAAATATTTGGCAAACATCTTGTCATGACCACATAATTCGAGGGGAAAAGGATTATCAGAAAATATGGGAATACATAGATACGAATGTGATAAAATGGAAATTAGATTGTTTTTATAATAGCGAAACGGAGCAGTGAAATTCACTGCTCCGTTTACTGTCCTTATAAGTACATTTCATACGCTTGGGGAGTTTTTCTTTGTTCTTTAACAAATATTGGGGGAAACTGTTTTAGAAAGATTCTTCGCATTAGCTCAGGATGACGCTATACTGCTTGTAATGACGTCATATTGCCGGAACGTTAAGAAAACGTGCTTGCAGAACCTTTTTATCATTTTATACTGAATATAATATCGCCGTATGACGGTACAGGCCAGAATTCACGGTCTGAATCAGCTTCAATTTCGTCAACGTGTGAACGAAGCTCCTCCATCAACGGACAGATTGTCTTTCTATAATATACAGCCTTTGTGAGCACATCGTCCTTTGGAACATTTTTCAGTGCCTCATCAAGCTGGTGATTTGTCTCAAAAATCTTGTCCGCAAGAGTTGCAACACGGTCAAGCTTCACCGTTTCAGCCATACAGGGTATATTAGGCGATACAGCCTTCTTTGCAAGAAGAGTATCACAAAGACATCTTTGAATTTTACTTATGGCAGGCGTGTAGTCCTTTTTCACCATATCTACCATAGTAAGTCCCTCGATATTAATTATCTTACAATATTCTTCAAGAATAATTTCATATCTTGCATGAACTTCGGTTTCATTATAAATTCTGTGTTTTCTGAACAGTTCAAGATTTTCGGGTTTGATAAAATGCGGAAGAGCATCAACCGTTGATTCAAGGTTCAGAAGTCCGCGTTTTTCCGCTTCCTTTACCCAGTCATCCGAATATCCGTCACCGTCAAAAATAATGCAGTCGTGTTCGGTAATCAACCGCTTTATAATGTTGTGAACATCTGTCATAAAGTCAGTTGAACCTTCAAGCTCATCCGCCATAGTCTGAAGCTCGTCCGCAACAATGGTATTGAGCATTATATTTGCACAGGCAACAGAGTCCGCAGAGCCAACCATACGGAACTCAAATTTGTTTCCGGTAAAGGCAAAAGGCGAGGTTCTGTTTCGGTCTGTTGAATCCTTGGGAAACTGGGGAAGGGCGGTAACGCCGATTTTCATTGTCTGCTTCTTCATTCCCTCATAGTCGGTGTCGTTTTTAATTGCCTTCAGCACCGCCGCAAGCTCTGTTCCAAGGAACATTGAGATTATTGCAGGTGGTGCTTCGTGCCCGCCAAGACGGTGGTCATTTCCTGCACTTGCAGCAGAAATACGGAGCAAATCCTGATGCTTGTGAACTGCCGCCATAACAGCACAAAGAAACACAAGGAACTGCGCATTCTCATGAGGCGATTTTCCAGGTTCAAGAAGGTTTTCGCCCGTATTGGTAGAAAGTGACCAGTTGTTATGCTTACCGCTGCCGTTGATGCCTTCAAAGGGCTTTTCGTGGAGAATACACGCCATATTGTGACGTGCCGCAACAACCTTCATCATTTCCATTGTCAGCTGGTTGTGGTCGGTAGCAATGTTTGTTGTGGTAAATATTGGTGCCAGCTCGTGCTGTGCAGGAGCCGCTTCGTTGTGCTTGGTCTTTGCAAGAATGCCCAACTTCCACAATTCTTCGTCCAGTTCTTTCATAAAGGCCGAAACTCTTGGCTTCAGGTGACCAAAGTAGTGGTCCTCCATCTCCTGCCCCTTGGGGGCGGGAGCACCGAAAAGTGTTCTGCGACAGTATACCAGATCCTTGCGTTTCTTATATATATCTCTGTCAATAAGGAAGTATTCCTGTTCGGGACCCACCGTTGAAACAACTCTTGTAACATCTTCCTTGCCAAAGAGCTTGAGTATACGGAGTGCCTGCTTGTTGATTGCCTCCATTGAACGGAGCAGCGGAGTTTTCTTGTCCAGAGATTCTCCGCCGTATGAACAGAAGGCTGTCGGAATACACAAAGTACCGTCCTTTATAAACGCATAAGAAGTGGGGTCCCATGCAGTATAGCCTCTTGCTTCAAAAGTGGCGCGAATTCCGCCGGACGGAAAGGATGAGGCATCAGGTTCACCCTTAATATGCTCCTTACCCGAAAACTCCATAAGAACAGTACCGTTTTTACCGGGTGTTATAAAGCTGTCATGTTTTTCGGCAGTAATTCCCGTCATAGGCTGAAACCAGTGTGTAAAATGGGTTGCACCCTTTTCCATAGCCCAGTCCTTCATTGCAGCGGCAATAATGTCGGCAACATCACGGTCGAGGCTCACGCCGTTATTGATAGTTTCTTTGAGAGCACGGTAAATATTTTCGGGAAGGCGTTCCTTCATAACCGTTTCATTAAATACCATACTTCCAAAAAGTTCAGGAATATTTTTCAAAGAGATTCCTCCTCTGTTATGTAGTCAAAAAGTTAAAAACCAAAGAAGTGCGGTGGGAACACCCACTGCACCCCTCGCAAATACATACAAAGTATACAATAAACAAGGTGTTTTGTCAACGAATTTAAAAAAATTCTAACAAATTTTAAAAAAAGCTTGATTTTTTAAAAAAGATGTGGTATTATACTTAGAGTTGACTTAAAAAACAGGAATTACGTTGGAGGTGAAATCATGCCTAACATTAAATCAGCTAAAAAAAGAGTTAAGGTTATTGCTACAAAAACATTGCAGAACCAGATGGTAAAGTCACAGCTTAAGACTGCTATCAAGAAGTTTGAAGCTTCTCTTGCAGAAGGCAAAGATGCAGCCTCTGTTGCATATGCTGCCGTTGTTAAGAAGACTGACCAGGCTGTTGCAAAGGGTATTCTTCACAAGAATACTGCTGCTCGCAGAAAGAGCCAGTACGCAGCTGCAATGAACAAGATTGCGTAAGTTTGCATATTAGGGGTGCGCTGAAGATTCAGTGCTTTGGCGCACTCTTTATTTAACTCAAATATAGGGGTATAGCTCAGTTGGTAGAGCAGCGGTCTCCAAAACCGCGTGCCGTGAGTTCAAGTCTTACTACCCCTGCCAAAAACACAGATACCGCATTGCGGTGTCTGTGTTTTTTTGTGTTGGTAACCACTTGAATTCATCGGCACGCGGAGCGTGTCCGTGCCTGCACGTCAAAAAGGTGCCGGTGGCACGTTTTTAGCTCAGGATTGCAAAATGCAAAAGCATTTTGGTGATAAAGTGAAACGCCATGCGTTTCAACAATGATGCGAGACAACGTGCTTTGCCCGTCGTCTGCTGAAGTCTAACGTTCCCTGCCAAAAGAAGCTATGTAACATATGTTGGGATTTTAGCACAACAAAAATGTTTTACACTATGAATGTCATCCTGAGCAAAGTCGAAGGATATCTCCAAAGGGATTCGCCTCAACATTGGTTACAGAGGCCTAAAAGAAAATCAGAGCAAGCGATAATAGCTTACTCTGACATGGCACCCCCTGCGAGAATCGAACTCACAACTAACCCTTAGGAGGGGTTTGTTATATCCATTTAACTAAAGGGGCGGATATTAAATTTTCATTACGTACCAAATAAATACGACCTCTTTACACAAACCCCTCCTAAGATTAAATCAAAGGGTTTGTATATTATGAGCGTAGCGAATAACAAGGTTCGCTCAGCCGTCAAAATCTACAATTTTGCTAACGGCGTGCGGTTCTTCTATCCATTTAACTAAAGGGGCATAAATTTCCACCAGACAAGTATATCACATAAAAATCTTTTCTGCAAGGGTTTTCACACAAAATCAGAAAGAATTATATTGCTGACAAAAAAACCTTTATCAGAAAAACAAATTCTCCCCTTTTCTCTAACAAGAAAACCCATTTTTGTATACTTCTCAATGGGCTGACCGAATACTTCATCAATGTTCAAATTAAACCGTCTTATGAATTCTTCCTCCTCAATTCCATCCTTCAGTCTAAGTCCCAAAAATACAAATTCACTCATTTTGTCAAAGTCTGACAGTTCTTGCCGTTCAACCTCTGCCGTGCCTGAGTTCTCAATTTTCTCAATATATCTGCAAATGTCCGCCTCATTTGAGAACCTTGCTCCTTCAATGCAGGAAAAGGCTCCTGCTCCAAGTCCTGCAAAGTCATCACATTTCCAGTATTTCAGATTGTGACGTGATTCATAACCCTTCTTTGCAAAATTTGAAATTTCATAACGGTCATAACCCGATTTTGACAGATACTCAACCGCCATTTCATACATATCCGCAACCGTATCCTCATCGGGCAAATTCAAATCTATTTCAGAAAAAGGCGTTCCCTCCTCCACCTTCAGAGAATAGCAGGAAATGTGTTCAGTACCGAAATCCACGGCACATTCAAGGGTCTTTTTCCAATCCGCAATTGTCTGTTCCGGAAGCCCGTACATAAGGTCAAGGGAAATATTTTCAAAACCTGCAAGCCTTGCATTTTTAAAACACTCTGCAAAATCCTCAAAGGTGTGTATTCTTCCCAATACTTTAAGGCAGCCGTTATCCGCCGACTGAAGGCCTATGCTCAATCGGTTGAACCCTGCCTCTCTCAACTCCTTGAGGCCCTCATAACCAATTGTTGCCGGATTGCATTCAATAGAGATTTCGCACTTTGAACATTGCTCAAATAATTCCTTTATCCTTTTCAATGCACCGCACAAAAGCTCTGCGGGAACAAAGGTTGGTGTTCCGCCACCAAAGTATACGGTGTCCACCGGCTGAGGGTATTTCCTTGCGGTTTCCTCAATCTCTCTCATCAGGGCAGAAAAATAGGACTCCATATACGCACCCTTTCCCGAATAGGAATTAAAGTCGCAATAACCGCACTTGGCTTTGCAAAAAGGAATGTGAATATAAAGTCCTGATGTTTTCATTTGTTACTCCGTTTTAATCTAATTTAAGCACCGACATAAATGCTTCCTGAGGTACTTCGACCGTACCTACCTGACGCATACGCTTTTTACCTTCCTTCTGTTTTTCAAGAAGCTTTTTCTTACGTGTAATATCACCGCCGTAACACTTTGCAAGCACATCTTTACGCATTGCTCGAACGGTTTCACGGGCAATAATCTTGTTGCCGATTGCCGCCTGGATGGGAATTTCAAAAAGCTGACGTGGAATTGATTCCTTGAGCTTTTCCGCAATTCGTCTGCCTCGCGCATAGGCACTGTCCTTGTGAACAATAAATGAAAGTGCATCTACCATATCCCCGTTCAGAAGAATATCAAGCTTCACAAGGTCTGACTTCTGATAATTCTTCATCTCATAGTCAAAGGATGCATAGCCTCTTGTTCTGGACTTCAATGCATCAAAGAAGTCATATATAATTTCATTAAGAGGAAGCTCATATTTGAGCGTAACTCTGTTTGCATCCAGATATGTCATATCAATATACACGCCCCGTCGTTCCTGACAAAGCTCCATAATACTTCCCACAAACTCCTTGGGAGTCATAATATTTGCCGCCACAATAGGCTCGGTCATATAATCTATTTCCTGAGGTTCAGGAAGATTGGTGGGATTTGAAATCAGAAGCTGTGAACCGTCGGTCTTGTATACCTCATATTCAACCGAAGGTGCGGTTGTCACAAGGTCAAGGTTATATTCTCTCTCCAGACGTTCCTGAATTATTTCCATATGAAGAAGACCCAAGAAACCGCAACGGAAACCAAAACCCAATGCTACCGAGGTTTCAGCATCAAACTGAAGTGCTGCGTCGTTGAGCTGAAGCTTTTCAAGGGCATCACGAAGGTCGTTGTATCTTGCACCGTCCGCAGGATAAACACCCGAATACACCATAGGCTGAACTTCCTTATAGCCGGGGAGTGCCTCTGCTGCACCCTTCTCAACGGTTGTAACCGTATCACCCACACGAACCTCACGGACATTCTTGATACTGGCGGTTATATAACCAACCTCACCTGCCTTGATTTCGTTTGAGGGAAGCATACCAAGTGGATTGAGATATCCCACTTCAACAACGTCAAAGGTACTCTCGGTTGCCATCATCTTTATAAGGTCACCCGTCTTCAATTTGCCGTCAACCACACGGACATAAGCAATTACACCCTTGTAGCTGTCATAGTAGGAATCAAAAATCAACGCCTTAAGGGGTGCATTTTCATCGCCCGTGGGGGGCGGAACCGCTTCAACAATCCGTTCAAGAACATCCTCAATGTTGATACCGTTCTTTGCGGAAATGCAGGGTGCATTCTGTGCCTCAATGCCGATTACATCCTCGATTTCCTGTTTTATTTCATCGGGACGAGCCGAGGGGAGGTCAATTTTGTTGATGATGGGAACCAGTTCAAGGTCATGTTCCAAAGCAAGATAAGTGTTCCCCAGCGTCTGCG
Source organism: Clostridia bacterium (assembly GCA_045645485.1). Classification (GTDB taxonomy): domain Bacteria; phylum Bacillota; class Clostridia; order Monoglobales; family Monoglobaceae; genus SIG440. The sequence continues at coordinate 16,573 of JAZRIX010000019.1, read as the reverse complement.
CTTCCACTCCCTGAGCCGCATCCACAATCAAAAGCGCACCTTCGCAAGCGGCAAGACTTCTGGAAACCTCATAGTTGAAGTCAACGTGTCCGGGAGTGTCAATCAGGTTGAGAACATACTTCTCACCGTTCTTTGCAGAATAGAGAAGTCGTACCGCTCTTGCCTTGATGGTAATGCCTCTTTCCTTTTCAAGCTCCATATTGTCAAGAACCTGATCCTGCATCTCACGGTTTGTAAGAGCACCCGTCTTTTCAAGAAGACGGTCTGCAAGGGTTGACTTTCCATGGTCAATATGTGCAATAATTGAAAAATTGCGTATGTTGTTCTGATATTCGTTCATAATTTCAATTTCCTAATTTTAATTTCTAATTTTTAAATCCGTTGGGATTATTCTGCTGCCATCTCCAGGTATCGGCACACATATCTTCAAGATTTTTCTTTGCTTCAAAGCCGATTTCCTCTCTTGCCTTTTTGGGGTCAGCATAGCAGGAATCAATGTCACCGGGACGTCTGTCTTCAAGCTGATAGGGAAGCTCTTTTCCGCAAGCCTTGCCAAAAGCCTTTATCATATCCAGAACACTGTAGCCGTGACCTGTACCCAAGTTATAAGTTACAACACCAACGTGACTTTCAATTTTCTTAAGTGCACAAAGATGTCCGTCCGCAAGGTCAATAACATGAATATAATCACGCACACCTGTGCCGTCGGGAGTATCATAGTCACTTCCGAAAACGTGAATATAGTCACGCTTGCCGACAGCAACCTGAGAAATGTAGGGCATAAGGTTATTGGGAATACCCTGAGGGTCTTCACCGATAAGTCCGCTTTCGTGAGCACCGACGGGATTAAAGTATCTGAGAAGGGCAATATCCCATTCCTCGTCTGCAACCGCAAGGTCACGAAGAATTTCTTCAATCATAAGCTTTGTTCTGCCGTAGGGGTTTGTGCAAGAAAGGGGGAAGTCCTCACGGATGGGAACTGATTCAGGCTTTCCGTAAACCGTAGCCGACGAACTGAATACCAGCTTCTTGCAGCCGTATTTGCTCATAAGCTCACAAAGATTGATTGTGCTGTAAAGGTTGTTGTGGTAGTACGCAAGGGGCATTGCCACAGACTCACCCACAGCCTTGAGACCTGCAAAATGGATAACCGCATCGAACTTGTTCTCTTTAAAAATAACCTCCAATGCATCCTTATCAACCATATCTGTTTTATAGAATTTAATGTCTTTTCCCGTAATCTTTTTGACTCTGTTAAGAGACTCCTCACAGCTGTTGAAAAGATTGTCAACAACCGTAACCTCGTAGCCTGCATTGAGCAACTGTACGCAGGTATGGCTACCTATATAACCTGCACCGCCCGTAACTAAAATATGCATAATATTACCTCCATTCTTCCACATTTATGGCAGAATTAATTTTGAGCTTATATTTTAACATATTTTTCTGATTTTTTCAAGACTTTTATGCCAAACACTCTACTAATTTTGATTTATCTTTTTATTTTGAATTTTATATTGCAAAATTCTTATAATAATGTTAAAATAAAAGATAATGTTTTTTAAGGAAGTGAAACTATGTTATCAATGGACAACCTTAAGCTCCTTTGCGAGCTTTCAAAGCTTCATCTTTCCGAAGATGAGATGAAGGAATACCAGAAGGAAATGACCGATATTATAAATCTTATGGACACAATCGGTGATTCCGACTTTGAATACAACCCCATCGATATGACAAATGCAATATCCTTTGGGGAATTGCGATGCGACAATATAACCGAGTTTGACAATATGGACGGAATTGTGAAAAACGGTCCTGAGGTTATTGCAAATCAGTTTGTTGTTCCCAAAATCGTGGACTAAGGAGGTTCGGAAATAATGAATTTGACAGAACTCAGAAAAAAGCTTGATGCAAAGGAAATTTCCTCGGTTGAGCTTACAAAAGAATATCTTGAAAAAATAAAAAACAACGAAGCTCTTGGTGCATTCAACACAGTATGCGAAGAAGAAGCTCTCACAATGGCAGAGATTGCCGACAAAAAAATTGCTGAAGGAAATTCCGCTCCCCTGACAGGTATCCCTATGGCAATCAAGGACAACATCTGTACAAAGGGCATCAAGACAACCTGTTCTTCAAAGATGCTTTCGGAATATGCTCCTCCCTATAACGCAACTGTTATGGAAAAGCTCAACGCTCAGGGAATTGTAACCCTCGGCAAGACCTCAATGGACGAATTTGCAATGGGCGGTTCTTCCCAGACCTCGGCTCTTGCAAAGCCAAGAAACCCCTTTAACACAGAATGTGTTCCCGGCGGTTCATCGGGCGGAAGTGCAGTTGCCGTTGCGGCAGGTCTTTGTGCGGCGGCACTTGGTTCAGATACGGGCGGTTCTGTGCGTCAGCCTGCATCCTTTTGTGGCATTACAGGTATGAAGCCCACCTACGGAACAGTTTCACGTTACGGCTTGGTTGCATTCGGCAGCTCTCTTGACCAGATTGGTCCTATGGCAAACTCCGCCGAAGACTGTGGAATAATCCTCAACGCAATTGCAGGTCAGGATATTCACGACGGCACATCAAGACGTCACAATATTGACTTTAATTCATTACTCGGTCAGGACATCAAGGGTCTTAAAATCGGTATCCCCAGGGAATTCTACGGAGACGGTATTGATTTGGAAGTTAAAGATGCAGTTTTAAAGGTTGCAGACTTCTATAAATCACTGGGTGCAGAATTGGTTGAAGTTTCAATGCCTACCCTGAAATATGCGGTATCTGCTTACTACCTCCTCGCCTGTGCAGAAGCCAGCACAAACCTTTCACGTTATGACGGCGTAAAGTACGGCTATCGCACTGACTCACCCGAAAGCTATGATGAGCTTATCAAGAAATCAAGAGCAGAAGGCTTCGGTGCAGAAGTCAAGAGAAGAATTCTTCTTGGAACATATGCTCTTTCAAGCGGCTATTATGACGCATATTACAAAAAGGCTCTTGCTGTTCGTCAGCAGTTCCGCCTTGAACACGATGAAATCTTCGGAAAATGTGATGTTATGCTGACACCTTCAGCTCCCACAGTTGCATACGGAGTTGATTCCAACATCGACGACCCCGTAAAGATGTATCTTGCGGACGTATGTACCGTTACGGCAAACATTGCGGGTATTCCTTCAATTTCGGTTCCCTGCGGTGTTAATTCCGAGAATATGCCTATCGGCTTCTCACTCTCTGCAAAGAGATTTGATGATGCAAGAATAATTCAGTTTGCGGATGTATACGAAAAGAATTTTTCGCATCCCACAGCAAATATATAAGGAGGTAAAAAACAATGTGTGCTAAATACGATACAGTCATTGGTCTTGAAGTCCATGCTGAGCTTTCAACAAAAACAAAGGCATTCTGCACCTGTAACGCCTCCTTTGGCGGTGACCCCAATACTCACATCTGCCCCGTTTGTACGGGTCAGCCCGGTGCACTCCCAATTATCAACCACGAGGCAGTAAACTACGCAATCCGTGCAGGTCTTGCCTTCGGTTGCGAAATTAACCGCTATACACGTTTCGACAGAAAGAACTATTTTTATCCCGACCTTCCCAAAGCGTTCCAAATTTCACAGCTTGACCTTCCTCTTTGTGTAAACGGCAAGATTGAGCTTTCAACAGGAACAGCCGTGAGAATCCACCAGATTCACCTTGAAGAAGATGCAGGAAAAATGGTTCACGACGATTATCACGGTCAGAGCTGGGCGGACTACAACCGATGCAGCGTTCCCCTGATTGAAATTGTTTCGGAACCCGACATCACATCAGCAGAAGAAGCGGCAGAATTTGTTTCAAAGATTGCCCTTTATCTCAAGTATCTCAATGTCTGCGATGCAAAGATGCAGGAAGGCTCAATCCGTGCAGACGTAAACGTATCTTTAAAGCCTGCAGGCTCAACGGTTCTTGGCGACAGGGCGGAAATCAAGAATCTTAACTCCTTCCGTTCAATCCAGAGAGCAATCGAATGTGAAATTGAACGCCAGACAAAAATTCTTGATGGCGGCGGAAAGGTTATTCAGGAAACAAGACGTTTTGACGATGCAACGGGAACAACTTCATCCCTGAGAAGCAAGGAAAACGCCAACGACTACCGTTACTTCCCCGAGCCTGATATTATGGCAATTGCTTTCACCGATGCCGACATCGAAAAGGCAAAGAGCGAAATCCCGCTCCTTCCCCACGAAAGAGTTAATAAGTATATCAACGAATACAAGCTCACCGACGAGGATGCAAGAGTTCTCACCCTTGAAAAATACATCTCCGACTTCTATGATGAAACTGTTGCAATCTATCCTGAATACAAGAGCGTTGCAAATATGTTCCTGACCGAAGTTATGAGACGTGTAAAGGAAACCGATACCGAGGAAATCCCCGTAACAGCTGCAGATTTTGCGAAAGTTTGCGAAATGGCTGACAAGAACACCGTCAACCGTAACGATGCAAAGACCATAATCCGCTATATGTTTGAAGAAGGCGGCGACCCAATGGAAATTGCAAAGAAGAACAACTTTATTGTTGAAGAAGACCTTGGTGCAATCAACGACTTCATTGACAACCTGTTTGCAGAGAGACAGGATCTTGTTGAAGACTACAAAAACGGAAAAACATCTGTCTTTGGCTTCTTTATGGGTCAGGCAAACAGAGGTCTCCAGGGCAAAGCTACTCCCAAATCAATCAAGGAGTGCCTTGAGGCAAAATTAAAAAGCTTGTAAAAAATCTAAGCGGTGTGCCGATGGCACACCGCTGTCTTGTTAAGCTGTAAAAATATCTGACACAGCCCCATTATATTATTCCATTATACTGCCGTCGGCATTGAACACAGGGAGTGGGGCAAGATATGTTATATCCTCACGAGCCTGTGCTTCGCCTTCTGCAAGCACGGTCATTCTTCCTACAATATTTCCTCCCACCTGATTTATAAGAGTTTCAAGTGCCAACAAAGATTCGCCTGTGCTTATTACATCATCCACAACCAGTACACGCTTGCCCTTCATAGCTTCAGCTTCAGCAGCACCGATACAAAGAGTCTGTGTGTGTGCCGTGGTAATTGAATCCACCTGAGTTGAAACAATGTCCTTCATATAAAGCTTTGGACCTTTTCGAGCCACTATATAATAATTGTTGCCCGACTGTCTTGCCATTTCGTGAATAAGAGGAATCCCTTTTGATTCTGCCGTAATAAGCACATCAAACTCAGGAGCCTTTTCAAGAAGTGCCTCTGCACACTTTACCGTCATTTCCACATCGCCAAACATAATAAATGCAGCAATATACAGCTTGTCATTAACCTTGCAAAGAGGGAGCTCGCGTTCAACCTCTGCAATTGTCATTTTGTAAGTCTTATCCATTGAATCCACTATCCTTTCTTATATATTTTATAATACTTTCCGGAATTTTTCAACACCTAAAATATATTTTTCATTTTTTTGTCAGTTTTAATAACTCTTTTTCTTGCTTTTTGTATGCTTTTCAAATCCATATCTTGAATAAAAATACAAATTTACGTAAATACTCCCGATATATAATACCGCAAGGAGGTCTTTTTTATGTCAGATAGGAACGCAAAACGTGTTTTCATAATCAATAATATTTCATCAGATGCCATTGATCAGGCAATTTTCATTCTGAAGGACAGTGCTGACACGGAAAATGAATTTCATATTGACCGCAATGTTGCCGACGAAGCTCAACAAATAATCGACAATTATATAAGACAGGTAACCCGCCTGAAAAAATACGGTACAGCACCAAAGCAGAAAAAAACATCACGCATATTTCCAACTCTTGCAACTGTAGGAATTACCGCGCTTTTTATGTCAGCAGTCTTCTTCACCATTGTCTACAATATGTGAGCAATGTTGAAAACCTGTTTGCCCCTTTCATGGGCATAGTCAACGGTAAAACGGGTTCCCCCGCTGTTTTTGAGCAAAAAGGCAACGCAAAAATTACTTCTGTCCACCATCTGCTTGTTCCGCAAATGCATACATCCCGTAACGTAACTTTCACAAACATAGGTAATGTAATCAGCTTGTTTTAAAATACTCTCATATTTTAACTTATCAGCGGCTCTCCATTTTTGATGCTGATTACGGCAAGGAAGCACCATAGACAGACAAATACCCTCATATGTCTTTTTCTTTTCAATAATGGTTTCCGCAGCAAGCATATCAAACCCCAACGCACCGCCGCAAACAAAATCGCGATAACCTCGTTTTATAAGAGCATCCACAACCTCATCAAGACACCTCCGAATCCGTTGGAGCTTTTGTGCAGGCAAATCACGGTGCCCCGAAAAACAACAGCAAAGATTTTCTGTTGCTGACATTCCACCGCCTCCTTTTTTAACAGAACCTTATTGTGCTTTATATCTCAAAATATTGTACCACGCAACAAAAAACTTTGTCAATATTACAAATTTACAAATTGACAAAATAATGCTATACTCAGTTTATGTTAAAAAATCGACAAACTTTTATTATTTGGAGGTATAAAGAATGCGCTTTTTCAGACAGATTATTCGTATTTTCCTGCTGTGCTGCATAGGTGACCTTCTTTCACTTTTTCTTCCATTCCCCTTTCCCGGAAGTGTGCTGGCACTTATTTTTCTCTTTTTGTGTCTGGTAACAAAGCTTATAAGTCCTGAACAGGTAAACATTGTATGTGACTTTCTTCTGAAAAATATGGCTTTTGTTTTTCTGCCGTCCACAGTCTCCATTATCTCATATCTTGACATAATCACACCCGTACTGTGGAAGTTTCTTCTGGTATGTATTGCAACAACGGTGATAACCTTTTTCTGCACGGCATATTCCGTTAAGCTTACGGTTTTCATTATGAGAAAGATTCAAGGAGGGGAAAAAGATGCTGAATGAGTTTACTGCACGACCGATTTTCGGCTTTACGCTTTGCGTTCTTGCATATTATGCAGGAGTAAAAACAAAAAAACACTTTGACTATCCCATAGCAAATCCTATTGTGGTTGCAACACTTATCTGTATTGCAGTTCTTCTGGTGTTTGACATCCCCCTTCGCAATTTCAAAACCGGAGCAGACACCATTTCCCTGTTTCTGGCACCTGCAACTGCGGCACTGGCACTTTCCATCTACCGCCAGCTTTCTGTAATCAAAAAGAACCTTATCCCTATATTGGTGGGCTGTATAACCGGAGCAACCGTTGCGGTTGTGAGCATAATCTTCTTCTGCAGAATGCTGGGTCTTTCTGACGAAATAACCGCAAGCCTGATTCCAAAATCAATAACCACAGCGATTGCAACAGAGCTTTCTGAAAAGCTGGGCGGTATCGTTCCCGTTACCGTTGCCGGAGTTATGGTAACAGGTATCTTCGGCACCATAATAAGTCCATACCTGATAAAATGGACAAAACTTAATGATTCTGTTGCCGTAGGGCTTGCCATCGGAGCCTCCTGCCATGCTCTCGGCACAGCCAAAGCAATCGAAATAGGCGAAACTGAAGGGTCTCTCAGCGGTATTGCTGTCGGAATCTGCGGTCTCATTACTGTTTTGCTCACAGTTTTTCTTATATAAAAAAGTTCCTTATGCGGGCAGAAAATGAAAAATGTCATTCTTGATCACAAATGTGATTCAGAATGACATTTATTTGTTTTATACGCCAAAAAGTCTTTTCGCGTTATTAAAGAACAAATCCTCTATCTTGCTTTCAGGAAGCTCTCCTATTATACACGCCTGACGGGTAGCCATAAGATTTTCAATAGCGAAGAACCAATACATATCCAATGGAATAAAGTTGTCAAAATTCTGACCTTTTGTCTTGTCGCTTTCAAGAATCCATGTAAAATCATCACCAAAGGATATCGCTTTCCCTCTGTATGTACAAACGGGAAAATCACTGCCCCACATACACTTTTCAACACCTGCTTTTTTCATTATGAAGAACATTGCAGGTGATTCACAAATTGCCGAAAAGTCATACCATACATTGTCAAAATGTGCAATCTTTTCAATACTCTCGATGGCAGTCCATGACGCAAAGCTTCGTGCCGCATGGGCAAGAATCAATGTTGCATCGGGATACTTCTTTGCTTTTTCAATGATATATGCAAGATTTTTTTCGTCTGCAAGCACCTTGGGTTTCACCATATGGAGCGTAATTGCCATTTTATGCTTGTTGGCAACCTCCCACGCCGAATCAGGCAGAAAAACTCCTATTTCAGCTTTATTATATGCATCATCCACCGGTGCATAGTAATAATAGCATTTAAGTCCGCGAATTCTGGGATGAATCAGTCTTTTTTCAATTTCTTCAGGTGTATCGGTGGGAAGAACAATAATCTCTCCGACACTTCCCGAATCCTTTTCGAGCTGCTCTGCGATGAATTTATCCGATGCATCACGAGTACCGTTTGAGGGGTCCTGCATAAGTCTGTCAGGGAATGTAATCATATTCATATGGAATTCCTTAGGGTTACAGAGTGCAGGCATCATTGCATCACGGTAACCCTCAAAGCTTCCGTCATCAGGATAATTTACCGCAATTGGTACAAATGACTTATCATAAAGATGTGCATGAGCATCAAAAATCCTGTCAGGTAAAAAACCTTCCAAAATTTTTATTGCCTCCATATCCTTTTCTTTATAAAACCTGCTGTTTATCATATTTACACAACCTTTTTGCTGAGTTTTTTATATTGTAACACAAATAATTATGTTTTTCAATATTACTTTACAAGTCTTCCAAAGTCTTTTTGAACAACTTTACCATCGGTCATTCTTTTAATTTCTTCTACATCATCTTTTTTCAGAACTTCCCCGATAACTGCAAATACCTCATCAATTGCTTCAATGTATTTGTCAACAATCTCATCGGTATGTGCCAGTGTGGGATAAAAAGCAGGAGCACCAAGAAAGCCTCTTTCCATCATCAGCACTGTATAGAGGGTGTTGAGCTCTCTTTCATATTTTTTAAACACCAGATGAGCAAGACATGGAACTGCATCAGCAGTTAAGGGAACATTATATTTCTTTCCTGCCTCACACCAAGCTTTCTGAACTTTATCTCCAATCTTTGCCACGTGTTCCCATACCTTTGTTTCTTCCATTTTCTTGAGTGTCGCAAGTGCAGCAACGGGACCTACGCTTTCTGTCCAGTAGGTACTGCTAATAAAGGCGTTTTCTGCACCTTTCATTGCTTCTTCCGTTCCGATTACAGCCGCAATGGGATGTCCGTTGCCCATTGCCTTTGCAAAGATTGCCATGTCGGGGGTTACTCCCAGTGCCTTGTGTGAGCCGCCAAAGGTATAACGCCAGCCAATGGTTATTTCATCAAAAATAAGGATTGCTCCCGCCTTTGTTGCACCGTTTCTTACATACTGAAGAAAATCCTTGTGGTTTCCGTTGCTGCGCATTGGTTCCATAACAATACACGCAAGACGGTCACCGTAGTCATTAATGATTTTGTCAAAGGCTTCTGTGTCCCCTTCGCTGAATGCAAAGGTCGTGTTTGAAAGAGCCATCGGTACACCAAGGGCGTTGAAGCCTGAGAATTCGAGTCCTCCGACGTTTGCGAGGTTTGCTGCCAGATACCAGTCTGCCCAGCCATGATAGCCACAGATTGCCACAATGTCACGGTTCGTGGAAGCTCGTGCAATACGAACAGCTACAGCTGCAATTTCACCGCCTGTTCTTGCAAAACGCACCTTTGATGCCCAAGGATGAATTTCACAGAGTTTGTCTGCCAGTTCAATCTCTTCAGGGGGATTCAGGGTTGACATACTTCCTTTTTCAATACGCTCAACAACCGCCTTTGTAACATCGGGGTCAGCAAACCCCAAAAGGCAGGCGCCGATACCGTTGGATGTAAAATCATAATAATGCTTACCCTCCACATCCCATACCTCACAACCCTTTGCTTCTGTAAAATATGTGGGCCACTTTTCGGGAGCAAAGCTGTTAGGGTGCTTACTCTGGAGCTGTGTGCCGTAGGGCATTCTCTCTTTTGCATGTTTGAATAGTTCCTGTGCTTTTGACATAAAAATCTTCTCCTTAATAAAAAAGTCTTGCATTTATTTTTTTTTATGATATAATAAACGAGAGCAAATGTAAACAAAAAAAACAGACTATTTTTTCTGCACAAACAGCGTATTTCATAGTGCGAGAGGACAAAGACAAATGAAGGATGTACTAACTGTAATAAACATAGGCAATATGAAAATAAAAATACCGCCGTCGGATTTTAATTCCAGCACAAACAAGATGTATTCCCTTGCACACAGCCACGCAAACTTTGAGTTCCACATTGTATTCAGAGGGAATTTTGTTATGGATATTGAGGATAAAAAGATTAATATGCGTCCCAATGATTCTGTTCTTATCTTTCCCAATACCTTTCACCGTATAAGCAGTCAGGACGAGAATTCTGCCATGTTGTGCTTTACCTTTCCCATTGAAAAAAACGACAAACAAGATGAGTCCGATTACTACACCATCTTCCGTGAGTTCGTTGCCCGTGAAGGTGAATATGCAATAGTTCAGCAGAATCCTTTGATTGGAGAATATGTAAGAAGAATAAACGCTCACCTTAATTTAAATTCGGTTTTTGCCAAAGAAACTGTTAAAGCATTTCTTGTCCTTTTGTTTACCGAGCTTTTGCTGCCCGCCTTCGGCAACAGCAATATTTCAGATACAACCGCTATTGAAACTACAGAATACGATTCCCGCATCCAGATGATTGAAAACTATTTCAACGATCATTATATGGAAGACATAAGCCTTTCAAAGCTTTCAGCAATGCTGTGTTTAAGTGAAAGACAAACCAACAGAATGATATCCCATGCTTTCGGCACAGAATTTCGGGAATGTCTGAGTAAAATCAGGCTGAAAACCGCAAAAAAACTGCTTTGCGAAACAAATAACAGTGTCAAGGATATTGCAGAAGCCGTGGGATACCAGACTTACAACGGTTTTTACCTCGCCTTCAGAAGCAAGTTCGGGATTTCTCCCTTAAAATACAGAGAACAAAAAAAGCTTGACACAAGGTGCGTAAGAGATCGAACCTCTTGAATGGTGCGATGCAGACAAGACACACAATTTTGTAATAACATTCAGATAAAAGAAAAGACATCCCCGAAAGGATGTCTTTTTTAAAGTTCAACAAATATTAATTATGCTTTTGATTCCAGAAATGCATTGATTTTTTCAACAAGTGCATCAGCATCTGTTCCGTGAACCATACATGCCTGCTCAATGCTCTCTCCGCTTGCCGAAGGACAGCCCAGACAATGCATACCTATTTCAAGGAAAAAGGGAGCTGTTTCAGGATCAAGACGAAGTACATCCATAATAATTGTATCCTTTGTAACCTTTGCCATTTTTTCTACCTCTCTTTCATATATAAAAGCTCAATGTTTTATTCCATTTGATAGTATAACCCATTTTAAAAAATATTTCAAGTATTTTAATAAAATTGCATAGAGATTTTACAAAAATCTTCTCCGCAACCCAAAAGCTTCTTTTGTGTGCCAAAGCTCAAAAAACAACCAAAGTTCAACCTAAATTAATGCAAATTTTTTTTAATAATAAAAATATTATTGTAAACCAAAATGCAAATTTTGCAACTATTGGAAAAGCCTTGTAACCAATGGGTTTTCCACAGTTTTTAGGGGTATTTTGTCAATTTTTGGCTGTATCAGTCCCCAAACCTGTGGATAACGTGGATAACTCTGTTAATAACTTATACTACTGGCTTTGCCATCTACGACCGATATTATGTAAACCAAACTGTCATCAAAAAGAGGTTTACATAATTATCAAAACTTTATACTTGACACGCCGTTTTTTTCTGTTTATCCACGATTTTTTTGAAAATCTCAATACATCAGAAGCTCTGAAATTTTTCCATTTTCTTTTTCACTCTCTGCAGTGCATTATCAATGGATTTCTGCGGTTTTGACAAGTGTTCCGATATCTCCTGATAGGATTTTCCTTCCAGATAAAGTTCCAGAACATTTTTTTCAAGCTTGCTCAGAACCTCATCTATTTTCACCGTAAGAAACTCAGCATTTTCCTTGCTGATAAAAAGTCTTTCAGGGTCATCTTCAACAGAGCTTGCAAGGACCTCCTCAAGAATCCCCTCTGAATCTCCGTCATACATGGGATTGCTGAGAGAAACATATGTATTGAGGGGCATATGCTTCTGTCTGGTTGCAGTTTTCACTGCGGTAATAATCTGACGCTTTATACAAAGCTCAGCAAAGCCTTTGAAGGAAGACTGCTTCTCACGGTCGAAATCACGTATTGCCTTGAAAAGACCTATCATACCTTCCTGAATAATGTCTTTTTCGTCCGCACCTACAAGAAAGTACATTCTCGCCTTGGACAGCACAAGGTTTTTGTACCGCACCATAAGAAACTCGGTTGCATCCTTATCGCCCAAAGCCGAAAGCTCAACCAGCTCTTCATCTGTCATATCTTCATATTTTTTAAAAAAATCTGACATCCCTTGTCTCTCCTTTCAGCTAAAAATATCGGTTCTTTAACAAATGTTAGGGTAAACTGTTTTTGAAAGCTCCTTCGCACTGGCTCAGGATGACTCAAAAACGATATTTAGTCGGACACTACTGTTATTTGTCGAAACATCTTAACAGTGGTAATTTCCCAACATTTAACAAAGAACCAAAATGCCAAAAACGGGCTGTCATTGCCGACAGCCCGAATTAAAGCTTAGTGTTATTTTACAAGTGCAAGAGTTTCCTTTGCAATCATAAGCTCTTCGTTTGTGGGAACAACAAGAACCCTAACCTTGGAATCATCAGCAGAAATATCCATCTGTACACCGCGGATTGCCTTTGCGTTCTTGTCTGCATCAACCTTGATACCGAAAGCTTCAAGGTTTGCTGTGATTGCTGCACGCATAACGGGAGTATTTTCACCGATACCTGCTGTAAAGATAATAGCGTCAACGCCGCCCATCTTAACCATATAAGAACCAATGAACTTTCTTACACTTTCAACAAACATATCAAGTGCGAGAGCCGCTCTTTCGTTGCCTTCAGCCTGAGCTGCTTCCAAATCACGGAAGTCTGAGCTTACTCCTGAAATACCCTGAACTCCCGATTCCTTGTTAAGAAGTGTATCAACCTCAGCAATTGTCTTGCCTTCAGCTTCAGCAATAAATTTTACGATTGCAGGGTCAATATCACCGCAGCGTGTACCCATAACAACACCTGCAAGGGGGGTGAAGCCCATTGAAGTGTCAACAGACTTACCGCCGTCAACAGCTGTGATGCTTGAACCGTTACCCATATGACAGGTAATCATTTTGAGGTCTTCGGGAGCCTTGCCGAGCATCTTTGCAGCTTCCTGAGCAACATACTTGTGTGATGTACCGTGGAAGCCGTATCTTCTGATTTTGTGCTTTTCATAGAGTTCATAAGGTACAGCATACATAAACGCTTCCTTTGTCATTGTCTGATGGAAAGCTGTGTCAAATACACCAATCTGAGGAACACCGGGCATAGCCGCTTCACAAGCCGCAATACCGATAAGGTTTGCAGGATTGTGGAGAGGTGCAAGAGGAACGCAATCCTCCAAAGCCTTCTTAACCTCGTCGTTGATGGTAACAGAACCGCTGAAGGTTTCGCCGCCGTGAACAACACGGTGACCAACAGCTGCAATTTCGTTCATATCAGAAATTACACCGTAGTTTGCATCTGTGAGAGCATCAAGAACCATCTTGATTGCATCTGAATGGTCCTTCATATCCTTTTCAATAACATTCTTTTCTCCGCCGTCAGGAGTGTGGTTCAGCCTTGAGCCTTCGATACCGATTCTTTCGCAAAGACCCTTTGCCATAACTCTCTCTGTTTCCATATCAATAAGCTGATACTTAAGAGATGAACTACCTGCATTAATAACAAGAATTTTCATTATATATTACTTCCTTTCAAAAAATATATCTTAGTTAGCCTGAGCCTGAACACAAGTGATAGCAACAACGCCAACGATATCGTCTGCGCTGCAACCTCTTGACAGGTCATTGATAGGCATTGCAATACCCTGAGTTACAGGACCATAAGCTTCTGCCTTTGCAAGTCTCTGTGCCAGCTTGTAGCCGATGTTACCTGCATCAAGGTCAGGGAATACAAGAACGTTTGCGTGACCTGCAACCGAGCTTTCGGGAGCTTTTGATTCACCGATTTCGGGAACGATTGCCGCATCAAGCTGAAGTTCACCGTCAACCTTGAGGTCGGGGTTTTCTTCCTTACAGATTCTTGTTGCTTCAACAACCTTTGTTACATCGTCGTGCTTTGCACTGCCCATTGATGAGTGTGAAAGCATTGCAACGATAGCTTCCTCCTGAACAAGAAGTTCAAAGGATTCAGCAGAGCAAGCAGCAATCGCTGCAAGTTCTTCGGGATTGGGGTTCTGAACCAGACCGCTGTCTCCAAAGATAAATGTACCGTTTGCACCGTATTCGCAATCAGGAACAACAATTACAAAGAATGCAGAAACAAGCTTTGTGCCTGGCTTTGTCTTGATAATCTGGAGACTGGGTCTCAGAGTGTTTGCGGTTGAGTGGCAAGCACCAGAAACAACACCGTCAGCATCTCCTGCCTTAACCATCAGGCACGCATAGTACATATAGTCACCAAGAGCTGTTGCCTTTGCTTCTTCGTATGTAAGACCCTTTGACTTTCTCAGCTCAACAAAAAGGTTGATGTATTCTTCTGTCTTTTCGTATGTGAAGGGGTCGATGATTGTAGCCCCTGTAATGTCATAACCCTTGCTGTATTTTTCAACTTCTTCGGGAGTACCAACGATAATAATATTTGCAAAGTCCTCCTTCAGAATTTTTTCTGCCGCTTCATAAATTCTGGCATCCATTGATTCAGGAAGAACAATAGTCTTTTTGTCAGTCTTTGCTCTTGCCTTTATTGTGTCCAAAAACTTACTCATATTACGCCTCCGATATATTATATATGTAGAATAAAATTTTTCCACCAATCATTATACACCAATATTCCAAGATATGCAAGGAAAAACCCAAAATTTTTATTTTTTTATAAAAAATACTTTATTTTGTATTCGAAATAGGGTATACTGTATTCAGATAATCAAGGCTCTCTCTTTGAGGGAGCTGTCAGCAAAGCTGACTGAGGGAGTAATGAAGCTATGAAAACTGCCGCAATAATCTGTGAGTATAACCCCTTTCACAAAGGTCACGCATACCAGATTGCACGCACAAAAGAACTGTGCGGAGCGAACTTTGTTGTTGCCATAATGAGCGGTAACTACGTCCAGCGCGGTGACGTGGCAATATTCCCCAAGGAAATCCGCGCAAAAGCGGCACTCAATTGCGGAGCTGATCTTGTAATAGAACTTCCCACAGTATTTGCAATGGAAACTGCTGAAATCTTTGCCGCAAAAGCCGTTGAAATTGCAAACGCAACAGGTATAATAGACTTTCTCTCTTTTGGAGCAGAAGACGATAACACAGACAGCCTGACCCGAATTGCAAGATTTCTTGCAGAAGAACCCAAGGAATTTTCCCGCATATTAAAATCAGAGCTTGACAAAGGCATTGCCTACCCCTCAGCAAGAGCAAATGCAATTTCTCAGTTCTTGGGCAAGGAAGCCTCTGAAACCGTTTCAACCCCCAACAATATTCTGGCGGTTGAATACTGCAAGGCACTCATTGCATCAAACAGTACAATAACTCCCGTTGCAATAAAACGCAAGGGTGCCGACCACGACTCGGAATCTATAAAAGACGGTTATTCCTCCGCCACCAATATACGCAGCCTTCTTCTTTCAGGCGATAAGGAAGCTGCATTTTCATATATCCCCCAAGAGTGTCACCAAAGCTTTGAAAGCGTCGAACTTCACAGCACCAAAGCAATGGAAAAATCAATTATTGCTGAACTGATGAAAATGCCTGCATCAAGTCTTGCAGAAATTTCTGACGTCGGCGAAGGAATGGAAAACCGCATAAAATCCGCCGCTTTGACAGCAGAAACGCTTGAAAACCTTGTGGATTCCATAAAAACTAAACGTTATGTCCACAGCCGTATCCGCAGAATACTTCTCTCCGCATACTTAGGCATAATCCACTCAGACCGCAAAGCACCTGTCCCCTATATAAAAATCCTTGACCATAACGAAAAAGGTCAGGAGCTTATAGCAAAAATGAAAAAGGCATCTTCCCTTCCCGTGGTACGGAACACTTCTCAGATAAACAAGCTGAGAAACCCCGACATCAAAGCTTTTTGGGAAAGGGAACGGATGTTTGACAAGTTATATGAAATGTTTGTATAAAAGACAGACCCCGCAGCAAAAGCCACGGGGTCTGTCTCTATTTGTGGTAAATAATTAGAGTCACAGCAAATCATCGTAATTTCTTATACTTATTTAATTCCTTTAATCTTATCCCAATATTCCTTTGCCGCCTGTTCAGTCTTGTTCGGCCCGTATTCGTAATATTTTCTGTCCTTTATTCTGTCAGGCAGATACTGCTGTTTCACATAATGATTGGGATAATCGTGAGGATAGAGGTAATTCTGACC
>JAZRIX010000018.1:0-26148 GCA_045645485.1 Clostridia bacterium | reverse complement strand
AAAAACCCCGCTGTCCATTTTGAACTGCTGGTTTTCTATATATTAGAGAATTGCGTATTTCCTGGTATATTATTTTTATGGATTAGTCTTTCATCAATGTAACCATAACTGCCTTCTGTGCGTGGAGGCGGTTTTCTGCCTCTTCAAAGATTTCATCTGCGTGAGCTTCAAATACTTCAGCGGTGATTTCTTCTTCACGGTGTGCAGGCAGGCAGTGGAGAACCATTGCATCAGCCTTTGCAACCTTCATAAGGTCTGCGTTTATCTGATAGCCTTCAAACGTCTTTTTGCGTTCTACAATTTCAGCTTCCTGACCCATTGATGCCCATACGTCTGTAACTAAGATATCAGCATCCTTTGCGGCATCTGTAACTGAGTCTGTGCAGAGGAAGTCGCCTGTCTCGGTTGCCCATTTCATCAGGTCTGCGTCGGGTTCATAACCCTTGGGACAAGCGATTGCGAAGCTCATACCTGTTTTGATTGCACCAACCAGCAATGAGTTTGCCATATTGTTGCCGTCGCCGATAAAGCACATTTTAAGGTTCTTGAAGCTACCCTTGCGTTCACGGATTGTCATTAAGTCTGCAAGCACCTGACAGGGATGGCAGTAGTCGGTGAGACCGTTTATAATCGGGATTGAACCGTACTTTGCCAAATCCTCAACTTCGCTTTGTGCAAAGGTTCTTATCATAATTCCGTCAAGATATCTTGAAAGAACTCTTGCTGTGTCCTGAACGGGTTCACCTCTGCCAATCTGCAAATCGTTTGAGCTGAGGAAGAGGGGGTAACCGCCAAGCTCGTGCATACCAACTTCAAAGGATACACGGGTTCTTGTTGACGATTTTTCAAAAATCATACCAAGAGATTTCCCCTTTAGGTGTTCGTGGGAAATACCGTTTTTCTTTTCGTATTTAAGCTGGTCGGCAAGGTCAAGTATGCCAATAATTTCTTCAGTTGTAAGGTCTGAAAGCTTTAATAAATGTTTCATTTTTTTTTGCTCCTTGTTTGTTATTTATTAAGATCCTTCGACTTCGCTCAGGATGACCGAAGGGAAATGTTTGCCTAAGTATCAAAGGGAGTCTATTACTGATTTTAGTATCTCAATGCCCTTGTCAAGCTCTTCTCTTGTGATGTTCAGAGGAGGAAGAAGTCTTACCTTGTCCTTTGCTGTCAATACCAAAAGTCCGCTTTCGAGGGATTTTTTGAGGATTTCCTTGGCATCTGCCTCGGTTTCAATTCCTATCATATAGCCTTTTCCGCATACGGATTTTACGCCCTTTATTTCCTTGAGCTTTGTCCAGAGATATGCACTGTTTTCTTCAACTGTCTTCAAAAATTTATCGTCAAGACGGGAGATTACATTGACCGCACCTGTTGCCGCAATGGGATTTCCGCCAAAGGTGGAACCGTGGCTTCCTGAGGGAAGTATATCCTTCAATCTTTCTGAAAAAAGGGTTGCTCCCATAGGCAGACCGCCCGCCAAGCCTTTTGCTGTTGAGAAGATATCGGGTTTGATTCCGTAATGCTCGTGAGCATAGAGCTTTCCTGTTCTGCCGTTGCCCGTCTGAACCTCGTCAACAACAATCAGCATATCGTACTTTTTCGCAATTTCAACTGCCGCATCAACAAATTCCTGAGTAAGAGGAAGGACCCCGCCTTCGCCCTGAATACATTCAAACATAATTGCACAGCATTTGTCGTTTGCAAGTGCCTTCAAATCCTCGGCATTGTTTGCTTCTGCATAGACAAAGCCTTCTGTAAAGGGCGTGAAATTCTTGTGGAATACGTCCTGACCCGTTGCAGAAAGTGTGGTTATTGTTCTGCCGTGAAAGCTGTTTTTAAGAGTTATTATTATATTCTTTTCGGGGTTTTTGTCCGTGCCGTATTTTCTTGCAGCCTTGATTGCACATTCGTTTGCTTCGGCACCTGAATTTGAAAAGAATACCTTGCTCATACCTGTTCTTTCGCATAGCATTTCTGCAAGGTCACTGCAGGGCTTGGTGTAATAGTAATTTGATGTGTGCTGAATGGTGCTCAGCTGAGCTGTTACGGCTTCTACCCATTCTGTGTCACAGGCACCAAAGGTGTTTACTGCGATACCGCTGCCAAAGTCAATGTATTCTTTTCCTTCGGCATCTGTGAGAACACTGCCTTTGCCTGAAACAAGTTCAACATCAAGTCTGCCGTAGGTTCCCATTATGTATTTTTGGTCTTTTTCTTTTATACTCATTTTGTTCACCTGCTTTAATTAACTAATTCGGAAAGCTTGTCAATAAATTTTTCAGCATCACGTTCTGAATTCATTGCAATGAAAACTGTATCATCGCCTGCAATAACTCCTACAACTCTGTCAAAGTCAAGGGTTTCGATTGCCATAGCACAGCCTTGAGCTGAGCCGGGAATGGTTTTTACTACTACAAGATTCATAGCATTCTGAATTGTGATTACTGCATGGGTAAGAACTGCCGCATAACGTGCTTTGATATCAACATCGGTTTCTTTGCCCGGAAAGGCGTATCTGTATTTATCTCCGCGATCGGAGATTTTTATAAGGCGCAGTTCTTTTATATCCCTTGAAACCGTTGCCTGAGTAACCCTGAATCCTTCACTTATCAACGCGTCGGTGAGTTGTCCCTGCGTTTCAACAGAGGATTCGGATATAATTCGTATTATGGCATTGTGACGGGATTTTTTGGAATCTCTTGAAAGGTCTTTTTCCTGCATCCGTGTCACACTCCTTTCTTTTTTGTTAGGCTCAGATTTCTTCGCCCTGAATGAACATTGTACCGATACCCTCATCGGTTAATGTTTCAATGAGAATTGCGTGAGGAACACGTCCGTCAAGAATAAATACCTTGTGAACCCCCTGACGGATTGCGTCAATACAGCATTCAATTTTGGGAATCATTCCCCCTGAGATTATGCCTTCGCTGATAAGTGCGGGAGCTTCGCTTACCTTTACCACGGGTATAAGGGTATCTTCGTCGTCTTTGTCACGAAGAAGACCGCGAATATCAGTCATAGAAATAAGACTTTCTGCATTGAGCACGCCTGCAATTTTTGCTGCTGCGGTATCTGCATTGATATTGTATACATTGCCTTCTTTGTCGCAGCCAACGGTTGCAATTACGGGGATGTAGCCTTTTTCAAGGACGTCAAAAATGGGAGTGGGGTCAACACTTGTTACATTTCCCACATAGCCGTGAACATCGTCAAGCTTTTCTGCCTGAATCATATGTCCGTCAAGACCGCAAAGCCCGATTGCTTTGCCGCCCTTGGTCTGGATGTGGTTTACAAGACTCTTGTTGATTTTGCCTGCAAGAACCATCTGCACAATGTCAATGGAATCCTTGTCAGTTACACGCAGACCGTCAATAAATTCGGTTTTGGTGCCTGTCTTTGCAAGCATCTCGGAAATTTCAGGACCGCCGCCGTGGATAAGAACCACCTTGATGCCGATAAGAGAAAGAAGGAGTATGTCACCCATAACAGCTTCCTTCAGTTCTTCGTTGAGCATTGCGTTGCCGCCGTATTTGATAACAACAATTTTGTTGTAGTATTTTTGTATATAGGGAAGAGCCTCAATAAGTATTTCTGCTCTGTCCGCAATCGGGAATTTGTTCATTGTTTTTATTCCTTTCTGCAAATCAATAGTCAAAAGGTTAAAAAGTCGATTCAGATTGTCTCTTTGAAGTGAGTGGTGCTGTACTTTGTGTACGGCCCCGAGGGAAAAGAGGTGATATGGACGGCTTTTTAATCTTTTTAGGTGCGATAATCGCCGTTGATTTTTACATAATCATAAGTCAGGTCACAGCCCCAGGCTGTTGCCTTGCCGTCACCGTCGCCAAGAGTGATATTGATTTTGATTTCGTCTTCTGTGAGAACCTTTTTTGCATAATCTTCGTCAAAGTCAACACCGCTTCCGTTTTCGCAAACGTGGATTGTTCCTGCATTGGATTCAAGATGTACTGCAACCTTGTTTACGTCACAGTCTGCACCGCTGTATCCGATTGCACAAAGGATTCGTCCCCAGTTTGCGTCAGCACCGAACATTGCGGCTTTGAAAAGTGATGAACAAATAACGCTTTTTGCAACAATCTTTGCGGTTTTTGTATCCTTGGCACCCTGAACATTACATTCAAGAAGCTTTGTTGCACCCTCGCCGTCCTTTGCGATATTGCGGCAGAGATAGGTGGTAACTGCTGAAAGAGCCTTACAGAATGAATCAAAGTCTTCACCGTCTGCTGTAATTTCAGTATTTTCTGCCATTCCGTTTGCAAGAACTGACACCATATCGTTTGTCGAGGTGTCACCGTCAACCGAAATCATATTAAATGAGTCAAGAATGTCCGCACTAAGCGCCTTCTGAAGCATTGCGGGTGAAATTGCCGCATCTGTTGTAACGAACACAAGCATTGTTGCCATATTGGGATGAATCATACCCGAACCCTTGGCAATACCGCCTATGTGACAGGTTTTTCCACCAATTTCAAATTCGTAGGCAATTTCTTTTTTTACAAGGTCGGTGGTCATAATTGCTTCAGCGGCATCATTGCTTCCGTCATAGTTGAGAGAATTTATAAGCTCGTCCATACCGTCTGCAATGGGTGTAATGTCAAGGGGCTGACCGATTACGCCTGTTGATGCAACAATAACGTCGGATTTTTTGACAGATGTATGCTTTTCAACAAGCTCGCACATAGCTTCTGCAATTTCAATTCCGTTGGCATTGCAGGTGTTTGCGTTACCGCTGTTGCAGATTATTGCCTGAGCATAACCGTTGCTTATGTTGGCTTTTGTAACATATATGGGAGCACCCTTAACCAGATTCTGTGTATATGTGCTTGCGGCTGATGCCAATTTGTCACTGACAATCAGAGCAAGGTCTTTTTTATCTTTGTTTTTGCGTATTCCTGCGTGTATGCCGCTGGCTTTGAAGCCTTTTGCTGCACAAACGCCGCCGTTAATTGCTTTCATAGTTATATTCCTTTCTGTTTATAACTCAAGACCTGTGGTCTCGTCGCTGTTTGTAATAAGATTGAAGCACTGCAGTGCCGCACCTGAAGCACCTTTGCCAAGATTATCAAAGGTTGAGGCAATGAGAATTCTGTCATCATTACCCGTAATAATAATTTCCATTGAGTCTTTGCCGGTCATTCGGTTTGAACCAATCATTCCGTCATAACCCAAGGGGAGTACTTTTACTAATTTCTGACCTTTGTAGTGGTCTTCAAAAACTTTGTGAATTTCTTCAACTGTCAAATTTTTTGCAAGCATTTTGCCAAATAGGGGGATTGTAACACACATTCCGCTGTAAAAATCGGCAACAATGGGTGAGAAGCAAGGCTCATACTCAAGACCGCAGATTACCTTCATTTCCGGAAGATGTTTGTGATTCTGGGTTACACCGTACTGTCTGGGAGCATCAAATTCCATGGGACGGTCAGCATCATTATATTCTGCAATCATTTTCTTTCCGCCGCCGCTGTAACCTGTAACCGATGTGGCAGTAACAGGATAATCGGAAGAGATTATGCCGTGTGCAATCAAAGGTGCAACAATTGAACAAAAGCCACTGGCATGACAGCCGGGAACTGCAATCCGTTTTGATGCAAGGAGCTTGCTTCGGAAATCCTCCGAAAGTTCGGGAAATCCGTATGCCCAGTCAGGATTTGTGCGGTGTGCGGTAGATGTGTCAAGAATTTTTGTATCACAGTCACCAACTGCTTCGCAAATCTCTTTTGAAGCACTGTCCGGAAGGCAGAGGAAGGCAACATCAGCTTTTTTGATAGCATCTACTCTTGAATCCAGATCCTTTCTCAATTCCTCAGGGAGTGTTATAAGCTCAATATCCTGACGCTGAGACAGTCTTTCGTGTATTCTGAGTCCTGTTGTTCCGACGCTTCCGTCTATGAAGACTTTTATCTTTTGCATAGCAAATACTCCTTTGCATAAAAATTCATAAATACATCATATATTAAACCATATTTATAGGAAAAAATCAATAGTGTTTTTGCATAAATATTCAAATTTATTCATAAAAATACAGTCATCTTGTATAAAAGATGACTGTATGTATGAAATTATTCTTCGTCATTCTTTGCCAGAGATACAACCATGCGGCGGTTGGGTTCTTCTCCAACGCTGTGTGTTTTTATTCTGGGATTGTTCTGAAGTGCTGAATGAATAATTCTTCTTTCGTTTGCTGTCATTGGCTCAAGTGTAATTGATTTCTTGTCACGAAGAACACTGCGTTCAAGTCCGTGTGCCAATCTTATGAGAGTTTCTTCTCTCTTTGAACGGTAGTTTTCTGTATCAATGTTTACTTTTACGTAAGGCATATTCTTGTTTCTGTTTACATAAAGAACGGTGAGCATCTGTACTGCGTCAAGTGTATCACCGCGTTTGCCTATGAGAAGACCCATCTTATCACCCGAAACCTCGATGTTGATGATGTTTTTGTCAAGTTTTATATGAAGCTCAGCCTTGAGCCCAATTTTTGCAAGAAGCTCGGAAACAAAGTATTTTGCATCGTCAACAGCTGTTTTGGGAATAACAAAATCCTCGTCAACTTCGGTATGCTTTTTCTCATGTTTTGCCGGTGCTTTTTGTTCTTTTTCTACAGGCGTTGTCTGTTTTTCAGGAACAGCATCGACAGCTTTTGGATTTTCGGAAGGAGCAGCTTCGGATTTTTTCTCAGCTTTTGCTGCGGGAGCCTTTGGCGTCTCTTTTTCTTCGTCGGCAGTTCTCCATGCAAGGATCTCAACCTCTGAGCCAACGATGAACTTCATAAAACCCTTTCCGATTTCCTTTGTTATTGTATATGAAACCTCTTCCTTGGAAACTCCAAGATCCTGAGCTGCAAGCTCCAAGGCTTCATCGAGAGTTTTTGCGTTTTTTTCTACTTTTAACATTTTGTATATCTCCTTCTAATTCTTCAAGGTTAATGTCTTTTTCAAACATATTTTTAACCAGAAAATGCTGTACAATCTGTATTACGTTGCTCACTGTCCAATAAAGACCGATTGCTGCAGGAAGTGTGAAGGCAAACCATGCAGAGAAGAGCGGCATAATGTAGGTCATAGACTTCATAGAGTCACCTGCACCGCCTGTATTCTGCGGTTTTTCGTCTTCAGCAAGAACAACATTTTTTTCTGTTTTGGTTTTGTTTGCACCGGAAGTAAGTAAACCGGTAAGGAACGAGCTTGCACCTGAGAGAATAGGAATTATCCAGAGCAATGCTGTGCTCAGGGTCAAACCTGTAATGTTTCCTGTCAAAAGCTTTAGAAGAGCTCCGAAGCTTGGGGTGTCCGCAAGGTTCATTCCACAGAATGAAAAGTCGATTGTCTTCAGGTTTTCCCAATGCTGTGCAATAAGGGGATTCTGAAGGATTTCAGGATACTGATGCATCATCTGTGCAATCTGAATTTCGTTCATACCAAAGGAGTTGTTTGCGGTAGCCTTCTGGTAAGTAAGAGGAATAGCTTTCTGAAGTGCTTCGGGAAGCAGTTCCATATGAGCTGTTGCCCATGCAGAGAAGGATTCGGCAATTCTCCATGTTTCATCAAGGTCAATGCCGAGCATATAGATAATAGGCTTTCTTACAACCCAGTAAAGTGCAATAATTATGGGAAACTGCAGAAGCATCGGGAGACAACCGCCCATAGGGTTTATTCCGTACTTCTGATACAGCTTCATAGTTTCCTGATTGAGTTTTTCTTTGTCGTTGGCATACTTCTTCTGAACCTCCATCAAAAGAGGCTGAATTTTCTGGGTTTTTGCCATCGAACGTCTTTGCTTCAGGTCAAGGGGGAAAAGCAGGAGCTTTATGAATACGGTGAAAAGAATAATTGTAAGACCGTAATTTCCTATAATCTCATAAAAAAGATTAAGTATCCAGCCAAGACCCATCATAATGTATGTTAACATAATGATTTCCTCCGAAAGTTAAGTAAAAAATAATCGCTTCGATAGTTGCTGTCTTTTTTTGTATTCAAAAAAGATATGGTATAATCGATGTTTGTCGGGAAAGTCTGATTTCATATAGAGTTGCTGAAATCATGGCATATCTATGCCGCCATTGGAAAAAGGATTGCAACGCAAAATTCGCCAACAGGCCATAAAAGAGCCTTTCAGCGGTCCGTGTTTCTTTATTGCAAGCAATGCGTATTCCGAGCATGTCGGGTAAAAACGGCAACACGGTGACTTGAGGGGCGAAATAAAACGCCTGTAAAACTCGATTGGTTTGGTAAGAATAAATATCAGGAGTTTAGTCATTTTTCATTACCCCAAGCTTGTCTGCCGAATGCAGAAAATCTGCATTGAGCTTTTGATACGGTGTTGACGCGGTACGCCCTCTTGCTACAAGGACAAAGTCAAACCCCTTTTGCAAGGCTTCTGAATTTGTGCGGTAAACTTCACGCAGTCTGCGCTTTGCCCGGTTGCGAATGGTTGCTTTTCCAATTTTTTTGCTCACGGTTATTCCCAAACGATTGTGTTTGAGCCCGTTGCGTCTGACATAAACAACAACCGATGGACAAACCTGAGATGCTCCTTTTTGATAGAGCTTTCTGAACTGATTGTTCTGGGTGAGGCTTACTGCCTCTCCGATGGATTTTC
Source organism: Clostridia bacterium (assembly GCA_045645485.1). Classification (GTDB taxonomy): domain Bacteria; phylum Bacillota; class Clostridia; order Monoglobales; family Monoglobaceae; genus SIG440. The sequence goes on along the minus strand of JAZRIX010000018.1, from coordinate 17,529 downwards.
TCATAGTTTTTCTCCCGGTCAGAGTTTGCGCCGAATGCATCTTTGTTGACAAAAAAGGACAAAAAACCTGTAATAGTCAAAAAGACGCACAAAGGCGTCTTTAGGCTGACAATTTCTTTCTGCCCTTAAGTCTTCTTCTTGCTAAAACCTTACGGCCGTTGCTGGTTGACATTCTTTTTCTGAAACCGTGCTCTTTAGCTCTGTGTCTCTTCTTAGGTTGGAATGTTCTAAGCATCTGTATCCCTCCAATGCATATTCATTTAATATTGAAAATTAATAAAAATCTGTAAAACAGCCTTCTTATTGTAGCACAAGAACCTTTTCTTGTCAATAGTTTATGCAAGGAAATTTTATAATAAATTTTTCATGTCGAAAAAATCGAAGATATTGGGAGATAGGAAAACGTCAAAATCCATATTTTGTGTTTTAGGGTGTTTTGTAAAAAAAGACACAAAAAAATACTTTTTTTGCTATTGAAAAAGATTGAAATATCTGTTATTATGTTTATTACAGCCTCAAAAATAATTGGATTTTTATATTGTATATATTAATGAAAATATCCGTTATACAGAAGTTTTAAAAAGGAGTAGCAGTTGTGGAAGAATTGAAAAGAATATGGGAAAGGGTTCAGGGTGACCTTGCTGAAGAAATCTCGGCGGTGTCCTTTGATTCGTGGATAAAGCCTATTGAGGCAATCTCTATGGATGATACAAAGATTACGCTGAAGGTTCCCTTTGCCGTGAACAAAAATATGATAATGACAAAATATTTTTCGTTGATTGAAAGCAGTCTTGAGTCTGTTACATCGCATAAGTTTGAAATTGATGTTGTAGTTGACGAAAAAAGCAGAGAAATTGAAAATGTGGACCCCATTACGGTTGAAAATACTCTCAATCCCAAGTACACATTTTCATCCTTCGTTGTCGGTAACAACAATGACCTTGCGTATGTGGCATCTTTGGCACTGGCAGAAAGACCTTCGGATGCTGCCAATACTTCGAATCCCCTTTTCCTTTACGGAGGAAGCGGATTGGGAAAGACTCATCTTATGCAGGCTATAGGCAATTACTTTATTGAGAATTATACCAACAAGAAGGTACTTTATACAACAAGTGAGAAATTTACATATGAGCTGGTAAATGCCATTCAGAAGAAGACCAATCAGGATTTCAGAAACAAATACAGACATGTGGACCTTCTTCTGATTGATGACGTTCAGTTTTTTGCAGGTAAGGAGCGTGCACAGGAAGAATTTTTCCATACCTTCAATGCTCTTTATGAAGCGGACAAGCTGATTGTTCTTACTTCAGACCGACTCCCGTCAGAAATTCCTCAGCTCGAAGAAAGACTTGTGGGACGTTTCAACAGCGGATTGCTTGCGGATGTTCAGCCGCCTGACTTTGAGACAAGAATGGCGATTCTGAAAAACAAGATTCAGGGCGAATATCTTTCGGTTGATAATGAAATTGTAGAGTTTATTGCGGACAGCATAAAGTCAAATGTCCGCGATCTTGAAGGTGCGGTAAAGCGTATTCTGGTTTATGCAGGTATAAAGCGTACTAATGAGATTTCTATGGAGCTTGCAACGGAAGCATTGAGAGATATCCTTTCGGTTCAGCCGAGACGTGCTGTTACCACGAAACTGATTATTGATGAGGTTGAGAGATATTATTCTCTTTCAAAGGGTTCGCTGGTGTCAAAGAAACGCAGTGCGGACATTGCTCTCCCAAGACAGATTGCAATGTATATCTGCAGAGAGATTCTTGACGATCCGTCCTTCCCGAAAATCGGTGAGGCTTTTGGCGGACGCGATCACACAACCGTTCTCCACAACGTGAGAAAAATTGCATCTGATTTGGATACCGATGCTGAACTGGCAAAGGCAGTGAGAGAAATTATTTCTAATATAAAGAAAGGCTGAGAAAAAACGAAGCCGCAATTGAGAGAAGAACTATGAAAGAATTTGATACAATCGGCGCAATTGCCACCCCTATTGGTCTGGGCGGTATTGCAATTATAAGAATAAGCGGTGAGGATGCGGTGAAAACTGCATCCTGCATTGTGTTTCCCAAAAACGGGAAATGTCTTTCAGAGCTTGAAAGCCACAAGCTTACACTTTCGCTGGTAAAAAGCAAAGACGGCACAATTCTGGACGAAGCTCTTGTTGCTGTTATGAAAGGACCCAATTCCTATACAGGTGAGGATGTTGTTGAAATCAACTGTCACGGCGGTTATTTTGCGGCAGAGTCCATTCTTGAAGAACTCTTCAGGAGCGGTATGAGACAGGCAGAGGCAGGCGAATTTACACGCCGTGCTTTTGTAAACGGAAAAATGGACCTCATTGGTGCTGAAGCGGTTATTGACCTTATACATTCAAAATCGGCTCTGGGACAGTCAAATGCGGCGAAGTCTCTTTCGGGAAAGCTTTCCCAAAGGGTCAATGAAATCCGTGAAAAAGCCGTTGCTTTTGCGGCAAATATTTCAGCTGTTGCAGATTTTCCTGATGAGATTGAACCTTTGAGCAATGCTGAGCTTGGTGAGATGATATATGATATCTCGTCAGATATTGACGAAATGCTTGAAGGCTTCAAAAAGGGAAAAATTATGCGTGACGGTATTGTGACTGTTATTGCAGGGCGACCTAATGTAGGAAAATCTTCTCTTCTTAATGCACTCAGCCGAAGTGAGAGAGCAATAGTCACGGACATTCCGGGAACAACGAGGGATACAATTGAAGAATATGTGAATATAAGCGGTGTTGCACTTCGGCTTATTGATACAGCGGGAATTCGTGAAAGTGATAATTCCGTTGAAAAAATCGGTATTGACAAAGCAAAAAAGAATATCGAGGATGCAGACCTTTGCCTCTTTGTTCTGGACAGTTCTCAGCCCGTTTCTGACGAGGATATGGAAATTTTCGGTTATATGAGAGGAAAAAATGTTATTGTTATTCTTAACAAGACAGATAAGGGTTCTCTTTTGACGGTGGATGAGTATGCGGAAAAATTGAAAACAGATGTTGGAGCATTTGTTCTTACAGCTACGCCTGAAAATGGTCAGGTTCAGGGAATTGACAGTCTGGAGAAAAAGATTTCCGATATGTTTATGAGCGGGGGAATAAGTGCAGAGGATGTGTTTATTTCCAACGACAGACAAAAGAATGCTCTGATAAAGGCAAAGAACATTGCAATGGGCATGATTGAAAGCTTGAATACAGGGATGCCTGCGGATATGCTGTATGTTGACCTTGAAGATGTTATTGAAGCACTGGGTGAGGTTACGGGGCAAACGGTGCAGGATGAAATTATTGACCGCGTGTTTGAACGTTTTTGCGTAGGTAAGTAACTCCTTTTCGGGGGTTACTTTTTTTTGTTAAAAAATAGACAAGAAAAAAATTTTAGATGACAAATTAAAATTTTTGTGTTATTATATTTATAACTACATATAATGGTGAGGGATTAACCAAAATGAAGAAGTGTTTTGAGCTGGATTTCAGCTTTGTTGAAAAATGGGGGAAATTGGCTTGTGCTGAGTATTTCCGTATTTATATCTTTGCGTTGAGCAGTTACAGAAAAAACGGAAAAATCCTTAAAGAAGAAGAGCTTGCAAAAAGCTTGCATATCAGTTGTGAGACGGTTGTTGAGGCAATTGATTTCTGGGTTACGGCAGAAGTGCTTGAAGAGGATGAAAAGGGGTATCGGTTTGCCAAAGGCAGTGCCGGAAAAAAAGCGGAAAAGCCTGAAAAGAAGTCTGTTTCTGAAAGACTGCGTATGAGACCGTCTTATGAAGCTGCAGAAATTGATGCTGTTGCATCGGTGAATGACAGTGTGGATTATCTGTTCAAGCAAGCGGAAATTATTCTTGAAAAGCTTCTTAGTCCTTCAGATTTTGAAATGATATATTCCTTTGTTGACTGGCTTGGTCTTCCTGTGGAAGTGGTTATAATGCTTCTTCAGTTTGCGGCACGTCAGGGAAAAACAGGAAAGAGATATCTTGAAACTGTTGCTATTGACTGGGCGGACAAGGGGATTGATACATATGAGAGTGCAGAAGAATATATACGTGAAATAGAATTGAGACTTTCCAATGAAGGAAAGGTGAGAGGAATACTTGGGATTTATGACAGAGCACTCACTCAGACCGAGAAGAAATATATCAGCTTGTGGGTGAGCGAAAAGAATATTCCGCCTGAACTGATATCAGCGGCGTATGACAGAACGGTTGAAGCTACGGGAAAGCTCAGCTGGGCTTATATGAACAAAATTCTTCTCAACTGGCAGGAACAGGGCGTTGAAACTGTTGAACAGGTTAAGGCTCAGGAGGAAATCTTTAAAATAAAGAATGCCCCTGTCAGAAAAAAAGAAAGCGGTCAGAAGAGCAAGTTCAATAATTATGAAGATACAAACAAGCCTGATTATTCGAATTTTGCGGAAGAAATACTTAGCGATATGCTGGAGGAGTGATACAGATGGAATCAGCTTATGTTTTGGCAAGCCGTGAGCTTGAAGAAATTCGTCTTTCAAACAAGGCGGAGGAGCATAGGAGGCATATGGAGGTATGCGGAAAGATACCGGGTTTTTCTGAGGTGGAGAGCCAGCTTATGAAAAACGGAACACGGCTTCTGGGGTGTATTCTTGACAAATGCAACAGCTTTGAGGATATAAAAGCAAGCATCAAGGAGCTTCAGAAAAAAAAGGCGGAGCTTCTGGTGGAAAACGGCTTTGCACCTGATTATACGGACGAGATTTTTTCCTGTCGGATATGCCGTGATACGGGATTTGTTGAGGGAAGACGCTGTGAGTGTCTCAAAAATCTTATTTCAAAAAATATCGGTGCAAATTCAAATCTTACGGAGTTTATGAGAAGTCAGACCTTTGAATCCTTTGATATGTCCTTGTTTGAAGCTCAGAAGGAAAACAGCGGAAGGGTTATGAAGGTTATGCAGGTGGTTTGTGATACTGCGATTACTTTTGCAGAAAATTTTGACATAAACCACGAGAATCTGTTGCTTCTGGGTAATGCCGGAACGGGAAAAACCTTTGTTTCAAGCTGTATTGCAAACCGTGCTCTTGAAAGAGGAAAGACGGTTTATTATCAGACGGCATACAGACTTTTTGAGATTTTTGAAGCTGCAAAGTTTGGCAAGGGTGACGAAGATACACCTGATATTGTGAAATATGTTTATGATGTGGATTTATTGATTATTGACGATTTGGGTACGGAATTTATTACTCAGTTTACGTCGGCAACACTTTTTGATATCATAAATGCAAGAATAACTGCAGGAAAGAGTACGGTTATTTCCACCAATCTCAGCTTTGAAACTTTGGCTGAGATGTACAGTCAGCGAATCACTTCAAGGTTTATGGGAGAATACAAAATCCTGCAGACTCTCGGTGCGGATATAAGAAAAATAAAAAGGACCAGAGAAAAAATTTGACATTGGGCAAGGAGGAGTTGTTATGAAAATGTCAGAGAAACTCGGAAAACTCGGAAATGTACTGAGATTTGGTACAAAGACCTTCAAAGGCGGAATCCATCCGGATGCAATGAAGGAAAATACACGAACACAGTATATAATTGATTTACCGCCATCGGATGAAATGGTGTTCCCTCTTCAGCAGCATATTGGTGCACCCGCTGTGCCGTGTGTTGCGGTGGGTGACCGAGTTCTTATGGGACAGAAGATTGCGGAAGCGGGAGGCTTTGTGTCTGCTCACATTCATTCTTCGGTTTCAGGAACGGTTAAGGCAATTGAGCCAAGAATGCATCATTCAGGAATAAAAATCAATTCCATTATAATTGAAAATGACGGACTTGATGAGCTTTCGCCCGAAATGGTGACAAAAGACTGGACAAAGATGACGGCAAAAGAGATTGTTGATGTTATCCGTGAGGCAGGAATGGTAGGAATGGGCGGAGCTGTATTCCCCACTCACGTGAAGCTGAGTCCGCCTCCCGATAAAAAAATAGAATATATAATTGTCAACGGGGCAGAGTGTGAGCCTTACCTTACTTCTGACCACCGTGCTATGCTTGAAACACCTTATGAGATTCTTGAAGGACTGAAGATTATTATGTCTATTTTCGGTCTCAAAAAAGGGTATATCGCAATTGAAAACAACAAGCCTGATGCTATTGAAAAAATGCGTGAATGTGCGGCAGAATCAAAAGACTGTACTATTGAAGTTGTAAAGCTGAAAACAAAATATCCTCAGGGGTCTGAAAAGCATCTTATCAAGGCTGTTACAGGAAGGTCGGTTCCTCCCGGAAAGCTTCCTATGGATGTGGGTTGTATTGTTGACAATATTGATACCTGTGCGGCAATCGGAAGAGCCTTTATGTACGGTGTTCCTGTTGTGAAGCGTATTGTGACGGTGAGTGGTGACTGCATAAAGAAACCATCCAATTTCAGAATTCGTGTGGGTACAAATGTTGAGGATATAATCAGGCATTGCGGAGGCTTTCAGAAAACTGCAGCCAAGGTTATTATGGGCGGTCCTATGATGGGTGTAGCAATGGTTTCAACAAATGTTCCCATTGTGAAAAGCTCAGCGGGAATTCTGGCTTTCAGTGAGGATATGCTTTATGAAAAAACTGCTGAAAGCTGTCTGAGATGCGGAAAGTGCGTTGAGGGATGTCCTATGAATCTGCTTCCCAATGTACTCAAGGAAGCGGTTGTGGCGGATGACCTTGAAAAAGTTGAAAAGCTGAATGCAATGGATTGTATTCAGTGCGGTTCCTGTACATATGTATGTCCTGCTGAACAGAATCCTCTGCGGTTTATAAGGACGGGAAGAAACAAGCTTGCGGCAAAAGCAAAACAGGAGGTGAAGAAGTAATGGCTCTTGAAAACATAAATGAAAAACTGGTAGTTTCCGAGTCTCCTCATACAAGGAGCGGAAGCTCAACCTCAAAGATTATGATTGATGTTGCAATTGCACTTGTTCCTGCTATTGCGGCAGGCACGGTGGTTTTCGGTTTCAGAGCACTTCTTGTTGTTTTTGTGTGTGTGCTGGCTGCCGTTGCTTCTGAATGGGGCTGGCAAAAGCTTTTGAAAAGACCATCCACAGTAGCGGATTTCAGTGCAGTTGTTACGGGACTTTTGCTTGCTATGAATCTTCCTGTTACCATTCCTCTCTGGATGGCGGCAATCGGTTCGGTCTTTGCTATAATTGTAGTTAAACAGTTCTTTGGCGGAATTGGTCACAACTTTATGAATCCTGCTCTGGCGGCCCGTGCGTTTTTGCTTACGTCATGGGCACAGGCTATGACCACGTGGCAGCAGCCGTTTTCGGATGCTGTTTCGTCAGCAACACCTCTTGCTATAATGAAGGGCGGTCTTGCTGAACCCCTTCCTTCATATCTGGAAATGTTTCTGGGAAATACTGCAGGCTGTATAGGTGAGGTTTCTACCCTTGCTATTCTGCTGGGTGCGGCATATCTTTTGCTGAAGGGTATAATAAGTCTGAGAATCCCTGCTACATATATTATTACTGTTGCAGTGCTGACCTTTGTTTTTGGTGACAGCAACGGTCTTTTCAAGGGTGATGCACTTATGCACATTCTTTCGGGCGGTCTTATGCTTGGTGCCTTTTTTATGGCAACGGACTATGTTACAACTCCGTATACAAAGTGCGGTCAGATTATATTTGGTTTTGGCTGTGGTGTGCTGACGGCGGTAATAAGACTTTTCGGCGGTTATCCCGAGGGTACTTCTTATGCTATCCTGATTATGAATGTTGTGGCACCGTTGATTGACAGAAAGTGTGTTCCCAAGCGTTTTGGTGCACCAAAGGAAACAAAAAAAGCAGAAGGAGGTAACAAATGATGTTTGGAAAAGATACAATTGTTACAGCTCTGAAGCTTTTTGTAATAACTGCAGTTGCGGCACTTTGTCTTGCTGTTGTTGACGGTGTGACAAAACCCATTATTGCCGAAAACAGTTTTGCGGCTGAACAGGAAGCTTTGCGAAAAGTGCTTTCGGGTGCGGAAAAATTTGATGAGTATAAGGGCGAAGCAGTGGTTGCTGACAGCTCAGCGACTATAGAAAAAATAAATATCGGTAAAAAAGATTCAGAGGTTATGGGCTATGTTGTCAATGTTGTGTCTTCTGAAGGCTATGGCGGTGACATCAAGGTTATGGTCGGAATTGGAAAGGATATGGCTGTTGAGCGCATAGAAATCCTTGAATCATCCGAAACCGCAGGTCTTGGAGCAAATGCTTCAAAACCGAAGTTTGCAGACCAGTTCAAGGGTGCAAAGGACACCCTGACGGTTGTGAAGGGTGCGGCAAAGGAAGGCGAAATTTCGGCCATCTCCAGTGCTACAATTACGTCAAAGGCTGTTACAAGCTGTGTGAATTCAGCTGTTGCTGCGGCAAAGGCTGTTCAATCTGCAGACGCAGACATAGCTGATATCCAACCAACTGAAAAAACTGAAGAAGGGGGAGCAAAGGAATAATGAAGAAGACATTTTTGAACGGTATATTTAAAGAAAATCCTACCTTTGTACTCTTTCTTGGAATGTGTCCTACACTGGCGGTTACTACGGCGGCTATAAACGGTGTGGGCATGGGGCTTTCCACGGCAGCGGTTCTGGTATGCTCAAACATTTTTATATCATTGCTGAGAAAGTTTATTCCTGAAAAAGTCAGAATTGCAGCATATGTAGTTGTTATTGCCAGCTTTGTTACTGTCGTTGAAATGCTTATGAAAGCATATCTTCCGTCTCTTTCAAAATCATTGGGATTATATATTCCGCTGATTGTTGTAAACTGTATTATCCTTGGCCGCGCAGAGGCATTTGCTTCAAAGAACGGTCCTTTAAAATCAGCCTTTGACGGACTTGGTATGGGTCTTGGCTTCACATGTGCCCTCACAATTATCGGCAGTATCAGAGAGCTTCTCGGCGCAGGCTCAATCTTTGGATTATCCCTTCTTGGAGAGAGCTTCCAGCCTATGACAATTATGATTCTGCCTCCCGGTGCATTCCTTACACTCGGAATTATTGTTATGGTAATCAACATTATTTCACAGAAAAAGAAGAAGGGGGCGAATAAAATTGCTTAGAGATTTACTTATTATCAGTATCGGTGCAATTCTTGTTCAGAACTTTGTTCTGGTTCAGTTCCTGGGAATATGTCCTTTCCTTGGTGTTTCAAAGAAGGTTGAAACGGCAACGGGTATGGGTTTTGCGGTTGTATTTGTTATGGCATGTGCTTCGGCAATTACATGGGCAGTTCAGGAGCTTCTTGTGGCTTTGGGGATTGAATATCTTCAGACTATCGCCTTTATTCTTGTAATTGCGGTACTTGTTCAGTTTGTTGAAATGTTTCTTCAGAAATCGGTTCCGAGTCTTTATAATTCTTTGGGAATCTATCTTCCGTTGATTACAACAAACTGTGCGGTTCTGGGTGTTGCCATTCAGAATATAACAAAATTCGGCGGTATGGAATACAGCTTTATCAAGTCTGTTGTGTACGGCACAACAGCAGGTATCGGATTTACTCTTGCGATTGTTCTTTTTGCAGGCGTGCGTGAACGTCTTGAAAGCTCAAATATTCCTGAATTTCTCAAGGGAATGCCGATTACACTTATTACAGCAAGCCTTTTGTCCATTGCGTTTATGGGCTTTTCGGGCTTGAGCTTCTGAGGGGGTGCATCTTATGGGAATTTTGAATGCTGTTATAGCAATAGGCGGTATGGGACTGATATTCGGTGCACTTCTGGCTATTGCAGCGAAAATATTTGAAGTAAAAAAAGACGAAAGAATTCCTCTAATTGTTGAATGTCTTCCCGGTGCAAATTGCGGCGGTTGCGGTTTTGCGGGATGTTCAGCTTATGCTGAAGCAATCTGCGGCGATGGGGCAAAGGTTAACCTTTGCCCTGTGGGCGGTCCTGATGCGGCGGCTAAAATTGCTGATATTATGGGGGTGGAAGCAGAGGAAGAAGAGAGAATGGTTGCCTTTGTTGCATGCATGGGAACACCCGAAGTTGCAAAGGACAGATATCTCAATCATCAGGGAATAGACTGTCATACGGCAAACCGTCTTGCGGGCGGAATGAAGGGCTGTACATACGGTTGTCTTGGTTGCGGCTCCTGTGTGGAAAAGTGTCAGTTTGGCGGTATCAGCATTGTGAACGGTGTGGCTCAGGTTGACAGAAATCTTTGTACAAATTGCGGTGCTTGTATTTCCGAGTGCCCCAGAGGTGTTATCATAAGAATTCCGTATTCCACAAGAGCGGCAGTATTCTGTAACTCAAAGGCATCGGGCAAGGAAGTGCGTCTTGTGTGCGATGCAGGCTGTCTTGGCTGCGGAATTTGTGCAAAGAACTGTCCAAAGGAAGCAATTAAGATTGAAAACAATGTTGCAAGAATTGACGGTTCAAAGTGCATAGGCTGTGGAGTGTGCGTTGAAAAATGCCCCAAGAAGTGCATCGAGCTTATTCGGGAAAATGCAAAGATTCAGGCAGCAGTTGAGGTCAATAAAAGATAACAGTAAATGCGGTGACATACAGGTGCAATAAAGTGAATAGAACAAAACACAACAGATAGTTGTTAGAAAAAAATAGTTGGCGTGCAGGTTGAGAAAATATTTCTCGACCTGTTACTTTTTGTATTGACATTATTGTTATTCTAAAGTATAATTTACATACAATGGTGGGGTATGCGGAGTTGCATATTTCAAAGGAAATTTGAACTAATGAAATGAAAGGCGGAAATGAAAATGATTTTTCCTATTCCAAAAAAACAAGAATTTAAAGACGGTACATATTCACTGAAGGCAAAACTGAACACTGCCTGCCTCAAGTGCTTCTATAGCGAAGCTCTGGCTTGTGATGAAATCAAGTTTGAAAAGTCAGCTGACCTTTCAAAAGAAGCACACACTCTTTGTATTTGTGACAAGGGAATCAAGATTACTTATGCAACAGATGAGGGTCGTTTCCGTGCAGTAACTTCACTTTATCATCTGGTAAAGGCTCAGGGTGCGGAATTGAAATTTGTTTGCATTGAGGACTGTCCTGATTTTGAACGCCGTGGTTATATGCTTGATATCAGCCGCGGAAGAAAACCCAAGGTAGAAACCCTCAAAGAGTTTATTGAATACCTTGCTGAAATGAAGTACAACGAATTCCAGATTTATATTGAGGACTTCAGCTTCAAATATGAAGCATATCCTCAGGTTAATGCGGATTTTGAATGTCTCACTCCTGAAGATATGAAGGATATTGAAGCTTTCTGCTCCGAAAGATTTATTGACCTCGTTCCCAATCAGAACTGCTTCGGACATATGGCGCATTGGCTTGGCAGAGACGAATATAAGCATATGGGTCTATTTGATGAAGAGACTCCCAACTCAGGAACACTTAATCCTGTGCACCCCGAAACCTTCAATTTTGTTGATGGCTTGTTTGGTTCACTTCTTCCTCACTTCAAGTCGGAATATGTGAATGTCGGTATGGACGAAGCTTTTGGTCTGGGCAAGTTCCAGTCAAAGGAGTTCTGCGACAAGTACGGCAAGGACACCATGTTTATGGATTATCTCAACAAGATATCCGACCACATAAACAAAAAATATAACAAGAAGGTTATGTTCTGGGCTGATATGATTACAAACTACCCCGATTCTCATTCAAGAATTCCCAAGAATGCAACAGCTCTTGAATGGGGTTACGAGCTTATTCAGTCACAGACCATGGCGGAACATTGCTGGGCGTTCCAGCAGAAGGGTGTTGACTTCTATGTTTGTCCCTCTGCAAACACTCACCTCAGCTATACAGGACGACATGATGTTACAACATTCAACCTGAGAACAGCAGGTGAAGTGGGAAGAACCTTCGGTGCAAGAGGTTATCTCATTACAGACTGGGGTATGAATGATGACGGTCATGCACAATCACTTGTTTTCTCATATTTTGCGGCAGCTCTTGCTGCTCAGTATGCTTGGAATGTTGGTCGTCTTCAGAACGGTGAAGACTTCAAGACAGATTACATCAGAGCGGCTAACAGGTTTATGGATGATTACTGGTTTGCCGGTGTTGAAGTTTCTGAGCTTCTGTTCAGACTTGCAAATTACTATCTCCTTGAACCCGAGAGAATTCATGTTGGCACAATCTGTGGCGAAAGTTTTGGCGAACCTCTGGACGTTACAGGTAATATCTATTTTGACCTGAAGAGAAACGGTTATGACTTCTACTTTGATAACCTGATTGATTATGTGAATAAGGTTATGAAGGATATTGAAGAGCTTGACTTTGACGCTCGTCTCAAGAAGGAAATTCTTTTGGGTGCAAAGCAGGTTCTTGTTGCGGCAGAGCTGTGCAAGGTGAGACGCAATCAGGAAATTACAGCCGACAAGTACAAGGAAGTGTCCGCGTTGATTGATGAGGTTTATACTGAATATATGGATTGTTGGAGAGACAGAAATTTTGAAAAAGGTATTGAATTTTATTCAGACAAGTTGCTGAAGAGAAAAGAAGAATTGAAAGCAAGAGTTAAATAATAACCTAACAAAAACATCCGCAGGCAACGCCTGCGGATGTTTTTGTATGATTAGAAGTTGTCGTTCTTGATTTCAAAGTAAGCCTGGGGATGGAAGCAGGTGGGACAAACCTCGGGAGCCTTTGTTCCCATTGCTACATGACCGCAGTTGCGGCATTCCCAAATCTGTACACCGCTCTTTTCAAAAACAGCTTTTGTTTCAACATTGTTGAGAAGAGCACGGTATCTTTCTTCGTGAGCTTTTTCGATTGCTGCAACAGCGCGGAACTGAGCCGCAAGCTCGGTAAAGCCTTCTTCTTCAGCATCCTTTGCCATATTGTCGTACATATCTGTCCATTCATAGTTTTCGCCTTCTGCTGCGTGGAGAAGGTTTTCTGCAGTATCGCCAAGTTCTCCAAGATGCTTGAACCAGAGCTTTGCGTGTTCTTTTTCGTTGTCTGCTGTTTTCAGAAAGAGAGAGGCAATCTGCTCATAGCCTGCTTTTTTTGCAACTGATGCAAAATATGTATATTTGTTTCTTGCCTGTGATTCGCCAGCAAAAGCTTCCCACAGATTCTTTTCGGTTTTTGTTCCTGCATAAATATTTTTAGCCATAAATTATTTTACCTCCTTGAATTATTGATTATATTTTAGCACTTTTTTTGTGTGTGTCAAGATATTTTCTGTTTAAAAACGAATTTTTGCCAGTCTCTTGAGAGATTTGCTCAGATATGTTTGGTTTCGTTGAGTGAAAAGTGCTGCTCCTCGTAGTTTTCCAGATAATCAAGAAGGGTTTTTATGTCGGAAAAGCTTTCATAGAGCTGAAGAGTTGCTTCCTTCATAAAACAAAGGTCGTTTGTACGTTTCAAAAGGTCGTTCATCGGGTCGTAATATCCCAGAGTGTTGAGTATTGCAATTGCCTTTGTATGACGGTCAAGCTGTTTGAGTGTGAGAATTTCAAAAAATTCCTCGTATGTTCCGATGCCGCCGGGGGTCATTATAAATGCATCGGACATTTCTTCCATAAGCTTTTTGCGTTCACGCATAGTTTCAGGATAAAAGAATTCAGCACACTTGTCGTACAATACACCGTCTACATTGAAAAATGATGGGGCAATACCAATGATTTTTCCGTTTCTGCGAGTCATTCCCCGTGCCACTGCGCCCATAAGTCCTTGTGCACCGCCTCCGTAGACAAGAGTGTGTCCGCGTTTTGCCATTTCTTCCCCAAGCCGTTCACCGTCTTCTATAAATCTTTTGTCGATTGCATCGCTTGATGCTCCGTATACGCATATATTCATAGGTTCTGATACCTCCATTGTTTTATGTATATGCTTATTATACAATATATTCTCACAAAAATCAATTGACTATTTTTGCAAAATGTTATATAATAAGTTCTCGGAGGACTAAAATATGGAAAAAAACAATATTTACGACAAATTTGGAATTTGCAACGAAGTCTTTGAAATGGGCGAAAAGATTCTTGTCGGGCTGGAAAAAAGATTTCGTGATATAGATGAAACCGCAGAATACAATCAGCTGAAGGTTATTTCTGCTATGCAGAAAAACCGTGTGGATGCGGCATGCTTCAATGAGTCTACGGGATACGGATATGATGATGTGGGCAGAGATACTCTTGAAAGTGTGTATGCTGACTGCTTCAATACAGAAGATGCGTTGGTGAGACCTCAGATTACCTGCGGAACACATGCTCTGGCATTGGCACTCAGTGCAAACCTTCGTCCGGGAGACGAATTACTGTCACCGGTGGGGAAACCCTATGATACTCTTGAGGGAGTAATAGGAATAAGACCAACTGTAGGATCTTTGGCTGAATACGGTGTTTCTTACCGACAAGTGGACTTGCTTCCTGACGGCGGATTTGATTGGGAAGGTATAAAAAATGCAATAAATGAAAAAACAAAGCTTGTTACCATTCAGCGTTCAAAAGGCTATCAGACCCGAAAAACCTTTTCTGTCAGTGAAATTGCTGAAATAATAAAATTTGTAAAAAATATAAAACCTGATGTTCTTTGTATGGTGGATAACTGTTACGGAGAGTTTGTTGAAAGGACTGAGCCTCCCGACTTCGGTGCGGATATGATTGTTGGCTCTCTTATCAAGAATCTGGGTGGAGGGCTTGCACCTTCCGGTGGATATATCTGTGGAACAAAGGAGTGCGTCGAAAGATGCGGTTACCGCCTTACAGCACCGGGACTCGGCAAAGAAGTTGGAACAAATATGGGAATGATGAGACAGTTTTATCAGGGACTGTTTATGGCTCCCACTGTTGTTGCAGGTGCGCTCAAGGGTGCGATTTTTGCCGCAAATATATATGAGAGATTGGGGTTCAGAGTTGTTCCGAACGGAACAGAATCAAGACATGATATTATTCAGGCTGTTGAACTGGGTAATGCTGAAAGACTGATTGCTTTTTGTGAGGGTATTCAGGCAGCAGCGCCCGTTGACAGTTATGTTACACCCGTTCCGGGAGATATGCCAGGTTATGATTCGCAGGTTATTATGGCGGCAGGTGCGTTTGTTCAGGGTTCGTCTATCGAACTCAGTGCGGATGCACCCCTCAGGGAACCTTTTGCTGTTTATTTTCAGGGCGGCATAACATGGTATCACGCAAAGCTGGGTATTCTTATGTCTGTTCAGAAAATGTTGGATGCCCATCTCCTTGATATTGAAAAAATCAAATTTATGGAGGTTTAAATTATTATGTGGTTAGTTTTAGCGATTATTGCGATGCTTTGCTGGAGTGGTTCGGACTTCTTCAGCAAACTGGGTTCAAAGCCCTCAGATAAATACAGTCATTGGAAAATGGTTATTGCAGTTGGAGTTGTTATGGGTATACACGCCTTTGTTGAAATTGCAGGGGGTGTAAAAATTACCCTCCAGGACATAATCAACTATCTGCCTGCATCGGCAATGTACATACTGTCAATGATCTTCGGTTATGTGTCGCTCAGATACATTGAGCTTTCAGTATCTTCGCCAATATGCAATTCGTCAGGTGCAATTGCGGCAATCCTTTGTTTTTTGGTGCTTGGACAGACCATTGACGGTCTTTCTACAATTGGTGTAATAATTGTTTGTGTTGGTGTTGTTTTGTTGGGAATTGCAGAATACACCGAGGACGATGAAGCAAAGGCGAGACGTCAGCTCAAAGCAAACAGAAAGTATACCAAAAGTGTTCTTGCTATTTTGTTGCCCGTTCTTTATTGTTTGATTGATGCATTGGGAACATTCTTTGATGCGGTTATTCTTGAAGAAGGCAACACCTTTATGACAAGCATCTTCCATTATATGGACGAGGATGTTGCAAATGTTGCCTATGAGATTACGTTTTTGTTTATGGCTGTTGTTGCTGCAATTTATGTTTTTGTTATCAAAAGACAGAAGATTACAAGCTTCAAAGAAGAAGTGCCGAAAGGTATAGGTGCAATTTGCGAAACTGCAGGTCAGTTTGCTTACATTTATGCCCTTGCGGCAAATCCTGTGGGTGCAGCACCTGTTATCTGTGCATACTGCGTTGTTTCGGCAGTATGGAGTTCAATTTTCTTGAAGGAAAGACTTTCGTGGAAGCATTATGTCTCTTTAGTGGCGGTTATAGTAGGTATAATCGTTATGGGGATTGCAGAAGGTCTTGCGGAAATGTAGTACAAAAGAATATATAAGGAAGCGACTCTTTCGAGCCGCTTCTTTTCCTTTATATGAAATTTAAACTGCCAAGTGAGATTTCACCTGATCTTACAGTTAATAAGGTTTTATCACGAAGTGTCACAACCAAACTGCCTTCCAAATTTATGTCAGATGCGATTCCCTCATATTCCGTGCCGTTTTTGCAAAAGGTTACTTCTTTGCCCAGAACAAGAGACAGGGATTTGTATTCATCAATTAATTCTTTTGTGCCCGTTTGGGTTGTCAATATATCAAGCTCATTTATGATATCGGCGGCAAGACAACTTCGGCTTGTTTGTGTGGTTATGGAACCTGCAACTTCCTTCAGTTCCTTGGGAAAGTTTTCGGATTTTGTTGAAACATTCAGACCTATTCCTGCTATTATATAATCAAGGCCCTGCGAAGAGCTCCCGGCTTCGGCAAGAATTCCACAGACCTTTCTTTTGTTCAGGAATATGTCATTTACCCATTTTATCTGCGGAGTTTCCGGACAAAAACGACTGACCGTACGGCAGACAGCAACTCCCGCAGCTATTGTCAGCAAAGACGGAGGAATGGAAATGCTGTCAGGTTTTTGCACAATACTCATATAAAGTCCTGTATCCGACGGCGAAAAAAAACTTCTGCCGTATCTGCCATGACCTGCGGTCTGGGTATTCGCAATAACAACTGTATTGTGCAGGGCACCGTCTGCAGTAAGCTTTTTGGCAAAGATATTTGTGGAGTCTGTACTTTCAAGGATAATGATATCCGATACTGCGTTTTTATTTGCGTTACGGAGAATTTCCGTTGCCGAAAGGTCGGGGGCGGAAAATGTAATTTTTGACATATATAAACAGTCCTTTTGGTTAATTTGTCATAAAACAAGTATATCATAAAAAAGGTTTTTGTCAACAAAGTAAAAATGAAAAAATTTTAGAAAAATATGTTGACAATTGTCGGACGTTATGGTAAGATAGACGAGTTGCACCAATCAGGTGTTCGAAAGCCTAAAAAATTTTTAAAAAAGTTTCAAAAAAGGCTTGACAAAAGAAGAATGGTGTGATATAGTAGATAAGCTCCTTCGAGAGAGGGGCAAGGCTCACAAAGATGGGCACCAAAAAATCAGGGCTCCCGAAAAAGGAGATACCGTCGAGTTTTTTGGGAAAGAGGAGCAACCGAACGATGAAGCGAAGTTGTGGAGACACAACGGAGCAGAAAGTGAGAGTTGCGATGTGATGTTTGAAAAGTACACAGTGAGAAAAGCGGTAATATAAGTACAAGAGTACAATATTACGACAATTGCACAAGGTTTAATGACCTTGTCAATTCCTTAAAAAGTTTTAGCGAACTTTACAAAACGTTAGTATTCAAAAT
>JAZRIX010000017.1:0-69036 GCA_045645485.1 Clostridia bacterium | reverse complement strand
GAAGGGTGAGTTTGACGATGAGACGTACAATAAGATGCTTGGTGCGGCGTATAGCTATGTTGAAAATGTTGCGTTGGAAACATCTGCTCCCGATGACTATGACATTGAGGCGGAATGGATTATAAATGCTATGGATGCGGCTGAAAGGTATGGTATTAAGCCAAGCGAATATATTCGGTATAAAGAGGAATACACTTTAAATACAGCAGCAAAGAATCAATATGATAAAATCATTAATGAGGGTCATAAAATTGACTTTGAAAAGTTTCTTGATTTCAGAACCAAAAAGTGGAATACCGATGCAAAAGATGAAAATGGTATTTCGGTTAGGGGCTTGAAGCAGGAAAGGTTGATTGATTATCTGAACACTATGGATTTGACAGACTATGAATGGTGGCTGTTGTATAAAGAGGTCGGCGAGTATAAATAAAAAATCCCCCGAGGCGACTCGGGGGGTTATTGATATTGACAAATATATTTAATTGATGTTATAATGGTTAAAAAAGGAAAGGGTGGTTTTTATGACAGCTTATGAAATTATATCTATAGTTATTCAAAGTGTAGGTCTCATATCTTTATTATTGGCATGGAGACAGATTTTTGAAGCAAAAAAGGCAACGGATGCAGCACGACAGGCGACAGATGCAGCGCGACAAGCAACAACGGAACAACATGAAGAACTACGACGTG
Organism: Clostridia bacterium; assembly: GCA_045645485.1. Lineage (GTDB taxonomy): Bacteria > Bacillota > Clostridia > Monoglobales > Monoglobaceae > SIG440. The sequence continues at coordinate 68,346 of JAZRIX010000017.1, read as the reverse complement.
TTAAAACAATAGAATTATTGTCTAATTGGAACAACTCTTTAAAAAAGGAATCACGTTTGGCAGAAAAAATAGTGGAAACGTTTGACAATGATCAGTGTAAGCGATTATATGATTACAATTCTTTTCACGTAGATGAAACGGCACACAAGATGATTTGCCAAATGTGTTCAGAAAAAAACAAAGAAACTTGTACAAAATGTCAAAAGGACGCAAATGGAATGTACTTGGTAGAAGGGGCTATTCTCACTGAATTGAGAGGAAATGTAACAAACTATCTTAATAATTTAGAAATAGTAGCCTTAGCTTGGGATCAAGCAATAGTTGATAAAGAGGTTATTGTTACACAATTTTCTTTTTTACATACACCTGGTGTAAAAACAGCTTTATCTAACTATCGGAATATTGCAGGTGGTGGAAATTCTTTTCCAGCATTGGCTGATTTTTATGAAGTAATAAAAAACAATGGGACAACTCGATTAACGCATAAGAATGAACAATAGGTGTATTTAATATTAATCTTATTTGATTATAGTAAAATAGATAAAAAGCGGCAGAAAATCTGCCGCTTTTATCTGTCAATATAAGAAATGATATTTTTCATATTCATCCCCCTCCTATTAATAATTATACACAAAAATAAAAAAAATGCAATAGAATATTGAAAAAAAAGAAGAAAAGTTATTTTACAAATATGTAAAAGTTTAGAAAATATAGTAGAATTATGTTATAAATTGGCTGATGTAGAAAGTGATGCTTCGCTTGAGAGGTAAGACAATTGTCTGCGTGGGGAAGAAATCGTTACAATAGGTGGTAATTTTCAATTATTACCTATATCTTGAATGGATAGACACGTACGGACCGCCGCTTGCAGTGGCACCTATACGCAATGTCAGACAGGTGGTGGATTATGCCTTGGGGATAATTCCTCCTGAAAAGATATTTTTGGGAATTCCCAATTATGGTTACGACTGGACTCTGCCTTATGTGAAGGGGGAGTCTGTAGCTGATTCCATTTCAAATGTTGAGGCAATTCAGCTTGCGGCAGAATTCGGTGCCGAAATTCAGTATGATGAGGTATCACAGTCGCCATGGTTCAGATATACCGATGAAGAAGGAAGAACACATGAGGTATGGTTTGAGGATGTACGGAGTATTCAGCAAAAGTTTAATCTCATAAAAGAAAAAAACCTTCGTGGAGCAGGTTATTGGAATCTTATGCGCCCGTTTCAGCAGAATTGGTCGTTGCTTGATTATATGTTTGAGGTATAAAAACGTATTAAATTAAGGCAGGCTTTGTAAAATAAGGTAATAATATTATGCAAAGCCTGCTTTTTTTACCAGAAGCAAAAAAATAGCCCTTCAAAAGATAAATGCAGGAAATATTATTAATATCTTGATTTTTGTATAGTTGTATGATACAATAAAAAATGTATACTCTGAAATAGTGCGGGAGTATAATCAGAAGTATTTTAATATCTGATAAATCCAAATTTGAAGAACTTATTTGTTACATGAAAGAAGATGCGTATATATGGCAAAAACTTACCAGAAAAAAGAGGAAAAACAAAATAATATTTTACATACGGTTATCACTGCAGTTTTAATATGTGCGGTGTTTTTAGCAATGGTTACCTCATTTTATTTTGGAGCCGAGAATGAAGCGTACGAAATGCTTCATATTCAGACAAAGCAGATTAAGGATGACCTGACTCTGCAGCTAAAGTCAGACAGAGAAAATCTTGTTACCATGGCAAACTTTGCGGCCAAGCTTTATGCCGGCGGAGAAAGCTACAGCCTTATGTTTGACTCCTTCAAGCCTATCGGCTTATTCTCAAGAATCGGTATTTTAAATCCGGACGGTACCTTTATCACCAAAGATGAAACCGTTGATTTAAGCGGGAAAATCTCCTTTGAGGAGGAAGCACGCAAGGGTGAACATATTACCGGCAGAACAGAAAGCTATTCAAAACCCGGTGAAAAGGTAGTCAGAAGTGTTGTTCCCATCCAGGTTGATGGTGAAACCGTCGGTATGATATACGGTATCATCAAGATTGAAACCATCAACGAAAGATACAACAATATGGCACAGGAACTGGATGCTCAGCTCTTTGTTTATGATAAGGAAACAGGAAAGTTTATTATAGACACAATAGATACAAATCCGGGCGAATTGTCACAGCTTAAGACCAGAGAATATAATGACGGCTATTCCTATGAGGCTCTTGCAACTACAGATAAGGGGTTCAGCTCGTTTAAGTCAATACGCACGGGTGAGAATTTGTATGTTCACTATTCAATACTTGAGGATTTTAACTGGGGCATTATGCTTGCCCGATATGAAACACAGGTTTTTGCAGACACACATAGAGTATCCCGTATTTTGCTTACAACTTATGTTTTGATTATTTTGATTATAGTTGTTTATCTTAAATCGGTTATGAAAAGAGAGAAAGGCAGAACCAAATTACATGCAGAATCTTCTGCTATACGAAAGCTTCTTTTGGAAGTAACTGAACAGTACACAAATATAACTGAAGCGATGAAAAACATAAAGGAATTTTCAAATGCACGTTCCACATTTTTTGTGGATACGGACGGAGAAGATTTCTATTATATAAAGCCTTCTTTAAGAGAAAAGCTTTTGGTGGGGAAGGATAGAGAGTATTTTCACAAGGAGCTTTTCAGGTATGCTTCAAGGGTAAGCAACGAAAATAAGTCTTCTATTGTTTTTATGCAAATGATGCGTAACCGCCATATGGAAAAAACAAATCCCAAACTCTATAATTTCCTGTCAGAACATGATATAAAAGAAGTATCTTTTGCCATTATTACTGATAAAAATAACCACGTCAGCCTTTTGGGAACAATTAACCCCAACAAGAGTGATGTTGCAAGAAAACTTATTGAAGATGTTGCCATTTGTTTTTCAATTGCTATATACAACAAAAAACATCTTAATAAAACAGAGCTTGCCGCAACAACGGATTCTCTTACGGGAGCTCTTAACCGTGTTGTATATAAAAAAGATATTTTGGTATTTGACGAAGAAAAGCCTGAGGAATTCTCCTGTATTTATATTGATGTTAACGAGCTTCATATCAGGAACAACAAATACGGACACGCTGCAGGCGATGAAATGCTCATCTATATTACCAATACATTGAAAGAGGTGTTTTTTGGACATCGTATATACCGTATGGGCGGTGATGAATTCCTTGTGTTTACAAAAGGAGTTGAACAGAATCGCATCAAAGAAAAATTGGGAATATTTATTGAGCAACTAAAACCAAAGGGATATAATGTGGCAATAGGTATGTCCTATAGAAGCCAGAACACAAACTGTGAAGAAATGGTTCGCGAAGCTGAAATCAGAATGTATGAAGCAAAAGCACAGTATTATCAGGACAAAGGACAGGAAAGCAGGTCTGAGGACAAAGACCAAAGCTTTGTTTATGCAAAAACCGGTATCAGAGAACTTGATACTATGATATCTGTCTTAAAAGAACATTACAACGGTATTTACAGAGTATCCTTGGAAACCGACAGTGTTCACAGAATTCTTATGCCATCCTATCTTGGATATAAAGAAGATGAAGAAAATTTTTCAAAGCTGTTGAAAAAATACATTAATGATATTGTTCATACTGATTCCCACAGAGCTGTTACAAGCTTCTTGAATTATGATGCAATAAAAAGACAAATATCAGAAGGTAAAATACCGTCAATTACATACAAAAAAACAAACGGTGAAACCGTTACTCTCAGTGTATATAATTTATCAGATGACAAAGACAATGTGAAAGATACACTTTGGGTATTTGCCAGAGATTAGGACTGATTAAACAGTGAATTAATCAATATTTAATGGTTCTGTGATAAATGTCGGGGAAAACACTTTGGAAAGCTCCCTCGCTCTGCTTAGAATGACACTATACGGTCTGTAATGATGTCATGTTGCCGGAATGTTAAGAAAACGTGCTTGCAGCACGTTTTTAGTGAAGGATTGAAAAATGAGAGAACATTTTTCTGTTAAAAAGAAAACCGTCAGGGTTTCTTCAATAATTAGTCGAAACATCTTTGATTTACTAAAACCCCAACATTTATAAAAGAACTCATTTTAACGGAGGAAACACAAAGTGATACTGCAATTAGTCAAGTTTTGTGTGGTAGGTGTTATTGCCGCAATTGTTGATGTGGGAGTTCTTGTTGCTTTGAAGGAACTGTTGCATATTGATGTGTTGCTTGCTTCAACAATATCTTTTTGTGCTTCTGTTACTGCAAATTATCTTTTGAGTATGGCGTTTGTTTTCAAAAGCAGAAAACAAAGTAAGCTTAGGGAATTTGTTATATTTGTACTCCTCAGTATCGGCGGATTGTGTTTGAATCAGGTTATTCTGTGGATCGGAACAACGTATACCTCTGTATATTATCTGATAGTAAAAATTTTTGCCATGGTAATCGTCCCGATTTATAATTTTGTAACAAGAAAAATATTTCTTGAATCAAAGGAAAAATGAGTGTGAAATTGTTATGAACAGTGTTTTTAAAAAAGACTTATACAGATATTACGGAGAAGGCGGAGAACCTTTTTTGAAAAAGGTGTTCAGACCCATTGAATTAAAATACATATCTGTGTTTCGAAAAGCGAACATGTGTAAAATTCTGCCTTTAAAGCTTTTTTACAGATTGAGACTTATGTATATGTCTAACAAAACTCAGATTCAGATACCTGCAAGGACAAATATAGGTGAGGGTTTTTATATCGGACATTTTGGGCGGGTGATAATTCATCCTGATGCAACCTTGGGCAAAAACATAAACATTGGTACAGGTGTGACAATAGGGATAGAAAACCGTGGAAAGCGAAAAGGTGTTCCGCAAATCAGTGATAATTGCTGGATTGGAACCAACGCTGTTATAGTGGGCAATGTCAGAATAGGAAGTGATGTGCTTATTGCACCTCTTACATATGTCAATTTTGATGTTCCTGACCACAGCGTTGTTATAGGAAACCCGGGGAGAATAATTCCCAAAGAAAATGCTACTGCAGATTACATTTGCAACCGCATATGAAATCAAGGTAAGGAGGCGGCGATGTGGCTGACAAAGATTCGAGAATAAAAAACAATCTGGTATCTTCAATGATATATCAGGTTGTTCTTATAACAATCAGCTTTCTTTTGCCGAGACTGTATCTTGAGAATTTTGGCTCAGAGGTTAACGGTGTACTTTCGACTATTAAACAGATTTTTGTATATATGTTCCTTTTGGAGGCAGGCGTGGGTCTTGCCACAACACAGGCTTTGTATAAAAGAATAGGCGAAAGGGACTATAAGAGTGCAAACGAAGTTCTTTCTGCCACCCATTCTTATTATATCAGAACGGGAATAATTTACCTTGCTATCGTACTTGTTGTTGCAATTGTATATGCATATGTAATACCAACATCAATAGACAGCAATGTTGTGTTTCTGATAATTATATTGACTGCTTTGCCGGCTTTGTTCAGTTATTTCGTTCAGGCGAAATACCGAATACTTATGGAGGTTGACGGAAGAAAGTATGTAATAAATAACGCAGAAACAATTCTTCAGCTTGCTTCAAATATAGCTAAAATCCTTGTTCTGGTTTTAACAGACAGCCTTATTCTTATTCAGCTGGTTTATTGCATAATGTCACTTACTCAGCTTGCCTTTTTATATTTTTATGCCAAGCGCAGATACAAATGGCTTGATTTAAAGGCGAAACCTGATTTTGACGCTATTTCACAAAAGAATTCAGTTTTGGTGCATCAGCTTTCAGGAATGGTATTCAACAATACTGATGTAATACTTATTTCACTTCTTTGTGATTTCAAGGCAGCAAGTATTTACGCTATATATAATATATTCTTTTCGCAGGTGCAGAATTTTATAACAAGTGTAGTTTCGTCTTTTACATTTGCATTGGGGCAGATGTTTCATACGGACAGAGAAAAGTTTAATAGGCTGTTCAATGCATATGAAACTTTTTATGTGATGACAACATTTATCATTTATACCCTTATGGCGGTATTTTTGCTGCCCCTGATACAGATATATACAAAGGGAATTAACGATGCTGAATACACAAATGTATTTCTTGTATTGCTTTTTGTAATTATGAATTTGGTTGCCAACAGCAAGCTGCCTGTCAATGGAATTATTGAGTATTCAGGTGATTTTGAAAAAACTCGTTCTCATGCAATATGGGAAATGGTTATAAATATAACAGTGTCCATTTCGGCAATTTTTTATATGGGAATATGCGGAGCAATACTGGGAACAATTGCGGCTCTTGTTTATCGGAGTGTGGTGACTATTCACTACTCAAACAAAAAGATTCTTGAAAGAAACCAGATGCATACATATAAAATCTTACTTTCAAACGGTGCGGTTTTTGCTGTGATCATGGCAGTATTTTTCGTTGATACATTCAGCAATATTTCATTTTTAAAGCTACTGCTGAACGGAATTATTCACTCTGTATGGATTGTGGGATTATATTTGCTGATTAACTTTGTATTCAATAAATCTGCCTTTAAAACTATTTTTGAATTATATGGGAGGAAGAAAAAACAATGAGTATTCCAAAGGTAATTCATTATTGTTGGTTTGGGAAGGGAAAACTTCCCAAGCTCGCAGAAAAATGCATAAAAAGCTGGAAAAAGTATTGCCCCGATTACAAAATAGTTTGCATAAATGAAGATAATTTTGATATAAATCAAAACAAATATGCACGTGAAGCGTATGATGCAGGCAAATGGGCTTTTGCAAGTGATTACGCAAGACTCAAGGTGCTTTATGATGAGGGCGGAATTTACCTTGACACAGATGTTGAGCTTATAAAACCTCTTGATGCACTTATTGAGGAAAGAGGTTATATGGGTTTTGATGATAACGGTGTTATTTCAACCGGTCTTGGCTTTGCCTGTGAAAAGGGAAATGAACTGATTGCCGCCTTGCTGAAGGATTATGACGATATACCTTTTATCCTTCCTGACGGCACTTGTGATTTGACTCCTTGTCCTGACAGAAATACAAAGACAATGATAAGTCTTGGTCTGGATATCAGCAATCAGAGGCAGATTTTTATGAATCTTCAAATGTTGCCTGAGGATTATCTGTGTCCTATGAAATATTACACGGGAAAGAAAAAAATAACTAAGAATACATATTCGATACATCACTTTTGTGCATCATGGATATCACCAACCGCCAAACGTACACTGTTTGTAAAGCGGATTGTAGGTGTAAGAATGTATAACAAGCTGTATGGAAAGTTTTTACATAGATTTAAGTGGCTGGAGTGGTAAAAAGTGCCTGAAAAAGTATTAAAAAAACTTAATACTCAGATTTTGCCTCAATGGAAGGCTTGCTTTATTGCGGCGTTTCTGGTGGGGGTGTTTGCACATTTATATAAAATAACAAATTGGCTTCCCAATTGGGATTCTCTGGTGTTCAGATATGATTCACAGAATATGATTGGTCTGGGAAGATGGTTTTTGCCCGTTGTCTGTTCGTTCAGTTCATTTTATGACCTGCCTTTTCTGAGCGGTATTGCAGCCATTGTTTTTCATGCATTGGGTGCTGTATGTATTTGCAGAATGCTCAGCGTACAGAAAAAAATTACTGCGGCATTAATAGGTGCGGTTGTAGTTTCCTTCCCGACGGTTACTTCGGTTATGATGTATAACTATGTGGCAGACGGTTACAGTGTGGCATTTTTTCTCTCAACGCTTGCGGCACTTTATATGACCAAAGAAAAACAAAACTATCTTTGGTCGGCTGTGCTTATCGCATTGTCAACAGGTATTTATCAGGCTTACATAACAGTTACAATAATGCTGGTTTTGCTGAAGCTTATTGACGAAATGATTTATCACGGTACATCATTTGGTATTATTTTGAAAAAAAGTGGCGGAATGCTTTTGACAGGGATTCTGGGTGTGGCAATATACGGTGTAATTCTCAAAATACTCCTCGGTATTTGTTCTGTAGAATTGCTTGATTATCAGGGTGTTAACGAAACAGCATCATTATCAAATATAGATATATTGGCATCCCTTTACGTTGTCAAAGAAACTTTTATTAAATGCTTCTTTGATTTGTCAAAAGGCATAAATGTGTATATTGTTCTCAATGTTTTTGCTTTTGCACTTGTAGTTTTCTATTATGTGAAGAAAATAGTAGAAAATAAAGTTTACAAAAATGCTGCCAATGTACTTGTGATTGCTGTTTTGTGTGTTATGCTGATAGTCGGTGCGGGGGCACTTGCTTTTGCGAATGCAGGGGTTGATTATCACAATCTGATGCTTATGGGGTACTCTGTATTTTATTTGTTTTTTCTGATTCTTTATGAAAGAGGTACAGAAAAAAACGAAAAACAGACCGCCTGCAAATGCTGGATTGTTCTGATTGTGGCTATGTCCATAATTGCAAATCAGGTTGTTATATCAAACGTAAGCTATCACAAAGCACAAATGGCATATGAAAAGTCTTATGGGGTTTTAATTCGTATAGCGGACAGAATAGAACAAACTGAAGGAGCGGATGATTGCGAAAAGATTCTTGTGATTGGTGCTCTTAATAACAGTGAAGCATACAGCGTTAATCTGACACCTGATATTACAGGAATAACTGACGGATATATAATCCGTGCAGACGACGAAACAGTTGGACAAAGTGTGTTATGCAGTACTCTCAATGACTATTGCGGAAAGAATTATAAGTTTTTAAGCGGTGAAGAAAAGAAGAATCTTTCCAAAAGGGAAGAGGTAAAAGCTATGGAAAAATGGCCTTCAAAGGATTGTGTGGCAGTAATAGATGATACAGTGGTTATTAAGCTTGGAACAGAAGGTGAGAAGTAAGTGATATATTTTTGTGCTGACGATTATGGCTTGTGTGACATATCATCTATGAATATAAAGCGATGCATAGACAAGGGTGCACTAAATAAAGTAAGTGTATTTCCCAACTTCGACAGGGTTGATTTGGATGAACTGCAAAAAAACAAATATGTCAGAATTTCACTGCACTTGAACCTTGTTGAAGGTAAATGTATGGCAAATGCTGATGAAATAAATTTGCTGGCAGACAAAAACGGAAATTTCAAGCATACCTTCGGCGGACTTTTCAGACTTAATCTGCTTCAGAGAAAGAAGCTTGAAATTCAGGTTTATAAAGAAATCAAAGCACAGGTTTTGTTCTGGAAAAGTATTCTGCCCGATAATGTTCCTTTTTGCATCGACAGCCATCAGCATACACATATGATTCCGGCTGTATTCAAAGCTTTGCTCAGGGTTTTGAGTGACGAAAAAATTAAAACGGAATATATGCGTATCCCTGCTGAACCGATTTTGCCCTACATAAAAACACCGTCTCTGTATTTTACATACAGTGCGGTTAATATCGTGAAGCAATGGCTTCTCAGGCTTTTGTGGCAGGTCGACAAGAAATATATAAAAACTTATAAAATACCGTCGGCATATTTTTTGGGAATCCTTTTTTCAGGAAGGATGGATGAAAAAAGAGTAAAAAAAATCCTGCCGAATTACATTAAACTGGCAGAAAGAGACGGCAGAGATATAGAAGTTTTATTTCACCCAGGTTATATGGATGAGAATGAAATCGATTTAAAAAATCAAGATATAGTTTTCAGAGAATTCTATTTGTCAGAAAACAGAAAAACAGAATTTGAGTCTGTAATGAAAATATAAATGAAAGAAGTGTACAGTAATGCCTTATATTGAACAGGACAAAGTTGATGAAAAAACAAGAGAAAAGCTGGAAGCAATTATTGAAAAATCCTATGCAACATTCTGGAAATCAAAAAGACTTTTTGATATCTTTTTTGCAACATTGATTCTGTTGTTTTTCCTGCCGTTGATGGTTGTGATTGCAATTGTAATCGTAATTGATGATCCCAGTGCAGGACCTTTCTACAAGCAGATAAGAGTGGGCCGTCACGGAAAAGAATTTTATATGTACAAGTTCAGAACCATGCGTGCGAATGCCGACAAAATGCTTGAGGAGCTTGCAAAGCAGAACGAAATGGACGGACCGGTATTCAAAATAAAGGAGGACCCCCGTATAACAAGAGTGGGAAAGTTTCTGAGAAAAGTTTCTCTTGATGAGCTTATGCAGTTCTTCAATGTTCTGAAGGGTGATATGACTCTTGTAGGACCCAGACCTCCCCTTCCCAGAGAGGTTCAGTATTACACCGATTATCAAAGGCTTCGTCTTATTGTTACTCCAGGTATTACCTGTACTTGGCAGATTTCCAAAAACAGAAATGACATCCCTTTTGAACAGTGGGTTGAAATGGATATTGAATACATACAGACCAGAACATATTTTAATGATTTGAAAATTATGCTGAAAACACCTATAGTTATGCTTACAGCTACTGGAAGATAAATGAAATTTGGAGTGAGTAAAATGAAAGTTGCTATGATTGGACACAAGGTCGTTCCGTCAAGACGCGGCGGAATAGAAAACGTTCTTACAACACTTTGTCCCATGCTGGTTGAAATGGGGCATGATGTTACCTGTTACAACCGTTCATCGGATAAGGTGGAAAACGAATATGTGGGAACTGTTCAGAACAATATGTATAAGGGTGTAAAAATCAAAAATGCATGGACGCTCGATGTTCGTGGCTTTGCTGCAATGATAGCATCCTTTACAGCGGCGATATCTGCATCCTTCGGAAATTATGATGTTATTCACTTTCATGCGGAAGGTCCGTGTGCGGCACTCTGGATTCCCAAGCTTTTTGGCAAAAAATGTGTTGCGACAGTCCACGGTCTTGACTGGCAGAGAGAAAAATGGGGCAAGGGTTTTGCATCCAAGTACATTAAATTCGGAGAAAAAATTCTTGCAAAATATGCTGATGAAGTTATTGTTCTGAGTCAGGCAGCCTACGATTATTTTAAGGAAACATATAACCGCGAAACCACTATTATTCACAACGGAATAAGCCGTCCTGAACGGAAAGACGCACAGCTTATTACGGAAAAGTACGGATTGGAAAAAGACGGTTATATATCTATTGTATCAAGACTGACAGCAGAAAAAGGTATTCACTATCTTATTGATGCATATGGAAAAATTACAACTGATAAAAAGCTTGTTATTGCAGGCGATACAAGTGATACTGATGATTATGTAAAAATGCTTAAGGAAAAGGCGGCAGGAAACCTAAATATTATTTTTACAGGGTTTATATCGGGTGATATCTTAAACGAGATTTATTCGAATTCATATATAACAGTGTTGCCGTCAGATCTTGAAGGTATGTCCTTAAGCCTTTTGGAGTCTCTTGCATACAGAACAACTCTCTTGTGTTCTGATATTCCTGAAAACACAGCGGTTGCTGAAGACAAGGCAGTTTACTTCAAAAAAGGAAACACAGAGGATTTGGCTGAAAAACTTCAGAATATGTGCGATAACAGTGCATTTGTGGAAGAGTTCAGAGTCGGTGTGGACGAATTTATTTTGAATAAATACAGTTGGAAGGATGTTGCAGAGGCTACCTGCAAGCTATACCAAAAATAAGAGTAAAGGTTTTGTTTTATATGAACAATAAAAGAAGTATTGAAGAAATAGAAATATATCAGGAACAGATAATGGTGCTTTTTAAAGAGTCGGTACCAGAAGAATTTTACATAACCTGGGCAGACACTTTTGAAATCTCGGATATTGATGACAAACGGGTTATAATCTCTTATCACGGGAGTCAGGATGTTAAAGAATTCAAAAAAGAATGCAGGGAGACATTGGAGTTCTGCGTTTATTCCGTAACGGGCGAAGAAAAGAGAATGAAGATAGTCCAAAAGGGTAACTCCATAGAACTGAGCCCAAAGACGAAAAAGAACATCAGAGCTGTAAAGTTTTTTGCTATAGGTATGGTTTTTGTTTGCGTTGCAACAGCCATTATTGTTATTCTGTGCAGCTATATCGAGAACAGAAATTTCAGAGAAACTTTTTACACCACAAGCAGTATCAAGGTTGACAGCAGTGTACGTGTTGTTCAGTTGTCGGATTTGCACTGCTCGTCTTACGGTATAAACAACAAAAAGCTTTTGGAACGTATTGAAGCGTTGAAACCAGATATAATAATCTGCACAGGTGATATTGTAGATTCATCTAAGGAAGATGTTGATTTTGCTGTATCCTTAGGGAAAAGCCTGTCAAAGATTGCTCCTTCTTATTATGTATACGGCAACAATGAAGTGGAAACTATTTATGATATTCCTCTAAGTGAAAATGAGCTCGATAAAAAATTTGGCTTTAATGAAAATAACCGTGATGAAACAGCACTTTTGAAAATCAAGGATTCTTTTGAAGAAAAGCTTGAGGCTGCCGGGATAAAAGTTCTGAAAAATGAGAAGGACACAATAAAGGTGAAAACTATGAATGTTGATGTGTATGGAGTTTTAAACTCAAATCCGTCTTCGTTCTGGTCTTATTCGGGAAAAGCATTTTCAGATTATCTCTATGAAAATACAGATAATCTGAAAATTACAGCAATTCATGAGCCCTTTATTTTTGAAGAATTTCAGTCTGATTTCTGGGGCGATTTGTTGCTGTGCGGACATACCCACGGCGGTGTTGTGCGTGTTCCTGTACTCGGACCTCTCTTTACATTGGAGGGCGGCTTGTTTCCGGAACGGAGCGACAGCTTTGTTTACGGAAGATATTCTGCCGCGGGCAAGCCTCTTATTGTGAGTTCAGGTCTTGAAAACTCAAATGTTCTCCGCATAAATAATCAGCCTGAGCTGGTTGTTATTGATATTAACAGATTTTAGTTCGGGGAGGGAGATGGAAAATGGTTACTGAAATATTTCAAAAATTAATTATTTTAATTGTAGGTATGCTGTTTGCGGTATCTGTAACAATGATATTTCTACGCTTTAAAAATGTAAACCGCACAGAACGCATTCAGATATTCAAAACAGCAGAGTATTTTAATGCATGGATAATTCTGGTGTGCTTTGTGACTACTATGCTGTATGGAATTTTTAATCATTTTGAACTTAAAAAAAATGTTCATGCAATTATTTCATTGAACTATTCAGAAGCATCGCAGGCACTCAATTCCAACGGAACCAGATATAATATGGCAGAGGTAATCTGCGATGAGGTTGTTGAAAGGGCTATAAAAAAGGGTGCTCTTGAAAAGGTAACGGTAAAACAGCTTAAAGACTGCCTTGCTGTTTATCCTTGTGTGCAGGGTGGTGTCGATGATGAATCAAAGTATCTTATTTCCACGGAGTTTGCGGTGGAATACCATGCATCAAAAGACACTGACCATCTTGATACAGAAAATGTTATCAAGCTGATTACGGGTGCGTACAAGGAATATTACATAGAAAAGTATACCGATAATTTTAAGTTGGATTCTGAAAAACCTGATTTTGCAAAAATGGAATATATGGATATAGTAGCGTATTTTGAAAAGGAAACTCAGGCTGTACTTAATTATCTGTACGGTATGTCAGAAAAAAATCCAAGCTTTGTTACTTCAAGCAACAGTACGTTCAATTCCATTGCAGGCAAGGTGCATCAGTTCAAGGAAACACAGATAAACCAGAACTTAAGAGCTTTGATTTTGCAAAACGGTATTGTAAGGGACAGAGATGATTATATTGACAGACTGTCATATCAGAATAAGAATGTTGATTTTGACCGTCAGAGAAATGATGTATCTTATAATCTTTGTAATCAGGCAATTGATATGTACAGCGAAGAAATGACACGAGTGGTGCTTGTTCCTACCTGGGATCAGGCGGGAAAATATTATATGGGCAGAACAAAGGTTGGTGTTGATGAACTGTCGGTGATGGCTACAAGCTTCAGTGATTATGTAGCATCAAATGAAAAAGAAATCATGGATAACAACCTTGTGCTTGAAAAAATATCTTCAAATAGCGGGAACTCACAGCTCAGTATGTCAGCAGATTCGTTGATAGATTCTGTATATGAGAGTATCAAAGGTTTTGAAAAAGAAGCAATAAACGCAGGAAGAGAGTGTTCACAGCACAGAATGAACCAGTGTATCGCAGTAAGTATTTACGGGATCTCAATTGTGAGTGAGCTGAAAACACTTATATTGTTTGCGGCTTTTGCATATGTAACATTTATGCTTCGTCACATTTCGAAAAAATTCCCCAAAAAGGCATAAATTATCTAAGGGAGGACAAGAATGAAAAGTTTTCAATTTCTGGGATATGTGAAAAAACTTCTGCCACTGATAATAGCTTTTTGCCTTATGGCTACCTATGTTGTTTACTTCAGACTTTCATCATCCAATACATACATTGCGTCAGAAGTTATTCATTATAATGACGAACAGGCGGAAAAAGGTCTTGCACCAACAGGAGAAAAGCTTGATGTAAACGAAATCAAATCATCTGCTGTAATGTCAAAGGTTGTTGATAAAATGGGGCTTACGGGTATATATTCCGTTGACAGCCTTATTTCAAGAATCAATATAACACCTATTGAAGATGCCGATAAAGTGGCACAGAAGGATGCAAAGCTTGAAGAAGGCGAAGAATATATATATGAACCCAGCACGTTTATTGTATCTTTTGCAGCAACAAGCGGAGAAGGTGCTGAGTTTGCAAGAACAATACTGGATGAAACTCTGGATGTCTATTTTGAGCGGTTCAGTCAGAAGTATGTAAATGTAGCTCCTGCCAACAATACTATTGAAAATCTTAATAAAAACGATTATGATTTTATTGAGATGATGGAGTTGATTGATACAAGCATTGACAATACTTTGACTACTTTGTATCAGAGAATAGAACAGAATAATTATTACCGTTCAACAGAGACGGGAGTATCCTTCAGCGAGCTGGTTGATGATTTTAACTACCTGAGACAGGTCAAGGTTTCGTCACTTTTCTCAAAGATTTATAAGTACCAGATTACAAAAAATAAGTCAGTACTTATTTCGGACTATACAACACGAATAGACAACAATAACATTTCCAATGCAAAGGATGACAGTATAGTTGAGGATGTTGTTACTGTAATTGACGCTTATGTCAAGAAAATGAGAGAGTCGGGAAATACAAATATTACCTATGAGTATATTCTTGATAATCTTCACGAGAGAAATGTTCAGGATTATGTGGGTGACCAGACGGTAACTTACGATGAATTGATTTACAGCTGGAGAGACCACAATGAAAGCCGTGAGCATGCAGTTATTGATTCTTCATATTGCACATATGTAATAGATACATTTACAACCTGTACGGGAAATTGCGGCGGTGCGTGTCAATCTTCGGATTTGACCTGTACAGAGCTTTGTAATACTGAATATGCCGCTATAAGGGATGGAGTTGAGCAGGAAATCAATACACTTCTTGATGAACTGACTTCTCTTTATGCCACCACTATGAAAACCAATGATGAATACAACAAATATCTCGGTGCAAGCTATATTTCAGTGCTGTCCTCGGCTTCTGTAAGAGAAAGCGTTAATGTACCATTATATACAGCAATTGCGTTTTTCTTCCTTGTGGTTCTTTGTGCAGGCGGAGCACTTCTTTTGGGAAGAGCAGCTGATATAATAAATTATATTTTCTATACAGACCACTTTACAGGCTTTAGCAACAGAGCGTATTTTGATAAATACCTGAAAGCCAAAAACAAAAAGCTTCTTGATGACGGTGTTGTGTACTGTTTGGTGGATATAGCGAATCTGGCTCAGATAAACGGAGAGTATTCAAGAGATGTAGGTGACGAGATTATCAAGCTGTTCACCAATTACATAAAAGAAACCTTCGGCAAATCAAAGACAGAGTATATTTATAACGGTAACGGCAGTTTTGTTATGCTGTCAGAAGAATCTGATTACATTACTGTTGAAGATATAATGAGACTGTTCAGAATGAGACTGGATGGACGAGAAGAACACAGAGACGTTGTAATTGATTACAAGATTGGTATTGCTGAAACATTCAAAGAAAATAAAACAGCAAGAAAACTGCTTTCAGAGGCAATAAGAAACAAAAAGGACTATATATCCGATTTAAAAAATAAAAGTTATGTGTAAGCGAGGAGGGTAGGCAGGGTGGAAAATAAAATTCTTAAAAAAGCAAAAGATTTTTATTTTGTACTTGTGGCAGTAATGATGTATTATTTCCTCAATGAATACATCAATTTGGGGCTGCACGTTACATACCGTCATGCTTTTGCTCTTGTTCTCTTTGCTTCTGCAGCCCTCATGTTCTTATACAAACCTAATATTGCAAGGGGAGTCACTGCTTTTAAGGATGCATGTGTTTACAGCTTTCCCCTTGTGGTTACTACAACGGTTTCACTGTTTATCTGGTTTGTGGAAACTGTAGATGTGAGCGTTATTTCCAGAGGACTTTCCAGTTCTTTTATATATACAAATATGCTGTCCTTTGCGTTGGGCTCAGGTGCGCTGCTGTATGTATTCGGAAACCGTGGTATATGGTATAACCTTTTTGCCATTTTGGTTGCAAATCTTTTGATGCTTGCTACAATTATTGCACAAAACGGTCTCGGAAGATTTTTTTCTGAGTTTGTAACTCTTTTGGTCACCTTTGCGGACGTAACGGGAGATGTTATTATTCAGGCAGAAATTCACGAACTTGCTTTTTGCCTTGGTGCGTATTTGATTTATATGCTTTTTAAACCGAGGAAAAGTATAGAATTTTTTATACTGTTGTTCCTGAATGTTTTCTGCTTTTTGGCGGCACTTAAGAGGATTGCAATTATTGCAATTGTAATAGCACTGATGCTCGGCTATATTTTAAAGTTTATTGCCCGATTTAACAAAAAAACTGCCAGCAGGCTTGTTATAATTCTTTCCATTATTGTTGTTGCGTTGCTTGTAGGCTATATCGCGCTTATAAATGCAGATGCATTTGCTCTTCTTGAAAAAGCGGGAATAAACACAAGCGGACGTGTTGAAATTTATAATGCTGTAGATAAGTTTTATGAGTTTCACCCCGGATTTTTGGGTAACGGAATAGGATTTCTCACCTATCAGCTGAATGAGTTTATGTCTGTAGGTGTTGGGTCCGTTCACAATGACTTCCTTCAGCACTTCATTGATTTAGGCTTTTGGGGTTATATTATCTGGCTTACATCTATGACTTTGGTCAGAGTAATATATTTTGGAAGGAAAGGGAATATTGAAAATGCGATTATTACATTTATGCTTACCGTTTACCTCATAATTGTATCTTCAACGGATAATACAATGAACTATCCGTTGCTTACAGGGGTTCTTGCCATGTTAATGATGGGAAATGGCTTTGAAGAAAATGTACGCCGTACCGAAACAAAAATGTTTGGTTACATTTCTGAGGCAAACAGAGAATAGAAAGGTGATTCATTGTTATGAAAATTCTGATGGTTAATAAATTTTTGTATTCTCGCGGAGGATGTGAGAATTATATGCTCTTTTTGGGGGAGCAGCTTGAAAATCTTGGTCATGAAGTTGAGTATTTTGGTATGTACGACGAAAAAAATACTGTGGGCAACTCTGCAGAAAAGTACACACAAAATATGGATTTTCATTCAAAAGAAATAGAACGGTTCTTTTATCCCTTTAAAATAGTTTATTCTATGGAAGCCAAAAAGAAAATTATTCAGGTAATTGATAAGTTCAAGCCTGACATAATCCATATGAATAACATAAACTTTCAGCTAACTCCGTCGGTAATTTACGGTGCAAAAAAGAGAGGCATTCCCGTCGTTCAGACAGTCCATGATTATCAGATGGTTTGTCCGAATCACCTGCTTTATAATTTCGAAAAAAACGAGATTTGCGAGAAGTGTATCAAGGGGTCATATGTTAACTGTATCAAAAACAAATGTATCCATGCATCAAGGGTGAAGAGCATTATAGGGGCTATTGAGGCAAAACTGTATGCTGTTCTTAAAACATATAAAAAGGTTGATTTGTTTATAACTCCCAGTTATTTTCTTGAAGAAAAGCTGTTATCCGCAAAGAATCTCTATAAGGGAAAAACAAAGACAATACATAACTTTATAAACAAAAACAAGTTTATCTGCAAAAAAGAAAACGGACAGAATTACATTGCATTTGCGGGAAGACTGTCCAAGGAAAAAGGTATTGAATACCTTGCTGAAACAGCAAAGCTTCTTCCTGAATATACATTTATGGTTGCGGGAGACGGTCCCGACAGGGAGATGCTTGAAAATATTGAAAACATTAAGTTGGTTGGATTTCTTTCAGGGGAAAAGCTGATTGAGTTTATGGGAAATGCAAAATTGCTTCTTGTGCCGTCCATATGGTATGAAAATTGTCCCCTTTCCATCCTTGAGGCTCAGTGTATGGGCGTACCGGTTGTTACAATGAACAACGGCGGAATGGCGGAGCTTGTTAAAGACGGTATTACGGGGCTTCTTGCAGATGAAGCGGCTCCCGATGGAATTGCACGGAAATTAAAAGAAGTTATGGAAAACGAGGACAGTTACAGGATTCTGAAAGAAAACTGTGAAAATGAAAAAGACAATATTTTGAGTGTTGAAGCATACTGCGATATTTTAATCAAGGAATATGAAAAACTAGTTGAGAGGTGAGACCGTGACACAACCAAAGGTAAGTATTATCGTTCCTGTATATAATGCAGAGAAATATCTGGAAAGATGTATAAATTCTCTGAAAAATCAGACCCTTGAGAATATAGAAATAATA
The DNA here is from genome assembly GCA_045645485.1 of Clostridia bacterium. Taxonomy (GTDB): domain Bacteria; phylum Bacillota; class Clostridia; order Monoglobales; family Monoglobaceae; genus SIG440. Next base: position 49,611 of record JAZRIX010000017.1, on the reverse strand, counting down.
CTTGTGGATGATTCGTCTGCGGATTCCTCTCTGGAAATATGCCGCAGAGCAGAGGCGGAGGATTCACGCATAAAGGTTATTCATAAGGCGAACGAGGGAGCGGGAATAGCGCGAAATGCCGGTCTTGAGATTGCAACGGGTGAATATATAGGTTTTGCAGATTCGGATGATTATGTTGAGCTTGATATGTTTGAAACACTCTGTGAAAAAGCAGAAAAGTATAATTCGGACTTTGTGATGTCGGGAGTTCAGTTTCTGGACGGAAATATGTTCAGCGAAGAGGGCAGCTGCCTTCGCAAAACGTATTTTGACAAGGATACTTATTTTGAGACCCGTGAGGAACTGAATGAGATAAGAATGGGTATTGTGGGAGCTTTGCCTGAGGATGCCGATGACAGCAAATACGGAATGAGTATATGTAAAAACCTGTTCAGAAATGAAATAATAAGGAAAAATAACATTGTGTTTCAGTCCGAACGTGAAATACTTTCGGAGGATTCGCTGTTTTTGATAGATTACATATCCTGTATAAAGAGAGCAACGGGAATTAATGAAGTGTTTTATAATTACTGCAGAAACGGGGAGTCGTTTTCCAAAGGATACAAAAAAGACCGTTTGGAAAAAAGTCTTGTTTTTGTGGATGAGGTTGAAAAAAGATATAAAAAAGACATTAAACCCGAAGTATATCAGATTTATATATACAGATTCTGGCAGGCGATGTGCAGAGTGTTGTGCTCTCAGGAAATAATGTATGCCAAGGATAACGGTATTAAATACACTGATTTGAAGAAAAGTCTTAAATCCATATGCAACCACAGTCTTACTGTCAGGGTGTTGAAATCTTATCCCATAGGCAAACTACCCCTCAAGCAGAGCGTGTTTGCATACGCAATGAAGTATAAATTGTACTTTGTGCTGAAAGTGCTTGTAAGATTAAGAAGTAAATAGGTGAAGGATATGTTTTTTTCAGTAATTGTTCCGATATATAATATAGAAGAATACCTCAGAAGGTGTATTGACAGTGTGCTTTCCCAGACTTTTAGCGATTTTGAGCTGATTTTGGTTGATGACGGATCACCTGATAATTGCCCCCTTATTTGTGATGAGTATAAGAATAAAGACGAAAGAATAAAGGTGATACACAAAGAAAACGGCGGTCTTGTAAGTGCACGACAAGCAGGGATAAAGGCTTGTACAGGTGAATATATCTTTAATCTTGACGGGGATGACCATATAGCCCCCGATGCTTTGCAGAGTGCTTATGAAATTATTAAAGAAACAAATGCAGATATTGTGTCTTTTTCATATACTGAAGTAAAAGATTCACGGTACGGAAAAAAGGTAGACGATATTCTCAAGGATGGTCTTTACGAAAAAGAGGAAATTATAAATAAGATTTATCCTGTTCTGCTTTGTGACGAAAATATGCTTTCTGCTTTTTACTTTATCTGGGGCAGGGCAATTAAAAGGGAGCTTATTTGTCCCATCCAGCTTGACGTAAGCACCAGAATTTCTCATGGGGAAGATGTAAGCTGTGTTGTGCCATGTTTCCTGAAGGCTCAAAAGGTATATGTGAGCAGAAAATCAGTGTATTTTTACACCGTAAGAGGTGACTCGCTTACCACAACCGTTAAAGCAAAGCAAATAACGGACATTGCAAACACAATTGAACATCTTTATAGATATTTAAGTATAGCACCGCTTGATTTTGAAAGCCAGATTGCCCGCTATTCGGCATTTATGTGCTTTGCAATTATTGCACTGGCAGCAGAGGGAAATTGCTTTAAACACGCAAAAGAGATAAAAGAGCTTATAAATAATTCGATTCATAAAGAGAAAATAAAAAAAGCAAAGTTTAAAAATATTACAATGAAAAGTAAAATAAGTATGTTTTTAATGAAAAGGGGACTTATAACCACAACATTTTATTTCCTTAATTTGTGCAAAAACATCAAGAAAGTTCTGAAGAAAGGGTGAAAGCTTCTATGATACCTGAAATATCAGTAATAATGAGTGTGTATAACGGGGAAACATATCTTGAAGAAGCCATTGAAAGTGTCATAAATCAGACTTTTAAGAATTGGGAGCTTGTTATCATAAACGATTGTTCAACAGATTCCACAAGTAAAATACTTGCTGAATTTGCTTCAAGAGATGAAAGAATAAAGGTACACCCCAATGAGGTTAATCTTAAATTACCCACATCATTAAACAGGGCAATCTCTTTAAGCCGCGGCAAATACATAGCAAGAATGGATGCAGATGACATATGTCTTCCTGACAGGCTTGAAAAACAGTATAAGTTTATGGAAGAGAACAGCGATGTGGCATTATCGTCCTGCAGATTTATGACTGTAAAAAACGGGGTGTATGCATCGGGCGGTGCCGGAGGCAGATGCGATAATGATGCTTTGCGAGCAATGCTTCTTGTTGCAAATCCTATCTTGCATCCGGGGGTTATAGCCAAGGCTGAAGTTATGAAGCAGTTTAATTATGACACAACACTTACCTGTACCGAGGATCTTGAATTGTGGACAAGAATGGTAATGGAAAATCAGAAAATTGAAATTCTTCCTGAGTGTCTTGTGATATACAGACTTCACGATAAGCAAATTACAAGCACTACTCTTGAAAGACAGCATACTGAAGTGATTAAAATTCAGCAAAAATACTATGCAGCACTTCTTCAGAAAATGGATGATGAAATGCAGAGGTTTTATATCAGCGGAATCTATTTCAAGGAAAATGCGGATATAGATAAATTCCTCAGATATGCAAAATGGCTAAAAAGTGTAAGCACTGAAAATTTTGATAAGAATACTATAAATTATGCCCTTTTTGAAATTTTAGCCGAATACAGAAGATGCGGTGTATCAAAAGGGGATATAGTCAGGGCGGTACTCACTTTTAATCCTTTCTTTTTGGCAAAAGAAGTAATCCGAAGAAAGAAAACAGCCCGAAAGGATATTGAGAAATGTATGAGTGTTGCAAAAAATACAGGTCTGAAACAGACGTCAGGAACGAAGAACTTTCCTATTTTTGAAAAATAGATACAAGGAGTCTGCAAAATGAAAGTTTTTGAATACCCTTATGTGATCATAACTATTCTCGTAATGTTTTTTCTTGCAATGGGAATGATTGGTCTGTACTTTACGATAAAATCCGTAAAAACAGCAAAAGGAATAGCAGAGAAAAGTTTTTGCGGCATAGGGAAAATAGAAAATAATTTTGAAAAAATGGGAGCTTTGCGGAAAAACCGTTGCATTATATATATATCTGTATCTCTTGACGGGATGAAGAGAATGTATTCTGAATCAAAGGCTGTCAGGATATATGAACAAATCAAAAGGATTTTGCTTGGTCATTTTTGCATTGATATTGACGGGGATATTTCTCTTTACGGAAGAGAGAGTTTTATTGCGTTAAATGATTTGAAAGCAGATAAAATATCCCAGTGTATTGAAAAAAGCATTGAAAAAATAAATGAAGTTTTCGTAAAACACAGTGCGGTTAATGTTGTTGGTATAACTTTTGGTTATCACATTACCAGTTCCACCGAGGTTTCGTTTAAAACTGCTCTTGGAAGAGCGAAACAGGCATGCAGTATAGCGGAAGATAAAGGAGTATTATATTTTCAATGGGATAACTCCAACGGAAAAGAATTTGAAAGAAAAATTAAGATTGAGAACAATATACAGAATGAAATTGACAACAACAGGTTTTTTCTTGAATATCAGCCCATTTTAGATGCTAAAACAAATAAAATTATGGGTGCAGAGGTGCTGTCCCGGCTTAATTCAACGACAGAGGGTGTATTAACACCGTACTTCTTTCTTTCGGCAGTAAATAATGTTGGATTAAACGAAAAATTTGATTATTATATCTTTGAAAAAAATTGCAAATGGATTTCAAGCGATAAAGAGAATCGTATGAAATATGTATATACAATCAATTTTTCACGATATACCCTTTGTGACAGTGACTTGGCGGATACTATAATACAAATTATAGAGAAATACGGAATTGATTATTCGTGTATTGCTGTTGAAATTCTTGAGGATAAAAGCTTGAATGAGGACGAAAAAATTACAATTGTAAAAAATCTGACCCGTTTAAAAGAAAAAGGAATTTTGATTCTCCTTGATGACTTTGGCAAAGGCTATACAAGCTTTGGGGATTTGTCTGAATTTGATATAAGCATTGTGAAGATTGATAAAGAAATAACACAAAATGCTATTAATCAAACGGGATTTTTAATCCTCAAAAACATCATCAGAACAGCACATGACTTGGGATTTAAGGCTTTGTGTGAAGGTGTTGAAACAGAAGAACACAAAAAGAAAGCAATAGAGGCAGGGTGCGATATGCTTCAGGGATATTATTTTTATCGCCCGATGCCTGTTACACGGTTAGAAACATTATTTGAACAATAACAAGGAGAGTTTTTATGTTATCGGTAATTATTCCCGCATATAACGAAGAAAAGTGTATAGAGCATGCATATACTGCAATAAATTCTCTGCTGAAGGACAACAATATTGACAGTGAGTTTATTTTTGTAGATGACGGTTCTTCGGATCAGACTTATAAAAAAATATCCGAGCTTTCGTTGAAAAAAGAAAATATAGTAGGTCTTCATTTTTCAAGAAATTTTGGGAAAGAATCTGCAATATCTGCAGGTTTAGCCGCAGTGAGCGGTGACTGTGCTGTTGTAATCGACTGTGACCTTCAGCATCCCCCTGACAAGATAATCGAAATGTATCGTTTGTGGGAACAAGGCTATGAAATTATTGAAGGCATAAAAAAAGAACGCGGACGGGAAAAAAAGATGTACAGTATTGGTGTTAAACTTTTTTATTCAGTTATCAGCCGTATGGCGGGGTTTGATATGGCGAATTCGTCAGATTTCAAACTTCTGGACAGAAAAGTAGTTGATGTGCTTAACAAAATGCCCGAAAGAGGATTTTTCAGAGCAATTTCTTATTGGGTAGGCTACAACAAAACAACGGTCGAATATGATGTGGCTGAACGTGTAGACGGTGAATCCAAATGGTCAACAGGAGGACTAATAAAGTATGCTGTATCGAATATTTCATCATATTCCACTGTACCAATGCAAACGGTAACAGTTCTTGGCTTTGTGATGCTTATGATATCTGTTATATTCGGTATCTGGGCGCTTATTGATAAAATAATCGGCAGAGCGCTTGAAGGTATGACAACGGTTATAATTATAACTATATTTATAGGTAGTATAATTATGATAAGTCTTGGTATTATAGGTTATTATATTGCACGTATTTATGAAGAAATTAAAGGTCGACCCAAGTATATAATATCGTCAACTACAAAGAGTATAAGAAAGTAACTTTCATATATGAAATTAAATGGTATAAGGAGTTAGTGAAGAAAATGGAAAAGCTAATAACAGAAAGCATTTTAAATGGTCTTGCAAACAATGAATTTAAGATGTATTTACAGTTTATAGTTGACAGCAAAACAAGAAAAATTGTTTCGGCAGAAGCACTTTCAAGATGGCATAATCCTGAAAAAGGGATTATGGGTCCTGTTAGTTATATAGGGCATATGGAGACAGCAGGTCTTATCAGCAAGCACGACTATTATATGTTTGACTATGCTTGCCGACAACTTGAAAAGTGGAATAATACAGAATATAAGGATATTTCGATTTCGTGTAATTTTACCAGAATAACTCTTTCTGAAGATGACTGTATCGACAAACTTAAAACGATTTCTGAGGGTTACGATTTTGATAGATCCAAGCTGGCAATCGAAATAACAGAGGATGCCATTGAAAAGGACAGAGAAATTGCAAAAAGAAATGTTATGCTGTGCAAGGAACTTGGCTTCAGAATTTATCTAGACGATTTGGGAAGCGGTTATACCTCTTTAGCCAATCTTTGCGATTATCCCATTGACGTTGTCAAAATTGACCGTGATATTTTGCTGAAAACCGATACTGAAAGAGGTAAAGCACTGCTTTCAGGTATTATTGGACTGGCACACGGATTGGATATGGATGTAATTTGTGAAGGTGTAGAAACTGTTGAACAGAATACACTTGTATCACAGTCCGGTTGTGATTATATCCAAGGGTGGTACTATGCAAAGGCTCTGCCCTTGGAAGAATGTGAGTTGTTTGCAGAAAAGCACGCTTTGAAATATTTGAACTGAATACAAAAATGAAAATGCATTTGAAGTAAAAAATCAGGCCTCCGGTATTAGTACACGGAGGCTATTTTGATTCAGTTATTTATTTTCCTTTTTTGTCAAAGCTTCGGAATGAAAATCAGGATACGAGCAACAAAGAATTTTCATTTCTTTCTCAAAATTTTCGGTAGGTATAGGTTTTAGGGCTAAAACTATTATACCGCAGGGAGTTCAAGGTCTTAATTTTTATTTAACTTAACAAAACGCATGAAATGGATATGTTTAAATTCAGACAGTTTTTTGTTAATACTGTTACTAAATGTTAATAGTTGGGTGATTGACAAATATAATGAAAATGTGTTATTATGTTTAAGGCTTGGCAGAGTGAATGAAAATATGAAAGATGTCAAAAGCAAGTTATAGACCGATAAAGGTACAAGGTAGGTGAAAGCTGTGGATAATCTGCAAAAGTTCTATTTGTCAAATTTCAGCGTTACAGAGCATTTTGGCGGAGCTCTTAATATGCCTGCGGGAGAGGGATGGAGCAGTTCTGATCTGTCTTCGGCTTATGATATGTTTTATTATATAAGCGAGGGCAGATGCACCTTTGTAATTGACGGTGAAGAATTTGAGGGAGTTCCCGGGCGTACGCTTTATGTTCCGGCAGGCACCATATATTCCTATTTTAACGATAAAACCGATCGGTTTGGAGTGTACTGGCTGTACCTTAATATATATCCTAATAACATAAATATGATGAATATGCTGGAACTGCCTTATTATGTGGATGCTCCCGTTATGAAGGTTTTCTTTGAGACTTTTCTGGATGATGGAAAGGGTCAGAAAATAATTGACAAGCTTACGGTGAAATCCTGTTTTTTTCAGATGCTTTCGAAGTATATGACAGCTGCAAGTCTTGAGAAAGTATCTGTTGCGGCAATTCAGAACGAAAATCTTCGTCGTATTATTGATTATATTGACAAAAACATTTATAAGAATCCATCCAATGAAGAGCTTGCCAAAATATGTTATTTGCATCCGAATAATTTTATTAGATTCTTCAAAAAGGAAATGGGTAATACCCCTGCCAAATACATAAAACTCAAAAAAATGGAGTTGGCAAAGAAATTGATTGAAGAAACAGATTTGCCTTTTAATGAAATAATGTATAGAGTGGGCTATGACGATGCCGCACATTTTTCTAAATCCTTCAAAGGGATATATGGAAATGTTCCGCAGGTTTACAGAAAGAAAGCTTGTGACGAAAAGAAAAAAGAGTCTAAGAAACAGAAAGAACGGTAGAGGGGGTGAAAACAATGGATTCTATGCAGGAATTATTTTTTTCAAAATTAGGTATAGTTGGTCACTCGGGAGATTTTTTTACTGTTGCGCAAGGTGAAGATTGGACCATACCTGTGTCTGTTTTTGCACAGAATAAGTTTTATTATATAAAAGAGGGAAGGTGCAGCTTTTGTATAAACGATGAGAACTATGACGGAGTGGCAGGACGTGTCTTTCTTATTCCCGCAGGGATTCCTCATTCGTACTGCAATGATAAAACGGGAGTTTTCAGTGCATATCAGGTGTTTTTTGACATCTATCCAAACAATATCGGAATATTTAATCTTATGGATTTGCCATTTTTTGTTGAGGCAAAAGATGACAATCACATGAAGTTCTTTTTTAACGAATATGTTGAATACATAGACAGAGAAAGGGTTGCGGACATATTACATATTAAGTCCTGTCTTATTGAGATTATAAAGAAATATATGATCCTTGCCGAATGTGACGGACTTTTGGTGAAAAATTCAAAGAATAAGGTGTTTAACAGGATAATTGATTATATTGATGAAAATGTTGACAAAAACATGAGCAACGAGGAGCTTGCAGAAAAATTCCATTTTCACCCTAACCATCTTATCCGTGTTTTTAAAAAGGAAACAGGACAGACACTTGCAAAATATATAAAATTGCGGAAAATGGAAACGGCAAAGCAATTAATTGAAGAAACCGCATTTAATCTGAATGAGATTATGATTAAGGTAGGGATTGATGATGCGGCACATTTTTCCAAGACCTTTAAAAGTGTGTACGGTGTTTCGCCCAAAATCTATCGCCAGGAAATCCGAAATCTTCTCAGAATGCAAAGCGACGGGGTTTTTCATCGGACAGAAATGTCTGTGGATTGCATAAACGCAGAGAACAAATGATATAAAGCGTTTTAAATTCTAAAATGACGGGGTTTTGTCTATAAAAAGCTTGTCGTTATTTAATTTTTATATTTTTGCACGGCAACGTGTTTACAAAAATGTTAGTTTTGAACAAAAAAACAGTGCTCATATACGATGCAATTTGACGAAAGTATGATATAATATAGTCCTAAGTGTTTGTTTTAATGAATAAACACTTTAGTTTTGAAACAAAAAAAGTTATACAATTAACACGGAGGAATCAAAAATGACAAAAAAAATTCTGTTGACTGTTTGTTTGGTTGCGGCATTGTTTGCCATTGGCACCGTAAGTGTCAGTGCGGATCTACCCAATTCAAAAACATGGCTTGAAGAGGACTTCACCCGTCCTGATGACCAGCTGGACAATGAAAACTGGGCTCCCGACAACTGGAAGATTGCGGGACGTACTGCTGCAGGCGGAACTGATAATCAAAATCTGGGTATATACCGTGTTCATGAGGACGGTTATGTGGAGCTTGCCCAGGGAACTTATGTAGGTTATGCATCATTTGCATACAATGCACCTGCCCTTCCAGGTGACTTCACATTTATGTTTGATATGAAGTGCCCGTCGGACAGTTCGCTTTATACAGGCACGCCGGGTGTTATCTGTTCGTTGAACGATTATTGTCAGGCGGTTTACTGTACAGGACAGATCCCCTACAGAAGTACATCGGGTAGCGATGCAATTGCTGAAGTAGGCGCACATGATCCTGACAAGTGGTATACATATGTATTCTCGGTTAAGGGTGAAAAAATGAGTGTCTACAGAAAGGCAGAGGGTGAGGCTCAATTCACCGCAGTTCTCGAAGATGTGCTTATGCGGAAAAGAGTCGGACACGAGCTCTGGAGTACAATTGCTCTTGGTGATGCTAAACTGCTCTTTGACAACGTAAAGATTTTTTCGGGAAAAACTCTTGTTGGAAACAAACTTGAATTCAATGAGGACAAAACAAAGATAACAGGTTCGCTTATTGTGAGAAACGGCGATGTTGCTCCTGAAAGCTCAGACAATGCAATGGCTGTTATGATGGCGTATGACAAAAAAGGCAAAATCCTTGGAATGAAGTATATGCAGGATGTTCCGGTGTTCTTCGGTGATGCTGAAACTGTTCCCGTTGAAATGGACTGCTCGGAATTTTATGACAAGCTGATTGGCGGAACAGTTGAACTTTATTTGTGGGATACAATGGGAAGCTTTAAGCCTCTTACCGATTCATATGTGTTTTCGGTACAATAAGGATTTTGTGACAAGGAGATGAAAATATGACAAAAAAGATTTTAAGTCTGATTATTTGCACGGCATTGATTTGTTCAATGATTACAGTTGTGAATGTAAGTGCAGCCGATGGATATATTTCGGACGGATATTTGATTTATGAAGATTTTGAAGACGGAACCCTCGGCGGTTTTTCATCAGGTGCAATTTCGGAATGGGATGATGGAAATGCTGTGCATTTGTCCGCAAACTCTTATTACAGCATTGACCTTCCTGATTACTATATTTTTGAGTTTGATCTGAATAAAACAGGAAACATTCCTTATAACGAAGACCTTTCGTTTAAGGACAGCGATGCAATGAACGTTTCTGCGTTTGGAATTGTACTTCAAAATGCGACTATTGAGAAGGATTTGTGGTATACATACAGAATAATGATTGACCAGTCAAAGCTCTCAAATGCGGCAAACGACATTTATAATGCTGACGGAGTAAAGGTCTGGAGAAAAGTCCGTGACGGTGAATGGGATGAATGTGTAAATAATACTCATTTCAAAGCATTAAAGAGTAACGTTCACGGTGCTGCCGGAACCATCGGGTTTTATGCTCAGTCACATACCCAGTTTGATATTGACAATGTAAAACTTTATGACGGTACTTATGTGTCCGATATATGGTTTGAGGATGAAAACGGCAAGGTTGACCAAATCCCCGAAGGTACTCTGACAGCGAAATATGACATTGCAAATTTTGGTGGATTTGAAGAAGTTGTTGCGGTCACCGCAATTTATGATTCAGAAGGAAAACTTCTTAATTGCAGTAAAAACGTGATATCGGATCTGGAATACGGAACTGAAACTGTTGAAGGTTCGGCTGTTCTCATGAGTGACTGGCCTGAGGCTGCAAGAGTTGAAGCCTTCCTCTGGACAAACACCGACATACCTCAGTCAATCGGTTCGGCATACGGAGTTCTTGGTGAAGAAGCAACGGTTGAAAGCTCTGACACCGAAACAACATCAATTGCAACAAGTGCAGGAAGTGATTATTCCAATGATTTTGCGGCAATTGACAGAAGCACTTATGCAAACACCCTGACAGTTGAAGGTAAACACGGCATGGATGAGGCTGTGACGGTAATTGTGACGGTGAAGGCGGGTGACAATACAGTTGTTGCAACACAGTTCAAAACGGCAGAAGACGGAAGCTTCAAAAGAACTTTTGTTCTCAACCCCGACCTGTGCGCAGGCGAAGAAAATCTGACTGTTGCAGTTTCGGGCGTGAATACCAATCCGCAGACCTTTGGTGTTGTGGTTGCATCCGGCTGGGATACAATGGCAGAGGCCTTCAAAAATGCAGAAACTGCTGATGAAATTGAAGATTACCTTGAAACCTACAAAGCAAATTTCAGTTATTATACAGCGGGTGAAATCGATCCTGTGACAGCAGGTGTTGACAGTCTTGTTCAGGATGACGATTATGCAGATATTGAATTCGTAAAGAGCAAGACGGTATATCCCGATGAAATGACATACAAAGACATTGTTGATGCATCATTTGCCCTCATCAATTCGGCTTCGGCTGTTGATGAATTTGAAGAAGCCTTCGCTGATGCAAAGGCAAATGCTGATGCAGACACAATGGGAAGTCTCATTGAAAATGCTGGCTTTATGCAGTTCCCTCTTAATGGTGTTTCAAACCTCGCAAAGGTATATGCTGATATGGCAGACTCTGATGAAGAAATGTCCGCTATAACGCAGATTTATGATGCCTTTGTTGAAGCGCATGGTGCACAGAAGGAACTGGAAGAGGCGACTATTCCGGCTTTCCGCGGTGTGGACAGCGGAGCGGCATTGAAGGACTTCTTTGCTGACAATGTGGATGTTTTGGGTATTGATCCCGAAAAGTATGTGAACGATAAATTTGACAACGACTATGCGGTTATGTTCAAAGCATACGAAGGAAAGTTCAGCGAATGTGATACATACGAAAAGGTTAACAATGCAATTGTGTTCCTCGACAATTACATAAACGAATATAACCAATTCCTTGAAGATATCAACCTTGCAGAAACAAGTGATGAACTGAAAGCGGTTATTGAAAGTGAGTTTTCTTATATAACACTTGGTCTTGCGGATTCTTCTCACGTTGTGAACAGAGAATATCTTTATGGTGAGCTTGAAGGAAAGGAATTTGCATCACTTGCAGATGTTCAGGCGGCTTTTGCAACTGCTGTAACTGTTCAGGCAGGCAGAGAAGCAAATGTTCTTAATGACTTTATGCTTATCTCCTCGGTTGAGAATACAGAAGCTTTCTTTGAAACTTTTGGTGAGATGATCGGCGTTGCCCTTGATGCAAATTATGTTGTTTTCTATGAATTGTACAGCAAAACACGTTCTGAATTTGAAAACACGGTTGTTGATTATACATCTGCAGTTGCTCAGGTAAATATAATACTTTCAAAGGTTGCTGAAGCGGAAAGCTACATTGCTGAAATTAACCTTGAAGCTGAAAATGACAACTGGACATCATTGCAAGCTCTTTATGAAGGTGAAAAATATGCTGAATTTGTTGGCGTTTTAGAAGATGCATCGGATGTACGCGACGTTCGTTCACTTTATCAGCGAATTGCAGCGGCGGCACCCTTCACAAACCTTACACAGGTTAAGGATGCATTTGAAAATGCACACAGTGATCAGCTTGATTATGAAGAAGTTGCAGGCGGATATGAGTCCTTTGATGAAGAACTTCTTGATTTTGTTGAAACTGCATGGAGCCTTAAGGTTCAGGGTAATGTTGTAACCCTGAGCGGTATGGTTGAAGAAAGAGGACGTCATAATATTTCACTTTATGCCGAAGACAAAAACGGTCTGCCCATCTATATGAAGCAGCTCAGTTCAAATGGTGTCGGTGATTTTGATGTTACCTTTATACTCAACCCCGACTTCTATGAACAGACAGAAAATGAAGCAACACTGAAGGTGACGGGCGACAGAATGAACATTTATTCCTTCAGTCCCTTCAAGCTTTACAGCGAAGCGGAACTTTCTGATATAATTGACGGTTTTGCCGAAATAAACAGCAAGGCTTCTCTTGAAGAGTATTTTGATACATACAAGGATATACTTGACCTTGATGTTGAACGTGGCAGCAATGGAAAGATTACCGAACGTGCACTTGAAGCACTTTATCTTATCCACAGTCGCAATAAGGCTGACGGAAGATATGAAAAAATTACAGATATTGATGAAGTTCTCAATGGTGTTGACGGTGAATCGGGTACAGAAGCTCTTATGGCAGTAATGGAAGAAATTACCACATGTCTTGACGAACTTACAGCGGCGGCGAACGAACGTATTGGTAGCACCAGGGGTAACTGGAGCAAGATTCAGAAGCAGGTTCAGTTGGCAATTGAAAATGAATGGATTTCCCCCGATGTTTCGGGCAAGATTGTCAATGTTGACAAAATGTATATGAGAATGACAAATAAGGATTATGATCTTTTGTCAACTGTTAACTCGGAATACGAAAAGGCATATGCCGCACAGGTTAAAGCTGATAAGCCCAAGGAACCTTCGGGTGGTGGCATCCCCTCAAACGGTAGTGACGGCATAATAACATCTGGCGGTGGCGGAACAAGTAACCCAGAAAATATTGTTATGGGCGGAGGAACCGGTGCCGAAAAGATTGATGCACCAACCAATCTTCCCGGACATCCTGAAGCTCCCTTTAAGGACGTTACATCGGAATACAGCTGGGCAAAGGCTTCGATCAACGGACTCAGAAGATACGGAATTGTCAGAGGTGACGGTACCGGTCTTTACAGACCTGGCGACGGTGTCAGACGTGAAGAATTCCTGAAAATGCTTCTTGATGTTTTTGGTATTGAAAAAAAAGATGCAAACATACTCTTTACCGATACGGACAAATCGGCATGGTATTATTCAACGGTTGCAACGGCTTTTGAAATGGGAATTGTCAACGGTTACCCCGATGGAAGATTCGGTATAGGTGACACAATTACCCGTGCTGATATGGCTGTTATGGTTTGTCGCGCAATGGAAAAGCTTTCGATTAACCTTGATGCAACAGACGAAGCTTTCTTGTTCAATGACTTTACTGCAATTCCCGAATATTCATATTCGTCGGTTGTAAAGCTTCAGAGAGCAGGTATTCTTAATGGTGATACCTTCGGATATTATAATCCTTTGAACAACGTTACAAGAGCAGAAGCGGCAGTTGTGTTCTGGTCTCTGTTTGAAGGCGTGTCCGATATGATAGATAATCCGTATGTAACGGAGTATAAAGAATAAGGGAAACCAAAGGAGATGAAAAAATTTTTTTCAGACTCATTGAAGAAAGGATTATGAATATGATAAAAAGAATTGTTACATTTTTATTGTTAATAGTGCTCACTTTGTCTGCAACGAGCATAACAGTGTTTCCTGCAGGTTTCCCCGAAAACAACACATGGGAAACTAGCGAATGGATAACCGACAGTCAAGTTGAGCTTCTCAATAAGCTTGGTGTAACCTCGTGGACAAGTATAAGTGCAATCGGTGCCAGAAACGAAGAAATTGTCACAAGATGGTATGTTGCACTCTATGTTTCAAGGCTTGTGGATCTTGATACAAAAACTCCTGAGGAATTTGAAACACTTTTCAGAGATTTGACGTCTGAACACCAGTATTATCCCCAGATTAAGGCCTGTGTTGAAGCAGGATATATGAAGGGTGACCCTGATGGATTTTTCAGACCTGATGAACCTGTGACTACTGCGGAGGTTGAAACTGTTCTTCTGAGAGTTATGGGATACAGTCAGTATATGGCTGCTGTAGGCGAAGCGAAGGTTCGTAATATGACAAAGATTACGGACGGTATCCCCGCATCTGACAGCATCACACAGCCTCAGATGCTGAGAATGATTTATAACGCACTTAATTCTCCCGTAATTAAGAGTGAGAATTTCAAAAAATATAGTGACGGTGCAATTGACATAAATTATGTCATTGACGAAACATATCTTGGTTTTGAACATTTTTACGGTGTGAAATATGAAGTTGCGGTTCTTGACGGAATTCAGGGAACAAACCTTCTTGGCGGAACAAATGCGTTCCATGAAGGTGAAATCAGCATTGCGGGCATCAATTATAAGTATGACGGTGATGTGACGGACCTTTTGGGTTATCGCGTTAATTATTTCTACAAGGAACTGTCAGAAAGTGAGTTTGATATTATTCAGATTGAAAAATCGGATAAAAACAAAGAACTTGTTCTGTCTCACGATATGATTGACGGCTTCAGCGAGGGTGTTTATACATATTATGACGGAAACAAGACCAAGACTGCAGAGATTACATCTTCAACAAGGGTTATATACAACGATATTGCAAACCCCATGTATGAAGCGGAGGAAATGATTCCCCGATACGGTACAGTCACACTCATTGACAATGACGGAAAAAAAGGATATGAAGTTGTAAAGATTGCGGATTATGAATTCTACTTCGTATCATCGGTGAATGAAGAACAAAACAAGATTTATGACACCGAGTCGGTGAAGTATGATAAGTTGGGCAACAGAATTCCCAATGTTCCTCTTGATCTTAACTGCGACAATCTCACCATAATGAACGGAACTTCAAAGATTAACCTCTCCAGAGTGAGAAAGGGCAATCTTCTTGCGATTAAGCGAAGCGGAAAAAATGCTTCTTATGACAAGGTGTATATCGATCTATATAAGGTTGCGGCAAAGGGCGTGAAGCTCACTTCGGTGGATGAGGATTACATTTCAACAGCAACAAGAAAATACCCTGTATGGGAATACGTTAAGAACGTTGAAATGGGTGGAATTTATGACCTGTATACCTTTGAGGATACGGTTGTGCTGGCGGTTGAAAATACCGACGCAGGCCCCGAATATGCATATCTTCTGAATATGGGCATTGACGGAAATGAACTGAAGCGTACCACCAGATTTGCCTTTATTGATCTGAACGGAAACTACAATGAATATGAAGGTGCTGACAAGATCACAGTTGACGGAAACAAAACAGATGAACCGACGGTGGTGGCAGATGCACTTATTAATTCGGCAAAGAACTATTCAAACGGCTACAGTGAAGAATATCCCATGTCACAGCCGGTGAAAATAAGCCTTAACACAAAGGGTCAGGTTTATTATATTGACACATATCAGTATAATCCGGGAATTGAGAATGAAAACACTCTTCAGTACATTCCCGAATCAAAGGGCTCAACAAACTCATATAACTATTACAACCGAAGCCTTTATAACCTTGCTGACGGAACAACAAACCAGTATACAAAGTTTGTAACAAGTATGGAAACGTCAACTCCCAAAATTTTTGTTCCAAGTGAAAGATTTGAAGAAGCATCATATGTGATAAAAGGCTTGACAAATGCGAATACCTATACAGTAGACGTTGTTGGCAGAGACCCCAAGATTATGGTTGCGGATGCAATTTTTGTATACTACAATCCCAATTCGGGCGGAGTTGCCGAAGATACAAGGACATTTATTATTTCGGATCTTTATTGCGAGCTGAATTCCGAGGGTGAAAAGGAATGGTACGTCACAGGTTACTATATGAAGTCAAAATATACATATACCTGTGAAGAAGACCTTTACAACAAGCTTTCGGTGGGTGATGTTTATTTCTTCGAGGTTGACAGAAACAACAAGATTATAACAAACAAGCTTGTGTATGCAATCAATGATGATTTCCCCTCAAGGGATAACCGTCAGGCAGTTGATTCACAGACAGTGGCACCCGCAGGCTCAAAGGGCACAGTATACGGATCTCTGGTACATTCGGCAGGCTCTTATATCAGACTTTCACAGTCAATCCCCACGGATGATGAAGGCTATGACCCGGATTTCAAGGTCGGAAACTTCTATATTGGCGATGCCGGGGTATATAAGTACACAACAGTTCAGGGACAACCGGTTGTTGAAGCGGCATCCTTGTCCACGGAACCCACATATTATATCGATCCCGAGAATCCCGCTATTGTTCTCGTGAACGTAAGCAACGGTGTAAATCAGGTTTATATTATCGGGAAATAAACCGGAACAGAAAGGAGATTAAATATTATGAAAAGATTTTTTGCATTAATTTGTACAATAGCTCTTCTGTGCACCGTATTGACTCCCCTTGTCTCAATGAGTGTTTCAGCGGCTGACCCTTGGGAGGGCTGGACACTTGCGGGTGAGGCAAGAATTGAAGACGGTGTGCTTCGTATGACAAGTAAGGCGGCAGGAAGCGGCACTCGAGCAACAAAAGATTTCGGAACTCTTCCTCAGCAGTATACGGTTATGTTTTCTATGAAGGTAAACAGCTTCAGTACATCCATGGGCGTTCAGGGCGGTAACAGAGAGCGTGGCGGATTCTACCTTTTCAGCGGCCGTGTCCGTTCAATGGATTCGAATAAAGACCTGAATGTTTCAGATATGGGAACATGGCGTGACTATATGATTGAGGTTGACCATGATAAGCACGAACAGAAAGTGTATGTTGACGAAGTTCTTTTGGGAACACAGGAAATCAAGGATGTTGGAATGGATAGTCAGTGGTATTTCTGGGCAACTAATGCTGATGCCGATTTTGAGGTAAGTGATTTTGTAATGATTGCTGAACAACAGCAGAGTGCTGTTGGCGGTGGTGAACTTCTGACTCTCACAAAGGAATATACCGAAGCGTTTCGCCAGGACTGGAACGAAATCGGCGGATGGACAGTTGAAACAGACGGACAGGTGAAGCTTTATCCCGAGGATGGCATTGTTCAGATGAGGGTTAAGGGCGAAGACCTTGTTTACAGAAGTATTGAACGTCCTCTTCGTCCGCCTCTTAACTATGATATGGAATGGCGGATCAAGTTCCCCGAGCTTGTTGGGGATGAACAGCAGGGTGCGGCTTCGCTGGAGCTTTCCACCGACAGCCGACACACTTGGATAAACATAAAGCCCGGTTGTTTTATTCATTTCAACAACTTTGGTCAGGACGGCGACCAGCCTCTTTATGAAGGCCCCCAGAGCTCAATCACATATCAGGCTGACCACGAGTGGCACACCTGGAAGGCTGAAGTCAGAGGACAGCACGTTACCTGGTATGTTGATGAGAAGGAACTTGTGGGCTACGAAATGCTCCACAGCAACACAAACAGATGGCACGTTGCTCTGTTCCAGCAAAACTATGATTCCGAAACCATTGATGTTCTGATGGACTGGGTTGAATATACTCCCTATTTTGAAGAAGAGCTCAAGCTTGACGAGCGAATCGGCA
The DNA here is from genome assembly GCA_045645485.1 of Clostridia bacterium. GTDB lineage: Bacteria > Bacillota > Clostridia > Monoglobales > Monoglobaceae > SIG440. The sequence goes on along the minus strand of JAZRIX010000017.1, from coordinate 31,684 downwards.
ATTCGGTATTTGCCGAAGGCAGAGATATTGAACTCAAGGCAACACCTGCACAGGACGTTGAAAAGATTGATTATTATGTGAACAACGTTCTTGTGGGCAGCGGATATAAGGCTGATGCATATATCTACAAGCTCAAAAACCCCAAGGTTGGTGCATATACCGTAAAGGCAAAGGTGGGGGATGTTGAAACCGTTACCCAGACCTTTACTGTTAAAAAATCATTTGAAGCTTCACTTGTTTCCGAAAGAAAAGAGATTAATTACGGCGAAACCGTAAAGGTAAAGGTAAATACAGCTTCAATTTCTGCTGATACTGCGGCAGAAAAAGCGGAGTTCTATCTCAACGGCAAGCTGTATTCAACCGATACTGCGGCTCCCTTTGAGGCAGATATTTCAGGCATGCAGGTTGGAACAGGTACTGTTTATGCAAAGGTATACAACAAAGCGGGAACCGTTCTTGATACAGAGCCTTGCTACATTGTGGTGAATTATGTCAAAGGCAAGGAACTGAAAATCGGACGTGAGTATGAGATTAACTATTCATACAGCGGTTCGGGTGACGGAAAAATCTTCCTTGAAGACGGCTATTTTACCCTTGATATGCGCCATAATGGAAACAAACTCACATACAAAACAGACGAAGGTGAAAAGACTCACGAAGCTCTGGGCGCAGGTGACTATAAGCTGGTTGTGACTGCAGGATATGTGGAATTCTATTGGAAGAATCAGTTTGTTGATTCATTCCTTATGCCCTACACCCCAGGAAAGAAATCTTTGACAGAATCGGGGGTTGAAAACTTCGGACTCAAGGGTAGCGGTGTGAAGGCAGAGGTTTATCACACCGACTGGGAAGGCAAGGCTGAATTTGAAGTCAGCAACCCAATGGAAACATATTACTATTCGGTTGAATTCGACAAAACAGATGCATCACCCGAGATTATTGAGTTCAATGATGGTGTGTTTGAAAACTATATTTCTTTCCGTGAAGACGGAATTTATGCAAAGCGTCAGTTGACCAGAGAAGCAGGCATAACTGAGCTGAAACTCTGCGATAAGGTTGAGCCGGGTTACTACCGACTGACCGTTGGCTGGGGTATGGCAACTCTTTATTGTAACAACAAGGCAGTGGGATATTACCGTTGTCCAATGGTTTCACACAGAAGAACACTTAAGAGAACAATGACCAATCCCTCGGCATCAACGCTGTTTGCACTTAAGAATACGGATGACATTTATTATCACAGCGACAACTTCGAGGATGAAACCGAAATCGCATCTGAAAACTACTGGATGGTTCAGCCTGAAACATACAGAACATATAATACCGATAACCTGAAGGCTGAAAAGAAGCAGGATGCAAAGGGTAATTCATATATGAACATCAGCGGAAGCGGTATTTACATTATGAATGCCATCGACAAGCATCCGACCCTTAAATGGCGCGGAATGGTTAACCGCCGTGAAGGCGAGATTTACACAATAATCCGTCTTTCCTTTGGTGACTGCCATGCAAAGGTTGGCTACAACTTCAATACAGGCAAGTGGTTCTACAGACAGATTGAAGAAAGCGGAAAACAGCTTTATAATTTCGAAAAGGATGACCCCTCGGCATATCAGGAAAATGTTTGGTATGACTTCGAGCTTGTTACCGAAGGCTTTGATGTTGTACTTCTTTGCAACGGAAAAGAAGTGTTCAGAGCAGAGCTTAACAACAGTATCGGCGAAATTTATTACGGACGTATGGGCTTTGGCGCAAAGGAAGGCACATATAACTTCGACAATGTTGAATACGTGGGCAAAAACCGCGTTACACCTGGTGTCAACTATTCTACGGGTATGAGATACAACATATCTCACTCGGGTGTTGCCGCATTGTACTATGAAGGTGAAAACGGCGAGGTATATGGTATTCATACTTTGACATCAATCAAAACCACCGACAAGGGTAAGACATGGGATAATATGGTTCTTTCAGGTTCAGGTGCAGATGACCGTATTTTTGCCACCAATATGGTAAGAATGCCTGACGGAACATTGGTCAGAGTGGAAAGCCTATCAGGCAATAAAGGATGTGCTGCTCAGATTTCGAAGGATAACGGTCAGACCTGGTCTCAGAATTTTGTGGTAACAGAGGACGGCGGTAGTCTCGGTACCGGTGACCGTCTTACCTGCACAATGGACGGCAGACTCTTTATTGTAACGGCTCTTGGCTCGGAATACTTTGGATGGTCAAACGTTTTCTATTCTGATGACGGTATGAACTGGCATCAATCCGAAACAATATTTACAACATATAACACAGGTATCGTTATGAATGAGTGTTTTGTTATTGACACTCCAAGAGAAAACGAAGTATGGTTTGTTGCCCGTTCAGACTCAGGTTTTATTGATTACTGGGTTTCAAAGGACGGAGGAAAGACCTTTGATTTAGAGGTTCATCACATTGGTCTTATTCATCCTCAGTCAACCTGTAAAATCAACCGTGACTGGAATAATCCCGACACATATTATGCAATATTCCTCTATGATGCGGCAACATCTGACCAGAGATACATTCAGATGCCCCGTAACCGTGTGTCACTTGCGGTAAGCCATGATGGTATGCAGACGTGGGAATATGTTACAGACCTTATGGAAGCAAGCGAGTGGAACTATGTTCACACAAGTGACTCAGGCTGTACCCTTATCGGCGACAGAATTTACTGGAGAACCTCCAACATGAAAGGCTACGGCGGTATTATCTTCGGTTCACTTGACCTCAGTCTTGTGAAGCCTCTCAAGAGAATGCCCGAGCTTCATTACAGAAACTTCAAGGGATATGACCTTCTTGCAACAACGGCGCAGGGAATCTGTGTGTTGCCAAAGGCTGACGGAAGTGCATGGATTTACGGCGATTACTATGATGTGAAGGTTGCTGACGGCGGAATTGATGCCACAGCCGCATCAAAGGTATTTGGTGTTAATGCTGAGACTTCAGGCACATCTGCTGTATTCACTCTTGGCGACAGCAAGGTGACCTTCACCGAAGGCTCTGCATCATACACAGTGAACGGCGAAAGCAAAACTGCATCTGTTCCTGTAATGAAAAACGGCAGATTTGACCTGAAGACTCTTTGTGAGATTTACGGCAAAGCCTTCAGCGAAAGTGAAAAATCATATTCTGTGCTTGAAAACGCTCCTTTGGTTGACAACTATCAGGAAATGATTGAAGGACTTGCTTTGACAAAATAATAAAATACTGTGAAAAAAGGGGATTTTTCCCCTTTTTTCGTAGAATAATAATGTGATTACCTTAAAGTGTAAACAAGAAGAGGTGAGAATATGAAAAAAACAGCAATATTGTTGGTAATCGTGATGATGTTGTCATTGTTGCCGCAAGGCGTTTTTGCGGCTGTTGTTGATGATTCAACAGACGGTATTCTGGAGTGGCAGGGATATAAATGGCAAGCGTTATGCCTTCCTGACGGAACAGACTCGTCAATGATTTATAATACACAGCCTTGTCCCCATGGCTGGATGTATGTGGACGACAGCGGATATATGAATTTTCAGCTTGTGTCCGAAGAAGACAAATCGGGAACGGTTCACCGTATTGAAATACCAAAGAGAACCGAATACGGCGGAGTTGATGTGAAGGACAACTTTGATGTTGAATTTCAGATGCAGGTGTTTGACTATGGTGAAAGTCTGGGATATCAGCTTTTTCCACCGGATACACGAGTGTATTTTGTGTTTGAAGAAAGCGGTATAACATATCAGACTGACACGGGATACTATACCCTGAACACGGCAATCGGATATGACCTTCACACCTGGAAAACCGAGGTGCGTGAGGGTCATTGCAGGCTGTTTATGGATGGGCAGGAGCTTCTTTCGTTCAATCTTCCTGACCTAAGTAATGATGACCAAAGTCGCAACGGTTCCTTGCGTTTTTACGGTACGCCCTATGTGAAAGTTGCACCAAAGATGCAGCTAAGGTCACTTTCAATCACAACCTATAACAACATAATAAAAATGAGTCCAAAAAACGGCGAAAAGCTTGCCTTTGGCGAGGATATTGTTCTGAAGGCGGAGGTTTCGGACAGCCCTGAATATGTTGATTATTACGTCGGTGATGTTATTGTCGGAACTGCAACAGCAGAAACGGATTATGCATATACACTCAGAAATGTAAAGATGGGTTCGTATAATTTACGTGCCATTTCTTCGGACGGACAGTATACTTCTCAACGGATTGTAACTGTTGTTGACCCCAAAACCTCAACAGTTAACTGTGCATCCGATGTTGCTTACGGTGAGAATGCCGTGTTGTCATTGGACTATCCCTCAAATCTGGATATAGTGTATGCGGAATATTATAAAAACGGTCAGCTTGCAGGGGTATCGGATGCTTCACCTTTTGAAGTGACCCTTTCTGATTTGAAAATGGAAACTTCAACGGTCTTTGCAAAGGTGTATCTTGCAGACGGAAGCTTTTTCACAACCGATGAGGAAAATATTACCGTGAACACAACCGATGTGTCGGGAGTTACTCTTGGTTCCGAGTATGAAATTTCATATTCATATAACGGCGGTGCAGGTACTATTACGTCATCTGACGGATATTTCGGGCTTGACGTGACACACAGCGGAGAAAATGTGACAATTAAAACAAAAGAAGATACTGAAACTCTTAATTTGGCATCAGGCAACTATCGGATTGTTGTGAATTCGGGTATTGCGGAAATTTACTTCAAGGGTCAGCTTGTGAACTCGGTATTTCTCCCCCGAAGCGATGAAAACGGGATAAGTTATTCGGGCGTTTCGGATTTTAAGGTATATTCAAACGGAACAAAGGCGATTCGTTTTTATAAGGAAACCGAAAACAGCGGTTCATTCACCGATGAAAATCTCAATATGGATTTGTATTATTCCATTGAATTTGACAAAACCAACACATCAGACGAAGCACTTCTTTTGTATGACGGAGAATACGAGCTTTCATTAAAGCTGAACGGAAAAATTTCTGCTCTGACTCAGCCTGTGACAGAAGGCGAAATGCAGGAAAAAATTCTTTCCGAAAATACAGAAACGGGATACTATCGCATAACGGTTTATCGCGGTATTGCACAGCTTTTCATTGATAATGATTTTGTTGCATCCTTCCGTTTGCCCAAGGTGGCACACAAGCCGTCACTGAGAAGAACGGTATCAGATGCAAGCAGTTCAACCTTTATTGCAGTGAAAAATACCGATGATGTGTACTATATGTCCGAGGATTTTCAGGGTGGAAAACCAAAGGACTGGTCGGAATTCTGGTATAAAATTTACGGTGATGTTGCGGCAACCCTTGATGAAGGAAAAATGAGCCTTAGCGGAAATGGAACATATCTTTTTGATGCAACGGCAGAAAATCCCGAAATCAGTCTTAATGTGGCATTTGGACTGACTGAACAGGAAAACTCAACGGGCGAAAGCAGCGGCAATGACTGTGATGGAGGAGGCAACACCCCCACCACAACAGTCACAAAATCAGGTGATCTTGCATTTAATGTCAGATACAGAAATGAGAATGAAAACATAAGGGTAATGTATTCACACAGTGAGGGTAAGTGGTCTCTTGTTGAAACTGTAAACGGCGTGTCCACGGTGCTGCGAACGGTGAATAATACCATGAACAAAACAAGTCAGTATAACTATTATCTGACAGTGAAGGATGATAAACTGACCTTCAGATGTGAAGATAATTACCTTTTCACGGAGATTCCGCTAAGCCTTAAGGGTAACGGAAAATTTGGTCTGTCTGTTGCGGATTGTGAATATGTTAAGGTTGATGATTTCAACTATAAGGGCAACGGAAAGCCAAATACGGGCGTGAATTATTCGTGGTGGTCAAGCGATGAGTTCCACGGAACACTTGAATTTATCAAGGGTGATGAGGAAAACTCGGTTTATGCATATGCATATCCTGCTCACTATTCATCAACTGCAGATGGTGGTGAAACTTGGTCGGAGGTTGCGGATTACACAGGCGTGAACAACATGATTTACCTTGAATCGGGTAAGAAGCTGACGGTTTCAGACTGGAGTTCACAAAGTCATGCAAAGCTTTATGAAGCTGACGGAACACCCATTGCAGAAAATGTGGTTATCCAGAGTGCAAATGACAAGGTTGCTGACCGAAACGCAATGGCGGGCAGGCTTATGCAGGCAAAGAAAACCTGGGGAACGGGCGAAAATGCACAGCCCAGAGTTTTCTATGTGACGAGTGAGGGTTCAGAAATAAACGGCAAAACAAGAGTTTATTATTCCGATGACGAAGGTCTCACATGGTCTGAAACTTCCACGGTTATGGACTTCAAAAACTTGGGTAACTTTTATTGTGGCGAAGCGGATATAGTTGATATGCCTGATGATTCAATCCGTGTATATGTTAGAACGGATAAGGGATTCTTGTATTACCTTGAATCAAAAGACGGCGGAAAAACCTTTGACACCGTGCCAAAGGCATCCAGATTTATTGCACCGTCCACAGCGTTTTCAATTGAAAGAGACAGAGAGGCGGATGCCACATATTACATAATCTGGGAATACGACGTGACAACGGCTTCGCTAATGTATATTCAGATGCCCAGAAACCGTGCTGCAATGGCGGTGAGCCGTGACGGTATGGAAACTTGGGAATACATTATGGAAATGGACGACCTTGGAAAGAACCGTACCGCAAAGCATATGAATGCAAGCCTTCGTGTTATCAACGGCTATGTTTTCGCAAATCACAGCTATGATGCTGAATACAGCTATGCAGAGGATATGAAGGTGCGCAATATGGTCTATGTTCTTGACCCTGCAAAACTCACAACCGTGAAACGCTTTGCAGATGCGCATATTGTGATTCCCGATTTCACAACGGTGTATGACGAAGTTCCGTCACAGGCTGTTTTGCCAAAGGTTTCGGGAACGGCAATGATTTACGGCAATTCAATGCCCGTCAGCATGAATGGAAAGATGGCAGATGTTTCTGCGGTGGCTCTTGCTATGGGTGCAGAGCTTTCGAAAACCGATTCAGGGGTAACACTTACCATTGGTGACGGAACGGTTTCATTTGCACGTAATTCAGAAAACTATATCGTAAACGGAGTAACCAACAAAGGCGAAAGAAATTGCCTTTCGGAGGACGGAAAATATCTTGATATTGAAGTCTGCGCAAAGATATTCGGCAAGACATTTATCGAAACCGACAAGTCATATCTGGTTCTCACAACCGTTCTTTCGGAAAAATATCAGAATGAGCTTGGCAACCTTGTTGAAGGTCTTTCAGGCGAAATGAAGCTTTGTGTTGATGCGTTCAAAAATATCGGAAATGCCGCAGACTTGAAACAGTTCTTTGCTGACTACAAGGTTTTGCTGAACCTTCCCAACAATATTGGAGAAAAGTCCTTTGAAAATATGTATTCGGAATACTGCAAGATTGATTTGTCGCAGATTTCGGATATAAACGACGTGAAAGCGGCGGTTGACGGCCTGGTTAAAGCCGAAACGGACAGAGTGAATGAATTTCTGGCGGCCATTAATGCCGCATCTGAAAGCGGAGACTGGCAGGAAATAATGACCTGTCTGACCGACACATATGCAGAATTACTTTCGTTCACTGTTGATGTTTCTGAGGTGAAGAATCCCGAACAGGTATTCAAAAAAATGCTTGGAATAACATATACAGGGGTTGCTCAGGTGGAGGAAACATTAAAGGCGGCACTTGAAGCACAAAAGGCTTTTGAAAGCGGACGGAACAATTCGCTGACAATATCAACGGTCAGCCGTGAATTTGAAGGCTGGGTTGAAGCATCTGACGAATCTGCCTGCGGAGTGGGAGAAACCGTGATTGATGGCGAAAATATTGCAGTTATATCTGCTTATGAAAAGCTGACGAATGGCAAAAAGACCACAATGGAAAATATGGCACCTTCGGGTGTTGTCTATGTTGACCCTGCAGATTTTGAAGATAAGTCGGGTTCGTTCAAGGTGTCGGGCACAGAACCTTCAAAATCAAATACAATGGTTACGGTGTTTGAGATGACAAAGCCCACGGCTGATGTTTCTGCAACATTTGCCACAGGAACATCAAAGGCAACGGTTAAGTTTACTGCGGAAGGAACAAACGTGGGTAATATTTCGAAGCGACTGAGAGATAAGGATGTTCTCACATACAGAGTTGAGCTTTCTCTTAATCAGCTTTCGGTTTATGCTAAGGCTCCTGATGAAGAAGACTCAGCATATGAGTTTGTGGGAACAATGACAACCACGGCAACAACAAAAACAAACTATTCTGTTGAATTTGTTGCTGACGATACGGTGACGGTTTCAAATTTGGGAATATACTCGCATCTTCCAAGTGTGAAATATGATATTTCGGCTTTTGTACCCCTTGACACAATTCAGTATTCTGCAACGGGAACAAACGGTAACGGTATGGCTGACCTTGCGGCATCAGCTGCAGGCGGTACGGGAATTGTTGCTGACAGCGAAACGGGCGAGCTTGTGCTTACTGCGAAAAACGGTGGCTCAAACAGATACCTCAGATTCGGTCCTTATTACAAAAATATGACCGACGGATTTGACCGTGCGGTTATTGATATGACCGTTTCGGTGGGTGACGGCGGAGATATTTATATTTATTACTGTGACAATTCAAACTTCAGATATGCTCAGTATTTCAATCTGATAAGCTTCAACGGCGTATCTTCTCAGACGGGAATGAACTGGGCTGACGGAAAATATTATAATCTGAGAATGATTACAAACGTTCTGGGATATGATGCCGACGGTCAGGGCAGAACCTATGCAAGCCTTTATGCAAAGCCCGTGGACAGTCAACACTGGGTTTGCGTTGTACAGGATATTCCCATGACAAAAGGTTCAAAAAGTACCGAAGACCAGATTTTGATTGGAAATCTGAATAATGCAGATATCCGTATTTCGGATTTGAGTATAAAAACCTATAAGTTGAATGAAGGAAGCTGTAAATACGCAAATCAGACGGTTGATATGCCCACAATGGATTATGTTTTCTCCTTTGATTATATGCGTATGGATGCCGATACTCCCACGGTATTCACAGTCGGCGGTGAGGATTATGGACAGACCTTCAGCATTGAGCCGTATCACGTGGTGACCGATGTGACGGATTATGTGAAGGTTGATGCAACCTTCGAAGAGGACAAATGGTACAGAATCTTTGGTACTGTGAAAATGACAGCCGAAAGTGTTCATCAAAACGACAAAACAAAAATCCTGAAAAATACTCTCACAATGTATGTGACCGATGAAAACGGCAATACAGTTACACTCTTTGAAAATTTACCCATGCTTAAAACCGCGGGTTGCAACGGTGTGAGCTTCGGAATGGAAAATACCGATTATGCAGGTGTTAAGCTGAAAAACATCAGAGTATACAACGGAAAAGTCCTTGACGGTTTCGTGACGGAGAGTGACGGAAAAGCGACAGTAAATGTTGATTTTCTCAATGACGATACTGTTATGAGTGATGATGCTGTTGTAATTCTTGGAGCATACGTTGATGAAAGAATGCTTTTTACAGAATCTCTTGATCTGACAGAGGACGTTGAAGCGTTGGGAGTCAAACGTTTCAGCTTTGAAAATATTGATTACAGCAATCAGACATTCAGAGCGTTTATGTGGAAAAAGGCGGAGTTATATGCACCTTTGACAACAATTACTGAAGTTAATTAGTAAATTTTTTGTTGTGCATATCAAAAATGTTAGTTTTATACAACAAAAAGGCTATTAGCTACAATGACTTTTTGGCTAAAAGTGTTATAATTATAATGAAAAGGATTAAAAAAATGTCCATAAGGACAAAACAAAGAGGAGGAAAGAAAAATGAAAAAAATTTTGAGTATGCTGTTGGTGTGCGCAATGCTTGTTTCAATGTTTGCAATCAGTGCAGCAGCATACAAAAAGCCTTTCGAAAAAGCGGATGAAGCACGGAATCTGCTTGATTTCGAGAGTGACGCGATTGACACGAAGTACGGCGATGCAAAGGTTGTTGCAAATCCTGATGCAACAGGTGCAAATGCAAATGTAATGCAGCTTGCGGCACCGACACGTACAGGTATGGCCAACAATTCAACAGGAAATATTACGGTTCCCGAATTCCATCTCGGCATAGAAGACTATATGGAATTTAAGGTAAAATTGGTCGAAGGTGATTTACCCCTTTACTTCAAGATTAATGACGGAACACGTGAGGGCGCGGGTAATATAATAAGATACTTTGAACTTAATCTTGAAGCAGAAGATTTTTCTGATGGCAACTGGCATACGGTTTCACTTTATGTGAAGGATGGTGGAACTACTACCGGCACATGGACAGCGACAATCACAAATGATGCAACAGGTGAAACGAAAGCAACAACGATTTCTAAAAGTTCTGGTGGTAATTATAGCGATGGTGGTGCATATTATATTTACTATAATATTGCAGCTCCCGCAAACAGTGCAGCAACAACATGGCTTATCGACGATATCGGTTTTTACGATCAGAAGCAGGATGTTTATTCAGGAAATTCATTCACCGATCTTATCAAGTGCTTCAGAACGGATAGTGCTCTCAATGAAATGAATTTTGAAGATGTTGCTCTTGACACAAAATACAATGATGCGAAGGTTGTTGCAAATCCTGATGCAACAGCTGCAAACACAAAGGCTTTGCTTCTTGATGCAATTTCACGTACTTCCAAGGTGACAACTCATACCGGCAATATTACTGTTCCTGAGTTCCATTTTAAGGACGAAACATTTTTCCAGTTCAGAGTTATGCTTGAAACAGGTGATGTTGACATGGTTCTCAGAATCAATGACGGAACAAGCTCACCTGTGATGAAAACATATTTTGATGTAACACTGGATACAGACGACTTCGAAGAAGGTAAGTGGTATACCGTTGCTCTACATATAAAGGACGGATCGTACAGTGGCGGCTGTACAGGAACAATGTATGTTTACGACGAATCCAAGGGCGTAATCACATCTGAGGAGATTTCCGCCACAAGCAAAAACGATGCAGAATACGCTTACTTCATCAAATACAGTGTTCCTGCTCCTGCAAACAACACACAGACAAAATGGTATATTGATGACATCGGTTTTTACAATTTAAACTTGAGTGCTGCTATCACACCAAATGAAAGCGGTATTGCTGTAAATCTGCATGCAAGAGACAACAGCCTTCCTGAAACAGCAAAGGCTATGCTTGTATACTACGATGAAAATGACAGAATGATTGATGTTGCAATGGCAAATGTTGTTGATAATGTGGCTGAACTTTCTATGTCTACGGCGGACACAGAAGCAATGGCTACAGCAGAAGTCCTTGTATGGGGCGCAAACAATGTTCCTGTTATGTCAACATGGGACATCACAAAAATAATTCCGGCTGAATAAAAATGGTATCAATTTGCAGGAATGAGTCGGCATAATTCTTGAGATTGAACTGTTGTTATTAAATTCACACCTCTTTGAACAAAAATCAAAGAGGTGTGAACTTTTGTACCTGCGAACGAGGTTAATTTTTTTATGTATTTTTCATATAATAGAAAACTGTGATTTTCTATTATATGAAAAATAATAAATATGAGAGGATATGAATTATGTATCAGTTTGAAGATCAATCAACAGTATGTTTTTTTGGTGACAGCATAACCGCCAACGGATGGTGGCTTCGCCGTATTTACAGTTATTACAGAAATTATTTGGGGAAAAAATTTGAATTATATAATTGTGGTGTTCCTGGAAATACAGCAACGGAAGCGTTGGGGAGAATGGAAGAGACTCTTTTAATATTTAACCCCACCGATGTTGTTATTATGTTTGGAATGAATGATGTTGGGGGAACATATGGTATTCAAAAGCTTACGGACGGACATATTATGACCAGAAGAAGGAGGATTGACAACTGTTTGGCAAGCTTAAATGAAATCGCAACAAAGCTTGCTGAAAAAGAAATCAGAATAATCTTCTGTACTCCGACGCCTTATGATGAATTGTCAGAAAACGGCGAGAAAGTGAGTTCCGGTGTTGCGGCTGCTTTGGCTGAAATAAGCGGAAGAGTATATCAGCTTGCGGACAAATTTGGAGGACATGTTGTAGATTTCAATTCAGAAATGTATAAGGTGATGAAAAAACATTTTAAAGAAGATTTCTCAATGGTGAATGCCGACAGAATTCATCCGGAACCCTGCGGGCATGAACTGATGGCTCAATTGTTTTTGAAAGCCCAAGGATTTGATATTGATGTATCAAGCGAAAGCGAAATATTGATGGCAATGACTGACAAGCCCTTTGATGACTGGGAAAATAAGAGGTTTGAGCTTGAACAAAGTGCAAAGATGAATGATTTTGTTAATTGGGCATTATGTCCGACAATAAAAAGCAGTGACGTAATCAGAAGGATAGTTGAAAATTATCCTGAGAAGTATGCTAATGAGTATATGAAGGAGCATTTTGAATATTACCTCAAAAAGGATGACCAAACGGAGGAAAATATAAAGAAGCTTATCGAATTTACAAGAAAGATTTATGACCGGACGGTATAGGTATTTAATTGAGACTATCTCAAATGTTATACGATATTTCTTTCTGAAAATAGTACATTTTTCAGCTTATGATTTTTGTTGGAGATTTTGATTATTAAGGCAAAAAAGGTTCTTTTACATATGTCGGGGGCTGACATAAAGATTCTTCGCTGTTTGCTCAGAATGACGCAATAACAAACTTAACAGAGTCATCCTGAGTATAACGAAGGATCTTCCCAAAGTAATTTACCCCAACATTTGTAAAAGAACCGCAAAAAAACCGAACCCTTCACCGATTGGTAAAAGGTTCGGTTTTCTACTGTTTGGTGCGGATGACAGGACTTGAACCTGCATGAAATTGCTCTCACATGGACCTGAACCATGCGCGTCTGCCAATTCCGCCACATCCGCATATTAAATTGTAGCCTCATAAAAATTTTACACGGGAGAGGCAACTCCGAGGAGGAGCAAAACCGCTTAATCCTCACAGTTGTATATAAAGATAAAATCAATACAACTATGTTATAATAACATACTTTTTTTAAAGTTGCAATACTTTTTTGAAAAAAAATAAAAAAATTTTAAACGAAAAAAAGCTGTTTTGAGAAAAGTATTGACAAATTTGGAAAAGTATTATAGAATAATTAAAGTTACTCATGAGGGAGTAGTTTGGCGCAGAGTGATTTGCGTGGCAAGTCGTCATTCACGACCGACAAAAAGGTTCGGCTTGTCTTAAATAACAAGACTCATGTGCGGTTTTTCCGTGCGTGGGTCTTTTTTATATTATAGAATTTACTACCTTTAAGTAATAAATTCTATTATGCAAAAAATAAATTATATTGCCCGTGCAAAATTTTTTGCAATGCCGAAATGCACATGGGCAAACAAAGCGTAAATGCTTCGACTGCCGCAAGACGAGTGGCGAAGCCGCTTTATTCTTTTCAGGAGGATGAAATATGGAAGTAATTTATCAGAATTTGCTCGCTATACAGTGGCAGCAGGTAGTAATGTGGGTCATCGGCGGAATATTGATTTTCCTTGCCATAAAAAAGGAAATGGAGCCAACCCTTCTTTTGCCTATGGGCTTTGGTGCGATTTTGGTTAATCTGCCCAATTCAGGTGCGGTTGAAACTCTGGAAACACTGTTTAATGCAGGTATATCAAATGAGCTTTTTCCGTTGATACTGTTTATTGGTATCGGAGCAATGATTGACTTTGCACCACTTCTTTCCAACCCCAAACTGATGATATTCGGCGCGGCGGCACAGTTCGGTATATTCTTTACCCTTTGCTTTGCATCTATGTTTTTCCCAAATATAAAGGATGCGGCATCTATTGCAATTATTGGTGCAGCAGACGGTCCTACGTCGATTGTAGTTGCACAGAAGCTTGGTTCTCAGTATCTGGGAGCTATCATGGTTGCGGCGTATTCATATATGGCACTGGTTCCTATTATTCAGCCACCTGTTATCAAGCTTCTTACAACAAAAAATGAACGCAGAATTAGAATGGAGTATGCACAGAAGGAGGTTTCAAAAACAACCAGAATTCTGTTCCCCATTATTATAACCGCAATTGCAGGACTTGTTGCTCCTGAGTCTGTAGCGTTGGTAGGCTTTTTGATGTTCGGAAATCTTATCCGTGAGTGCGGAGTGCTCAATGCTCTTTCTGAAACTGCACAAAAGTCATTGGCAAACATTGTTACCATATTCCTTGGAATTACAATTTCGTTGAAAATGGAATATACAGATTTTCTTACTGCAAATACACTGCTTATTCTGGGTCTTGGCTTGGTTGCATTTATATTCGATACCGCAGGCGGTGTTCTGTTCGCAAAGATTATGAACCTGTTCCTCAAAAAGAAGGTTAACCCTATGATTGGTGCCGCAGGTATTTCTGCATTCCCGATGTCGGGACGTGTTGTTCATAAAATGGGTCTTCAGGAAGATCCGCAGAACTTCCTGCTTATGCACTCAATAGGCGTAAATGTTTCGGGTCAGATTGCTTCTGTTATTGCAGGCGGTATGATTCTTAACTTCTTTATGTAACAGAAAGGACGGTTTTAAATGTTTTTTGAACCTTTGAATTTTATAAGTAATCTTTGGTATATGGGGATTGGTATGCTTGGAATATTTATTGTTATAGGGGTTATAATTCTTGTGACAATGCTGCTGAACAATGCTACCACAAAAAAAGATAAAGAATAATTATCGTTGAAAAGGCGTTCTTAAAGACGCCTTTTCTGTTTTTTTGTGACAAAAAAAGTGATAATTGTATACCTGTTGTCTCTTGATTTTGGGGCATAAATATAGTAAAATAATTCTATGCCAAAAATGGTTGAGAGGAGCATACATTATGAGAAAGACAAAAGTAATATGTACAATCGGTCCGGCGTGTGAAAGTGAAGAAATTATAGAGAGAATGTGTCTTGAGGGAATGAACGTGGCAAGACTTAATTTTTCACACGGAACTCATGAACAACATCAGAATAAAATTGATTTAATCAAGAAGGTTCGTGAAAAGCTTGAATTACCTGTTGCGATTATGCTTGATACAAAAGGTCCCGAATACAGAATCGGAACCTTCAAAAACAAAAAAATTACACTATCCGACGGAGATACCTTTGTTTTCACCATTGATGATATCACAGGTGATGAAAAGAGGGTTTCTGTAAATTATGATCATCTGATGGAGGATCTGAATGTTGGAGACACTATAACGGCAAATAACGGATTAGTTACCTTTAAGGTCAAAGAAATAAAGGACCACGATGCTGTTTGTGAGGTTATTAACGGTGGTGAGCTTTCGGACAAAAAGAGTATGAACTTCCCCGGAAAGGTGATGAAGCACGAGTTTTTGAGTGCTCAGGACAGGGAAGACTTGCTTTTTGGAATTCAGAACGAGGTGGATTTTGTTGCGGCATCCTTTGTTTCAAGAAAGAAGGATGTTGAAGATATGCGGAATTTTCTTGATGCCAACGGCGGAACGGATATTGATATTATTGCAAAAATCGAAAACCGCAGCGGTGTTGATAATGTTGAGGAAATTTGTGAAATTGCGGACGGTATTATGATTGCCAGAGGCGATTTGGGGGTTGAAATTCCTTTTGTAGAGGTGCCTGCGGTTCAAAAGTATCTGATAAACAAATGCCGTATGCTGGGAAGCCGTGTTATAACAGCAACTGAAATGCTTGAAACTATGATTTACAATCCACGGCCTACAAGGGCAGAACTCTCAGACGTTGCAAATGCAGTATATGACGGTACGTCGGCAGTTATGCTTTCTGGTGAGACCGCTTCGGGTAAATATCCTGTTGCAGCCGTAAAGAATATGGTGGAAATTGTAAGATTTACCGAAATGGGAATTAATTATGCAAAGCGTGTTAAGAACTCATCCTTTGAAATCAGGAACAACATTGATGCAATTTCACATTCTACATGTTCTATGGCGATTGATGTAAATGCAAAGTGTATTGTTGTGAGTTCGCTTAGCGGAAAAACTGCACGAATGGTCAGCCGTTTCAGAGGTCCTGTTGACATTATAGGAATGACAACAGAGGAGAAGGTTTGGCGGAAACTGAACCTTAGTTGGGGTGTAACTCCGGTTATGTGTGAAGAATTTAACTCTGTGGAGGTAATGTTCTATCACGCAGTGAATGAAGCCAAGAAAATTCTCGAGCTTTCAAAAGGTGATAACGTGGTTCTCACGGGTGGTCAGCCAAACGGACAAAGTGGAAATACCAACCTGATAAAGCTGGAAAGAATAAACAGATAATTGTTGAGGGATTGTTGCTCGTATCGCAACAATCTTTTTGTCCGCTGACAAAGAATGTTTGTCATTCTGAGGAGCGAAGCGATTCGAAGAATCTTGCGTTTTAATGTGGTTTTAAGATCCTTCGGCTACGCTCAGGATGACACTTACTGCCTTTGTCAGCAATCTTGTGATTGTTGCTCGTATCGCAACAATCCTTTTTTCTTTTGGGGCAGAATAATCCTGAGTTTTTTTTCATACACATGCACAGAGGAGTGGGTTATTATGAAAATGTATGTTCTGCCGATAAAGAAAAAAACTGTTCTGATTTCTTTTGTATTGTTTTTTGCGGGTATATTTGCAGGAGATTTTTTGCTGACGAGGTACAGCATCAAGGGTGTTGTTGCTATGCCCCTTTCGGATGTAACCGTTTTAATTGATCCGGGCCACGGAAGCTTTGATTCAGGAGCATCAGCAAACGGAGCAGTAGAAAAAGAGATAAATCTTGCCGTTGGACGGTTTTTGCAGAATTATATCGAATGCAACGGAGGTGTAGCATATCTTACAAGGTACGAGGATGTTTCAACGGCGTTGCCTGAAAGTGAAAGAAACATCTCAATGAAGCTTTCTGATATGAGACAGCGAAAAGCAGAGATAGAAAAGGTAAATGCGGATATTTTTGTCAGCATTCATATGAATAAGTTTCCTCAGTCACAATACAAGGGGGCACAGACCTTTTTTGACAGCAGTTCAGAGGACAGCAAAAAGCTTGCTGAAAATATTCAGCAAGCCATGGCGGATATTCTCGACAAAAATAATAAAAGAACAGCTAAAGGTACAGGAGACGGTATTTTTGTTTTGAAAAACAATAAAATTCCGTCTGTGCTTGTAGAATGCGGTTTTCTGTCTAATGAAGCTGAAGCTGAGCTGTTGAAAAGTGCGGATTATCAGAAAAAAGTAGCATGGAGCATTTATGCGGGAATCACACGTTTTGTTATGGAAATAAAAAAGAGTTAACCGTCAATCATTTTGTTTATATCACGTTTAAGCCTTGACATTATCTTTTTTTCAAGCCGGGAGATGTACGATTGAGAAATACCCAGCATATCTGCAACCTGCTTTTGTGTTTTTTCTTCTCCGGAACCGTTTATGCCAAAACGGAGAGTCATTATTTTCTGTTCTCTGGCAGAAAGCTTTTCGAGAGCAAGCTTCAGAAGCTCTTTGTCGACGTTGTCCTCAAGGTTCCGCTGGGTAATGTCGTTATCGGTACCCAGAATATCGGAAAGAAGAAGCTCATTTCCGTCCCAGTCAACATTCAGGGGTTCGTCAATTGAGATGTTTGCTTTTCCTGAACTGTTCTTCCGGAGGTACATAAGAATTTCGTTTTCGATGCAACGTGATGCATACGTTGCAAGCTTTATGTTTTTGTCGGGTTTAAAGGTGTTTATTGCCTTTATAAGACCTATGGTACCGATGGAGATAAGATCTTCGACGCCTACACCGGTATTTTCGAATTTTTTTGCGATATAGACTACCAGCCTCAGGTTATGTTCGATTAGTTTTGTTTTTGCACTTTGACTGACGGGGTCAAGACGTAAAGTGTTTATAATAAAATCTTCTTCTTCGGCCGAAAGCGGCGGCGGAAGTGTGTCTGTTCCGCCTATGTAATGGAGATGTTTTTTTCCTGTAAAAAAAGAAAAAAGTTTTAATATACCGGGTTTCACGTCTGAAAAAATATTTCTTTTCATAAAGTGTTCACTGCCTTTCTTTGTTTTTGATATACTTTAGTTGGTGAAATATCGTATTCCAGAATGTTTGGATTTAATATTGCTGAAAAATCCGAATTGATATGTAGGTTTGTTTTTGAAATTGCTATTATGGATCGGTTGTTTGTTTTGCCGTCAATTGATATTTCGTCCGGAATAAAACCGTGAAGAATACAGTTTTCGTTATCTACGGTGAAAAAAGGAAGAGGACGGTATCGGGACATAAGATTATCAGGAATAACGCCTTCTTCAAGGTTGACCAAAAGCTCTTTTGAAAAGAGCTTTTTTGCGGTATCGGGTGAAATTATTACGGCAGCTCTTCCGGAAACAGGGTCGGCAACGCTACAGCCTGTGTCAAGGAGTGCCTGTTCTGTGACGGTGTTTGTGCCGAAACGGATGGTTAATGTCACAATATTTTCGGCAAGCTGTGATTGACTTCGGTGCACCGTTGAAACTGTATACATAAGAAGATATGACAGTGCGGTGGACAGTAGAAGAACAGAGGGTTTTATATTGAAATAAAACTCACCGTTGGATACGGCAGAACCCATATGAGTGCCGAAGTCTGTTGCAAAAATCAACAGAAACATCAATCCTCCAAATATACAGTTTGTAAATCTGAAGACAAGAGCATTTTTCAAAATTTCGAGGGGTACTTTTGATGGAAAGGTCAGCCACGAAACAAAAGTGAGAAAAATACTTTTGAACAGGAACGTGTACAAAAACGATATTTGCGGAAAAAACATTACGCATGAATAAACTGCTCCCAACGCGGCAGAAAAAACCAGTCTCAGAGAAGAAATTCTTTTGTGCAGGAAGATAGATGTGGAATAAAGTATAACTGAATTTATCAGAAAATTTAACAAAAATAGCATATCCAGATATACAACGGGTTTCAATTTCAGTCTCCTTTCTATATTTTTTGAATAATTATAGCATCTTGAAGATTAAATTTTTTGTCGTAACCGAGGGGGAAAAATATTAAAATTTGTATTGAAATATATTGAGTTTTGTGATATACTTGTTTAAAATATAAATATAAATATACAAGGAATAGGGTGTTGTATATTATCATTGCGGAAAGTACGCAGAATTTCATAAAAGACAGGAGATTGTTATGATGAAAAATATTACTCTGGATTATAAACCGGCATTGAAATTTTTCAATGAAGAGGAAATCATAAATATAAAAGAACAGGTAATAACTGCACATACGGCACTTCACAACAAAACCGGTGCCGGCAATGATTTTCTGGGTTGGGTTGACCTTCCCGAAAACTATGACAAGGAAGAATTTGCAAGAATCAAGGTTGCTGCAGAAAAAATCCGCAAGGATTCGGATGTTCTTATTGTAATTGGTATCGGTGGGTCATACCTTGGTGCAAAAGCGGCAATAGATTTTCTGACAGGACCTTTTTACAACTACACATCCAAAACAAAGATTTTTTTTGCGGGAAACAGCATAAGCCCCAACTACATTAACGGTCTTCTCAAATCAATTGAAGGCAAGGATGTTTCGGTGAATATTATTTCAAAATCGGGAACTACAACCGAGCCTGCAATTGCTTTCCGTATTTTCAAGGAATATCTTGAGAACAAGTACGGAAAAGAAGAAGCAAGAAAGAGAATTTATGCAACAACCGACAAGGCAAAGGGAGCACTTAAAAACCTTGCCGACAAAGAGGGTTATGAGACATTTGTTGTTCCCGATGATGTGGGTGGTAGATTTTCGGTTCTTACGGCAGTAGGTCTCCTTCCCATTGCTGTATGCGGTGCAGATATTGACAAGCTGATGTTGGGTGCCCGTGACGCAATGGATATTTATGCAGGCGATGACGTTTTTGAAAATGACTGCTATATGTATGCGGCAATCAGAAATATTCTTCACCGCAAGGGTAAAGATATTGAAATGCTTGTGAACTATGAGCCTGAGCTTCAGTATTTTATCGAATGGTGGAAGCAGCTTTACGGTGAGAGTGAGGGTAAGGACCAGAAGGGTATATTCCCTGCAGGTGCAAGCTTCTCAACAGACCTTCATTCTATGGGACAGTATATTCAGGACGGAAGAAGAAGTTTGTTTGAAACAGTTCTTTATGTTGAAAACTCAAAAGAAGATATTGTTCTCGAAACAGATGCTGAAAATGTTGACGGACTCAACTTCCTCAGCGGCAAGACGGTGGATTTTGTAAATAAAAAGGCTTTTGAAGGTACACTTCTTGCACATACTGACGGCGGAGTTCCCAATCTTGTAGTAAAAATTGCTTCGCTGGATGAATATACTCTTGGTCAGCTTTTCTATTTCTTTGAAAAAGCCTGCGGTATCAGCGGTTATATGCTGGGCGTTAATCCCTTCAATCAGCCCGGTGTTGAAAGCTACAAAAGGAATATGTTTGCACTTCTCGGAAAGCCCGGCTATGAGGCAGAAAAGGATGCCCTTGAAAAAAGATTAAAATAATTAAAAAAAAAGTATTGTTAAATTGGAAAAACTATGTTATAATTAATAAAAGAAAAAAATACACTTTGGTGTATTCAAATATAAAGAAGGGCGGTAACAGCTTATGATTAAAATTCACATTGGCCTCAAAGGCACAGGAAAAACAAAAAATCTGATTAATGACGTTAACGGAGCACTTGCTCTTGAAAAGGGTAACGTTGTATGCATAACAGAAGGCAATCGCCTTATGCACGATATTGACAGAAAGGTAAGAATGATCAATACAGAACAGTTCGACATCAAGAATTTTGATATGTTTGCAGGTCTTCTCAGCGGAATTATTGCTCAGGACTTTGATGTTACACATATTTTCATTGACAGTGTATTCAAAAGCGTTCCTGCAGAAAGCATGGCAAATATCGATGAATTGATTGAAACAATCGAGAGCCTTGAGGCAAAGTTTGATACATCCTTTACCTTGATGATTAGTGCAGATGCAGCAGAAGCAACTGACCTGATAAAGAAGTATATGGCATAATCTCTTGGGTGTGCCTGATTGCAAAATGTAATTTGAGGGGAGCGGTCGGTTTTACAAAAATCGACTTTGCTCCTTTCTGTGTTTAAATCCCACGGCAAAAAAACATTGATTTTGTCGGAAATACCATAAAGAAAGGCTGTTAAAATATGCAGTATATGAGTACAAGAAACAGCGGTATAAGAGTGAAGTCTGCCGCTGCAATAAAGAAGGGTCTGTCTGAAGAGGGAGGACTTTTTGTTCCTGAAACAATTCCGCAGATTACCCTTGAGGATATCGCAAAGATATCAAAAAAGAATTATGTTGAACGTGCAGTTTTCGTTCTCAAAAAATATCTTACTGACTTTTTGGTTAAAGAAATCCGTGAATGTGCAGAAAATGCATACGGCGGTGGAAAGTTCGATACAGAGAACCCTGCTCCGCTGGTGAATATTGATGATGAATATAATGTTCTTGAGTTGTGGCATGGTCCCACCTGTGCATTCAAGGATATGGCTCTTCAGATTCTTCCTCATCTTCTTACAAAGTCAATGCAGAAGACAGGTGAAGACAAGACGGTGGTTATTCTTGTCGCAACCTCAGGTGATACGGGAAAAGCGGCACTTGAAGGTTTTAAGGATGTTGAAGGAACAAAAATTATAGTGTTCTATCCCAGTGAAGGCGTGAGCAATATTCAGAAGCTCCAGATGATAACTCAGGAAGGAAATAATGTATTTGTTTCAGGTATTCACGGCAATTTTGACGATGCACAGTCAGGCGTGAAGACAATTTTTACCGACGAAAAGGCTAATGCGGATTTTGCAAAGAACAACTGTGTTATGTCTTCGGCCAACTCAATCAACTGGGGCAGACTTGTTCCTCAGATTGTTTACTATATTTCAGCATACTGTGATATGGTTGAATGCGGTGAGGTTGAGCTTGGTGACAAGATTAACATTTGTGTTCCCACGGGTAACTTCGGAAATATTCTTGCAGCATATTATGCAATGCGTATGGGTCTTCCTGTGAACAAGCTTATATGTGCATCAAATGCAAACAACGTTCTTACCGAATTTATCAAAACGGGTGAATACAACAAGAATCGTGAATTCCATACAACAATTTCACCTTCAATGGACATTCTCATTTCAAGCAACCTCGAAAGACTTCTCTTTGACCTTTGCGGTAACGATGACAAAAAGGTTTCAAAGTGGATGAATGACCTGAAGAACAAGGGTGAATACAAGGTTACAGCTGATGTACAGAAGAAGATTTCAAAGCTCTTCTGGGCGGGTTTCTGCGATGATTACTTCACAAAGGAATGTATCTTTAAAACCTATGATGAGTATGATTACACCGTTGATACACATACGGCTGTTGCTATTGATGTATACAAGCAGTATAAGACGGAAACGGGCGACAAAACACCTACAGTAATTGCATCAACGGCAAGCCCATTCAAATTCAATCAGAGTGTTCTTTCGGCACTTAGCATGGATGGAGAAATCTGCGGCAAGGATGATTTTGAACTTCTTGATATCCTTGAAAAGACTTCAGGCTTGACAATTCCTGCATCTTTGGGAACTCTTAAGTCAAAGGAAAAGAGATTTGAAGGAGTTTGTGACAAGACAGAGCTTCTTGACACAGTAAGTAATTTTATCAGCAAATAGTTGAATTTTATGCGGCTCACGTTGTTTAATATCCGTGAGCCGTATTTTTGAGAAATTTTCAGGAGGTGATGCTTTGTGGCGATATATGCACTTGCAGACCTACATCTGTCATTTTCGGCAGACAAGCCCATGGATGTTTTTGGGGAAAAATGGGAGAATTATACCGAACGAATAAGAGAGAACTGGCAAAGCATCATATCCGTTGACGATATGGTTATAATTCCGGGGGATGTGTCCTGGGCTACATATTTATCCGAAGCTTATGAGGATTTTAAATTTATCAACGACTTGCCCGGAAGGAAAGTAATTATAAAAGGAAATCATGATTATTGGTGGACAACCATGAAGAAAATGGAAGAGTTTCTTGCAGATAACAACTTCAGCACGATACAAATTCTTAATAATACGGCAATGGAGTTTGAAAATGCGGCAATTTGCGGAACACGCGGATGGTCTGTTCAGGATAATAATGATGAGAATGATGAAAGAATAATTGACCGTGAAAAGAAGCGTCTGATTCTGTCTCTTGAAGAAGCGGTCAAATTAAAGAAAGAAAAACTGATAGTTGGTATCCATTATCCACCCTTTGACCGACACGGCGAGGAAAACGGTTTTCTTGAAATTATGAGAAATTATGATGTCGATATTTGTGTGTACGGACACCTTCATTCATATGCCCATAAAAATGCAGTAGAAGGAAATCTGAACGGAGTTGAACTTCGTTTGGTTGCAGGTGATTTTGTTGATTTTTGCCCTATAAAGCTTTTGAATATATGAACACTCCAAGCAAAGGCTGTTCACAAATCAGATGAATGTAAATAAACTTTTTTTTCAAGAGAAAAGAGAAAATTTGTTATTATATACAATTATGCATAAAAAAGATGCAGAAATTCGGTGAAAAAATATTAAAATGCCTATTGTAAATTGATTTTTATTGTGTTATAATATTGAACAAATGATTAGAATAGGCAAGTATGCCGTTAGAAGTACAGAGAGGAATGTTGAAAATGAGTACAGTAGAAAAAGCAGAAAAGAAAGTTGTAGAATTTGAGTTTTCAGTAAGCGGTGAAGAATTCAGAACGGCTATTGAAAAAGCGTACAAGCAGAATGTTGGTAAAATCAATGTTCAGGGCTTCAGACGCGGCAAAGCTCCCCGCCAGATTATTGAAAGATATTACGGCAGTGAAATCTTCTTTGAGGATGCTGTCAACATTGTTCTTCCTGATGCATATGATAAAGCAATTGAAGACCAGAACATTGAAGCTGTGGCTCAGCCTGAAATCGACGTTAAGTCTATTTCAAGAGAAGATGGCGTTGTATTCACAGCAAAGGTTGTAGTAAAGCCTGATTTTGAACTTGGTCAGTATAAAGGCGTAGAAGCTGCAAAGGTTACTTACAGAACAACAGAAAAAGAAATAAAGGGCGAAATTGAAAAGATTCGTGAAAGAAACGCAAGAATGGTAGATGTTACTGACAGAGCTGCAAAGCTTGAAGATACAGTAAACATTGACTTTGAAGGCTTTACTGACGGTGTTGCTTTTGAAGGCGGCAAGGGCGAAAGCTTTGACCTCAAGCTTGGTTCAGGTCAGTTCATTCCTGGCTTTGAAGACCAGCTCGTTGGAAAGAATGTTGGCGAAGAAGTTGAAGTAAACGTTACCTTCCCTGAAGAATATCATGCAGAAGACCTCAAGGGCAAGGCTGCAATGTTCAAGGTGAAAATCAATGCAATAAAGGCTCAGGAACTTCCTGAACTTGATGATGATTTCGCACAGGATGTCAGTGAATTTGATACTTTTGAAGAATTCAAGGCTGACCTTTCAAAGAAACTCAAAGAAAAGAACAAGGAAAAAGCAAAAAAGGAATTGGAAGAAAAGATTCTGGAAACAATATGCGAAAATACAGAGATTAACATTCCTGAAGAAATGTTTGAAACAGCAGTTAACAATCAGCTTCGTGATTTTGCAATGCAGCTTCAGTATCAGGGAATTACTCTTGAACAGTATGCTCAGTACACAGGTGTTACACTTGACGTAATGAAGGCTCAGATGAGACCAGGTGCTGAAAAGCAGGTAAAGACATCTTTGATTCTTGAAAAGATTGCAAAGGTTGAGGACATCAAGGTTACTGATAAGGATGTTGACAAGGAGCTTGAAAAAATGGCTGAACAGAGCGGTATGGCTGTTGATGAAGTTAAGAAGTACGTTAACATTGACGGCATCAAGGAAAGCAAGCTTGTAGAAAAGACAATTGATTTTATTGTTAAGAACGCTGAAGTTAAATAATTTGGCTGTGCAAATATAGAGCAAAGGTTAATCATTACGATTAACCTTGCTTGTTTTTAGGCGAATGTCGAAAAAAATAAAAAATGGAGGAAAAAAGAAATGTATGATGCAATGATTCCGTATGTAATTGAACAAACAAGCAGAGGCGAAAGATCCTATGATATTTTTTCACGTCTTCTCAAGGACAGAATAATTTTTCTTTCTGATGAAATTAATGATGCAACCGCAAGTCTTGTTGTTGCACAGCTTTTGTTCCTTGACAGTGAAGACCCTGACAAGGATATCAATCTTTATATCAACAGTCCCGGCGGTTCTGTTACGGCAGGTATGGCAATTTATGATACTATGAGATATACAAAGGCTGACGTTTCAACCATTTGCGTTGGTATGGCGGCATCTATGGGGGCTTTTCTTTTGTCAGCAGGTACAAAGGGAAAGAGATTTGCTCTTCCCAACAGTGAAATTATGATTCACCAGCCTTTGGGCGGTGCTCAGGGTCAGGCTACAGATATACAGATTCATGCTGAGCGTATTGTGAAGATGAAGGACAAACTGAACAGAATGTTGTCCGACCATACCGGTCAGCCACTTGATGTGATAAAGAGAGATACGGAACGTGACAACTTTATGTCAGCAGAAGAAGCTCTCAACTATGGCTTGATTGACAAGATTGTTGAAAAACGCTGAAATTAAATTTATTGATTTGTTAAAAGGAGACATTTTATGTCAGGTAACAACGAAACAAGACAGCTGCGTTGCTCATTTTGTGGCAAGGCAGAAAACCAGGTGAAAAAACTTATTGAAGGTCCCGGAGTATACATCTGCAATGAATGTGTGGAACTGTGTTTTGAAATTTTTGAGGATGACTATTATGATACGGCTCCTGAAACTGCGGCGGTTGAAATAAAGGATTTGCCAAAGCCAAAGGAAATCAAGGCCTTTCTTGATGATTATATAGTTGGTCAGAATGATGCCAAAAAGTCACTTTCTGTTGCTATATATAATCACTACAAGAGAATAGGTTATAATGGCGGTAATGATGATATCGAACTTCAGAAGAGTAATATTCTTTTGCTTGGGCCTACGGGTGTGGGAAAAACCTTTATTGCTCAGACCTTGGCAAAAATGATGAACGTTCCGTTTGTTATTGCGGACGCAACCTCATTGACAGAAGCCGGCTATGTAGGTGAAGATGTTGAGAATATTCTTCTCAAGCTTATTCAGGCGGCTGACTATGATATTCAGAAGGCTGAAAAAGGTATTATCTATATTGATGAAATTGATAAAATTTCAAGAAAGTCCGAGAATCCTTCGATCACACGTGATGTAAGCGGTGAAGGTGTTCAGCAGACTCTTTTGAAAATTCTTGAAGGCACTGTTGCGTCTGTACCGCCTACCGGTGGCAGAAAGCATCCTCATCAGGAATTTATTCAGATTGATACTACCAACATTCTCTTTATTTGCGGCGGAGCCTTTGAAGGTATTGACAAAATTATAGAAGCCCGTGTAAATACAAAGTCTATGGGGTTTGGTGCAAAGGTTGAAAGCAAGAGCGAGAAAAACCGTGGAGATATACTGAAACAGTTGATACCCGAAGATTTGCAGAAATTCGGTCTTATTCCTGAGTTTATCGGGCGTGTTCCTGTTGTTTCAACTTTGGAATCATTAGACAAGGAAGCTCTCAAAATGATTCTTACAAAACCAAAAAATGCTTTGGTTAAGCAATATCAAAAGCTTTTTGCTATGGATGATGTTGAACTTGTTGTTTCTGATGAAGCGGTAGATGCTATTGCGGATAAGGCAATAAAACGCAATACTGGTGCAAGAGGATTAAGAACTATTCTTGAAGAGGTTATGCAGGATATAATGTATGAGATTCCTTCGGATTCAAGCATAAAAAAGGTTACGGTAACCCGTGAATGTGTTGTGAACAAGGCGGAACCTGAAGTGGAAAGAGATGAGCTTCTTGCGGCAAAAAAAGCAAGAGCACAGCAGAACACAGCAGATGATAAATCTGCTTGCTGAAGGATTTAGTTTTATTTTACGGAAGGATGAAGTGCGTTGAAGCGTATAAAGGTATTGTCGCTTATTTTTGCGATTATTCTTATGTTGTGTTTTTCAGGTTGTAAAAGCTTTTTTGAGCCTATGGAGGAGCCTGATGAAAATATTACTTTGACAGATGAAAAACCGGAAGAGAATGAACAAATAATTACAAAAAAGATTTATTCAACAGAGCTTTCAGAAGAAATTCTTGACTGGACTGAAGTCAGCCGTTATGCAGGTGACGTGGATGGTGACGGTGCTAACGAAAACGTTGTGCTGGTAACATCTATGAAGCGTGACAGCAACGGCGAATTTGTTATGAATGACGGGCAGAACTGGGCATTATATGTTGACGGAAAAGAAGATGATTATATACTGTTCAACAATTATATCAATCTGGGTAATGTGTATTTTGATGTTGCAGAATATTATATGACCGACGGTGCTGTTTCCCAAATAAACATTATAATATCAACGGGCTCAGACTTCAGTATAATGGGATATACCTTCTCGAAAACAGAGAAGTGCTACGAAGAAAGAAAACTTTATTCATCGGGGGATGAAACCGAAAGCGGAATAAACAGAATGCATACTTCAATTCCGCCTTATGTAGGATAGATATTGATTTTGGACAATTAATATAGTTTATTGTTGCAACAGAGTTTCTTTGGAAGAAATGTACAAAAAAAATTAGGAAAATTGCAAAAAATAGTTGCATAAATAAAACAGTTATGCTATAATATAGTTAATATATGTCGAAATGAGGAGGAAATATAAAATGACAGTGTGCGGTTATTGCGGAAAAGAAATTCCCCAGGGTGTGCAATCCTGTATAAATTGTGACAAAAACGGAATGGTGATTAACAATTATAATGAACCCTTCAAAATTATGTCCGGATTGAGCAACATCTTTAAAAATTTCAAGAATTTTAAAGGCAGAAGCGGAAGAAACGAATTTTGGATGGCGAGCATCGGTAGTGTAGTTATGTCTATTGCGATGATATTGCTTGCTTTGGTCACTTATTTTATTCTTTTCATTCCAACACAGGAAAATTACCTTGCTTCAGAAGTTGACTTTATGGCATATGGTTTGTTGATTGCAGTAGCGGTTATTTTTGCAGGATATCATATAGGTGTTATCGTGCCTCTTATAGCTTTGAATGTAAGACGTGTACATGACCTTGGATGGAAGGGCTGGGCAGCTTTAGTTGCTCTGATTCCCGGTGCGTTTATTGTTCTTGGTTTTATGAAGGGCAAGGAAGGTACAAATGAATATGGCACAAATCCTGCTGATTATGTTATGTACAAAAAAATTCATTAATTTGTAATCATGAAGTTGTTTCACCGCTTGCGCTGTTTGTGCAGGCGGTGATTTGCATATTTGCTGAAAGGTGTGAATTATATGAAAAAAATTAAGGTATGTCCTGTATGCAAAGCTGAATTACCCAAAACAGACAAGTTCTGTTCTGTATGCGGAAAACGGTTCGCTGTAGGAAAAGGAAAGAAAATACTTCGTTGCCTTACAGCGGTGCTTATAATTATGACTATTCTTGTTGCGACAGGGATTGCTGTTTTTCTGTCAAGATATCTTACTCCCTACAACAAGCAGATGAGACTTGCAGACAGTTTGCTGAAAAAGGGGTATTATATCGAGGCGGCGTATGCATATGAAGATGCTTCAAAGATTGAACCCATGATAGACCGTGCCTATATGGGACAGGCAAAAGCATTGGCGAGTGTTCCCGGTATGGACTGGGACGATGCGAAAGAAATTTCAAACATTCTTGTAAACGGCTACATAAAGACAAAGAATATTGACTTGATTTTTTATTTCAAAGATGTTGCGAAAATTGTAGAAAAAAATAAAAATGAGTTCTTTGCTACAAAGTTTGAAATGGATTATTATAGGCATCTCCCTGTAAATATAACCGAAAAAGATGTTTCTATTGAAGATATTATTTATGCAGATTGTATTCGTGCATTTGATTTTTGGAATGAATGGATATACGGGCAGTTTTACACCGATCCATCCAAAACAAATTCTGCAGGTCAGGCAAAAGTTACTCATTTGGAGATAAATACAAAAAATAAGCTTGAAGCAGCAATAAAAAGTCATTTTGCCGATGAATTGGCAGAGCAGTATATCGATGCTTTGAATCCGTGTGAAGATGGGGCTTTGTATATTAACGTAGCAAACGGAATAGGAGACCACGGTATTGAGATATACGACCATAACTTTATAAAAGTTTCGGACCGAAAATATATGCTGACACTAAGACTCTACAATAGTTATGAATTTGGGTCACGAAACGATGTTGATGAATCCGGTCTGGTCGAAAGCAAGGTTTTGTGCACCTATAGCGGGAAAAAATGGATTTTTGAAAATCATTCAGACCTGAAGTTTTTTGGAGATTGCAATGCAATAGACAAAAGCAATGAGGTAGAAGTTTTGCCTGAAGAATCAGAAACTCTTTAAAACTTAATATCCTATGTGAAAAAAGAGATGTGAAAGCATCTCTTTTTTTTTGAAAATTCATTGGTTTGAGGAGTGAATCAAACACAAAACAGAAACAGTGTCATAATATAAAGTATAAAACTACAATAGTATATATGGAGGAAAAAATTTATGAGCAGCTCCACAAAAAGAATCTTATTTGTAGGGGGAGATCTCCGACAAATACATGCTATAAACTGTATTTCAAAAACTATGACATCTGTTTCGGTTATGGGGTTTGAAAAAGCTAATGAAAAAATATCAGAGAAAGTGCAAAGAATAAGGGATTTTTCAGAGGCTGAAGATGTTTATGATGCAATTATTTTACCGTTGCCTTATTCTTTGGACGGAAAAAGTATAAATGCACCCTTTAGTGACACTGAAATAGGAATTACAGAAATTTTTGAGAATTTTTCAACAAAAAACCGTGTTTTTGGGGGACGTTGTGACCCTAAGATAAAAGCAATAGCGGAAAGTAACAGACTAATGCTTGTTGATTATCTTTGTCGGGAAGAATTGGCTGTTATGAATGCAATTCCGACGGCTGAGGGAGCGATACAGATAGCAATGGAGGAAACATCGTTTACATTGCATTCTTCTGAATGCCTTGTGATTGGAAATGGAAGAATAGGAAAAATTCTTTCAAAAATGCTTGACGGTATAGGTGCAGAGGTAACGGTGGCAGCCAGAAAAAAAGCTGATCTTGCTTACGCCCGTGCAATGGGATATTCTTCATTATCGGTTTTTCAATTGCAAAATGCAATCAAACAGTTTGATGTAATCTTCAATACAGCACCAAGTTTAATACTTGACTATCATTTGCTTTCAAACGTGAGGAAAAATACATTAATCATTGATCTTGCGTCAAAACCCGGAGGTGTGGATTTTGATGAGGCACGGCGCAGAGGTATAAAGGTTGTCTGGGCTTTGTCCTTACCCGGAAAGGTAGCGTCAGAGACAGCAGGAAAAATTATAAGTGATACTATTATGAATATATTGGAGGAAATGGAGGGAGAAAAATGAAGCTTTGTGATGCGACAGTGGGATTTGCAATGACAGGGTCATTTTGTACATTTGCAAAAGTTTTTCCTCAAATTGAAACATTGTTTCCTATGTGCAAAAATATTATTCCCATAATGTCTGAAATAAGTTATACAACCGATACAAGATTTGGTACAGCTCAGGAACACATACAGCGTTTTGAAGGAATAACAGGAGAAAAAGTTATTGCATCAGTGAAGGATGCAGAGCCTATCGGACCCAAAAAAATGCTTGATATTCTGGTGGTAGCACCGTGTACAGGAAACACACTTGCGAAAATTGCTGCAGGGATTGCAGATACTTCGGTTACCATGGCAATAAAGTCCCATTGCAGAAACAAAAGACCGGTTGTGATAGCTGTGTCAACAAATGACGGTCTTGGCAATAATGCCAAAAATCTCGGCTATCTTTTGAATATGAAAAATGTGTATCTTGTGCCCTTTGGTCAGGATGATTCAATAATAAAAGAAAATTCTTTAGTGGCAGATATGTCCATGATTGTTCCGACTGTTGAGTATGCGTTGGAATCAAAACAATTTCAGCCACTGTTGAAAATATATAAGTGAAGGTAAAAGCGGTTTTGTATTTTTGTGCAATGCCGCTTTTTTTGATGCATATGAAAAAAAATATTGATTGATACGAAAAAAAGTGATATAATATCTCTTATACAAATGAAATTGAAGATGGAAAGGTTATGATAGAATGAGCATAAGAATCGGAATTTATGGATACGGTAATCTTGGAAAGGGCGTTGAAGCGGCTGTAAAACAAAATCCTGATATGGAGCTTGTGGGTGTTTTTACGCGCCGTGCGCCGGAAACAGTGAAAATAAGAACTGCCGGAGTGAGCGTTTTTCACGCAGATGATTTGACAAATATGACAGACAAAATTGACGTTCTAATTCTTTGCGGCGGCAGTGCAACCGATTTGCCTGTTCAGACTCCTGAGCTTGCAAAGCTTTACAATGTTGTTGACAGCTTTGATACCCATGCCAAAATACCTGAACATTTCGCAAATGTGGACAAATCAGCAAAAGAATCCGGGAAAATAGGCATTATTTCTGTTGGCTGGGATCCGGGAATGTTTTCGTTGAACAGAATGTACGCAGGTGCAGTTCTT